>NZ_JAWHTD010000070.1:0-11400 GCF_032586235.1 Aestuariicoccus sp. MJ-SS9
AACGGGTCAGGTTTGCTCATGTTGTAACGCTACGAGGCCGCCCTGCCCGTCTCAACCGAAAACCTTCTGACAACACCGCCCGCGCCGTCGGTGCAGCTGGTCGCGGCGGGGGATGAAGCGGGCGAGGTGGCGCGCGGGCCCGAGCCGGTGACGTTGCCGGGCGCGGTGACGTTGGAGCTGGCTTATGACCGCAGCGTTCCGCTGGCGGGCGCGCTGGCCGGGGCGCTGGGGGCCGAAGGGCTGGCCTTTGACGTGACCGATGCGCCGGGGCAGGGGCAGCTGGTCGGGCTCGATTACCGCCCGGTGCTGAGCGAGCGGCGGTCGGACCTGCGGTCGCTGGCTTTGGCGGATCGGTTCGTGATCGAAGTGGCGCAGCCCGGCGGCCCGGTGCCGGTCGAGGTGACGCTGGACATGGCGGTGCAGGGCTGCGACCTGGCGGCGGGTGATGCGCTGGATCCGGGCGGGGTGGGGTTCTACCGTCTGCCCAACGAGATCGAGATCGCCCCCGCGCTGGCGGAATGCCAAGCGGCGGTCGAGGCGGCGCCCGACGTGCCGCGCTTTCGCTACCAGCTGGGCCGGGCGCAGCAGGCGGCGGGGCTTTTCGAGGCGGCCTATCAAAGCTTTGAGGCGGCGGCGGAGGCGGGGCATGTGCGGGCGATGAACGCCGCGGCGCTGATGCTGACCACCGACAAGATCGACCGCGACGTGGTCGATGTGCCCGAGGATGCCGCACGGGCCGAGGCGCTGCTGGATCGGGCGATCGCGGCGGGCGATCCCTTTGCCATGCATTCGCGCGGCCTGCGGCTCTTGCGCGATGGCGCGGACGCGGCGGCGAAAGAGCAGGGGTTCGAGCTGCTCGACCGCGCGGCAGAGTTGGGCCACACCTATTCGATGAACGAGCTGGGGGTCTATTTCCTGACCCGCGACACCGACCATTACATCCCCGAACGCGGGATGCGCTATCTGCAGGCCTCGGCGGCGCGCAACGACATCTACGGCTTTCACAATCTCGGGTTCGTAGCGCTTTACGGCCTGCGCGACGGGACGCCGGACCCCGGCGAGGCGTACCGCCAGTTCGAGCGCGCGGCGCTTGGCGGACATCCTGCGTCGCCCGCGACGCTGGGCCGGATGATCGTGCGCGGCGAGGCGCCGGGCAAGACCAAGGCTGACGCGCTGCAATGGTACGATCTGGGTCTTGCGCGCGGCGACGGTTGGGGCGGGGTGAACGGCGCGTTCCTGATCCTCAACGGCGAGGTCAGCGGCCCGACCCGGCCCGAGGCGCTGGTGCGCGCCGCCAAGGCGCTGCATCTGTCCAATGGAAAGGCCGTCGAGGCGGCACAGGAGATGCTGAGCGGCCAGCCGGGTGGCGATGTCGCGCGGGCGGTGCAGCTTTTGCTGCGCGACCTTGGCGCGGATGTGGCGGTGGACGGGGTCATCGGCCCGCAGACCCGCGCCGCCCTGGCCGCGCTGGCGGCAGAGCATGGGCTGCCCGCCCCGGCGAACAATGCCATGGCGCAGCTGCGGATGGCGGCCAAGGTCTATTGGGCGCAGCGCCCGACCCGGCCCGATCTCTTCTGACCTTCGGCGTCAACGGCATTGGCAAGTCCGGCGGGGCCTGACATGAGAGGTGTCAGGTCTCGGCAAAACCGGAAATGCGATGTCAGCCCACAGCCGCTATGCGATCTACTACATGCCCCGTCCCGGCGCGCTGGCGGCGTTCGGGGCGGCGTGGCTGGGCTGGGATGCCGAGGCCGCGCGGGAGGTCGCGCAGCCGGAGGTGGAGGACATTGCGGCGCTGACCGAAGCGCCCGGGAAATACGGGTTCCACGCAACGCTGAAGCCGCCGTTCCGGCTGGCCGAGGGTCGCGACGTGGCGCAGCTGGAGGCCGCCGTCGCGGCGCTGGCCGCGCGCACGGCCCCGGGCCGGGCCGACGGGCTGACGCTGACGCGGCTGGGGCGGTTCTTTGCGCTGACGCCTGTGGGGTGCGCAGCGGGTCTCGCCCGTGTCGCCGAGGCCTGCGTGACCGATCTGGACAGCTTTCGCGCGCGGCCCGGGTCGGCTGAGCTGGAGCGCCGCCGCAAACCCGGGCTGACCGAAAGGCAGGAGGCGCTGCTGCGCGCCTGGGGTTATCCCTATGTGCTCGATCAGTTCCGGTTCCACATGACGCTGAGCGGGAAGGTTCCGAAAGCGCGGCTCGAACCGGTGCACGAGCAGATCGCCCGCCACCTGCCGCCCTTGCCGGAACCTTTTGTGCTGGAGGATATCTGTCTGAATGGTGAGCGTGAGGACGGGCGGTTCGAACTGCTGCGGCGCTACGCTCTGTCGGGCTGAGCGGGACTGCGCGCTTTCGCCAGCCCCGGACCGCGTCAGGCAGCGCCGCGGGCAAATCGCCCGCGCGTGCGGTTCGCGAAGGCCACCAGCGACAGCATCACCGGCACCTCGACCAGAACGCCCACGACCGTCGCCAGCGCCGCGCCCGAGTTCAGGCCGAAGAGGCTGATCGCCACCGCCACCGCCAGTTCAAAGAAATTCGACGTGCCGATCATCGCGCAGGGTGCGGCGATGCGGTGCGGCACCCGCAGTGCGAAGGCCGCACCGTAGGCCAGCGCGAAGATGCCGTAGCTCTGGATCAGGATCGGCACCGCGATCAGCGCGATCACCATGGGCCGCGACAGGATCACCTCGCCCTGCAGGCCGAAGAGGATGGCGACCGTGGCCACCAGCCCGATCATCGACAGCGGCTTGATCCGCGCCGAGAACGCGTCGATCGCCGTTTTGCTGCCCAGCATCCGACGCGTGATCAGCCCCGCCGCCAGCGGCAAAGCAACATAGAGCACGGTCGCCAGCACCAGCGTCTCCCACGGGACGGTGATGTCGGTGACCCCCAGCAGGAAGGCCACGATGGGCGCGAAGGCCACCACCATGATCAGGTCGTTTACCGACACCTGCACCAGCGCATAGGTGGCGTCGCCGCGTGTGAGCTGCGACCAGACAAAGACCATGGCCGTGCAGGGCGCGGCCCCCAGCAGGATCAGCCCGGCGGTGTATTGCGCGGCGTCCTCTGGCGAGATCAGCGGCGCGAAGACATGGTCGAAGAAGAGCACCGCCAGCGCGGCCATGGTGAAGGGCTTGATCAGCCAGTTCACCGTCAGCGTCACCAAGAGCCCCCGGGGCTGGCGCGCTACCCCGGACACGGCGGCGAAATCGACGTTGACCATCATCGGATAGACCATCGCCCAGATCAGCACCGCCACGACAAGGTTGATCGACGCGACCTCGGCGCTGGCGATGGCCTGGACAAGCGCGGGGGCGAGCATCCCCAGGGCGATCCCGCCCACCATCGCCAAAGCGACCCAAAGCGTCAGGAAGCGTTCGAATGTGCTCATTGTCGTTCTGCTCCGAGGTGATGGGGGCCGTGTGCCGTGACCTGACAAGACCGCAATGGCGCGGCGGCTGCAAGGCTGTCGTGCGGGGGAGCGTATTCATGCGAAATTTTCATCAATTCATGAACCAAATCCCGCGCCGGGTTTCCTATGTCGGGGGCAACCCAACGAAAGGAGACATGACATGATATCCACCACCAAATCCCGCCAGATCACCGTCCGGATCGTGAACGGCTTCGTCAAGGACGGCGAGGGCGGCAATCCCGCGGGGGTCGTTCTTGACGCCGATGACCTGAGCGCCGACGACATGCAGCAGATCGCCCGCAAGGTCGGAATGTCGGAAACGGCCTTTGTGTCGAGCTCGGACCAGGCCGGGTTCCGTTTCGATTTCTTCACGCCGAACCGGCGCATCGCGCATTGCGGTCACGCCACCATCGCCGCCTTTTCCTACCTTGCGCAAATCGGGCGGGTCGGCGAGGGGGAGACCTCAAAGATGACGGTCGACGGGCCGCGCAAGATCATCATTCGCGGCATGGAATCCTTTATGGAGCAGTTGGCCCCCAAATATGCCGAACCCGAGGGCTGGGCCGCGCTGGGTGTGACGCTTGCGGACGTGCTGGCGTCGGTCGGCCTGTCGGAGGACGACCTGATCGACAGCGTTGCGCCGAAGCTGGTGAACACGGGCAATTCCTTTATCGTCCTGCCGGTGCGCGACGCGGATATCCTGGCCCGCGTGGCCCCCGATCAGGAGGCTATCGAGGCGATCAGCGAAAAGCTGGACCTGATCGGCTATTACCTCTTTGCGACGGGCGGCGAGGGCACCGATGCGACCACGCGGATGTTCGCGCCGCGCTACGCCATTCCCGAAGAGGCCGCGACCGGCATGGCGGCGGGGCCGCTGGCCTGCTTCCTGCATGACGCGATGGGTATCCGCCAATCGCATTTCGACATCGCGCAGGGCGATTTCATGACGCCGCCCTCGCCCAGCCGCATCAGCGTCGACCTTGAACGCGACGCGGATGGCGCGATCCGGGGGTTGCTGGCCGGGGGGCATGGCAAATCCATGCGCGAGCTGACCGTCACGCTGGGCTGAGCTTTACTTGGTCCGGATGGTCCGCCGGGGGCTTGGAAAAAGCGCCCGGCGGGCCTGTTGTTATCCGGCGGACGCGCGCACGACGGAGGCGGCAAAGCACCCCGGCTTGGCGTAATGCAGATGCGCGTAGCTGACGGTTGCATCGCCGAAGGCGTCGGTGATCGCCGTGCCGAGATGCCTGCCGGGCACCACGTCGGCGTCGATCATCATGTGACTTTTGTTGAACAGGCGCAGGGAAATCAGGCGCGATTGAAGCACCTCCGGCACCTCGTTCACGGCCGGATGCGCCTGCGCCGCGTCCTTGCGGACAAAAATCGCATGGCTGGCCTGGAACGGCGTATCGGCCTTTTGGTGCCGATAGTTCAGCAGGATCACGGTCTCGCCGATATCGGCATCCGCAAGGCTGACGCGGCACGGCGTGCCGGGCTTGGACATCACGATCATGCGGCGCGCGTTGCGGGCGGTCAGCTCTTTGTCCGACAGGTCGAACAAGGGGGCGAAGGCCTCGGCGGGCAGGGATTGAATTTGAAAGGCCATGGGTCTGTTCTCTGTGTCGCTTGTCGGATGATGGGGGGCGCGGGCCTGCCGGGCGACCCGTTTCTTGCGGGATGCTCAGGGGCCAATCAGCACCGAGGCCGCGCTGAACGCCACCAGCGCGGCCATCAGCAAGGACATCCAGCGCGCCGAGCTGCCCTGCGTCGTCAACGCGCTGAGGCCGCGCCCGGCCAGCGCCCAGAGGCTGAGGCAGAGCGGCGCGACCAGGACGAAGGTCAGGGCCATAACGGCGGCCCGCATCATCGGGTCCGAGGCGACGCCGGAATAGGCCGCGCTGGCGCCCAGGGCCATCGTCCAGGACTTGGGGTTGACCCATTGGAAGAGGGCCGCCTCGATCATGCTCAGCGGGCGCGATCCGTCTTTCGCCTCGGGGTCGGCCGCGTTTTCGGCGGCGGGGGCAAAGGCCGACCGGCCCAATTGCCAGGCCAGCCAGAAAAGCCATGCGGCCCCGGCGATCCGCACCACGGTCAGGACCTGCGGATAGGCGTCCAGCATGACCCCCAGGCCAAGCACGACCGAACTGATCATGATGGCGAAGCCCCCGGTGATGCCAGCGATATGCGGCACGGTGCGGCGCCAGCCGAAGGCCGCGCTGGAGGCCATCACCATGAAGTTGTTCGGCCCCGGCGTGACGGATGCGATCACGGCGAAGGTGGCGAGCGCGGCCAGCGCGCTGGGGTTCTCGATCATCGGTACGGCCTTTTTCGGTTACGCGATCAGCGGATACGCGCAGAGGAAGCCTGCGAAAATACTGTCAATCGCAGAAAAATTCTGCAAAATCGCAGGAATGACGGTTGATCAGCTTTCCTGGGACGATATCCGGCTTCTTCTGGCGGCGAGCCGGGCGGGCTCTTTGAGCGCATTGGCGCGGGAGCTTGGCGTCGATCCGACCACCGTCGGCCGCCGGACCAAGGCGCTGGAACGCAGCGTGCGCCTGTCGCTTTTCCAAAGGGGCCATGGCGCCCTGGGTCTGACCGATGAAGGGCGGCATCTTTTGCGGCACGCACGGCAGATGGAAGAGGCCGCGCGCGCGTTCCGGATGTCGGCGCGGAATCTGCACGATGCGCCCGAAGGGCTGATCCGGATCAGCGCCCCGCCGACGCTCGCCCGGTTCGTTCTTGCGCCCGGGGTGGCGGCCTTGCACCGGCAGGCCCCGGGGATCACGGTCGAGATCGAAACCGAGCCCGCGAATGTGCGGCTTGAGACGTGGGAGGCCGATATCGCCGTCCGGCTCGGCCCGCCGACCGAGGTCACCGACACCCTCTTGATCCGCAAGGTTGGGCAGGTCGACTATGCCGTGTTCGAACCCGAAGGCGCGCCCGTGCCGCCGGGCTGGGCCGCCTATGCAAAGCGGTTTTCCCACGTGCCCGAGGCCGCCTTTATCGAAGAGGCTCTGGACGGGGCGGAGCCGGTCATGCGCGCCAACGATCCGATGTCGATGGCTCAGGCGGTCGCAGCGGGGGTGGCGCGGACGGTGCTTCCGGTCATGCTCGGGACCGCCGTTCCGGGGCTGCGGCAGGCCGGCAGCCCGGTGCTGCAGCGCGAGGTCTGGCTTTTGCGCAACCCCGACACCGGCGAGGCCTCTGCCGTCAGAACGGCGCATGAATGGATCGTCGCGCTGTTCGAGGGCCCGTACCGCTGGGCCGGGCCGAGCTGAGACACCGGCAGGCGTTGGCTTGGCACACGCGATGCGCTCAGACGGAAAGGTCGTCGTCGGCAAGTGACGGCGCGAAGTCTTCCTTTGGCCGCAGGCGGAACAGCGTTCCGGTCCTCTCGGCAGAGGCCATTCGATCGCACCGAAAGGTCCGCGGGCCATTCCTCAGATGATCGAAGGCGACGACATACCAGACCGGGTATTTCAGCAAGAGGTAGTGCGGTTCGATCTGCCGGTCCGAGGGTTTTCCGTCTTCCCGTCGATACCGTATCCGCAACACTTCTTGGTCCAGAAAAGCCTGGTGCAAGGTCTGTACAACGCGTTTCGGGGGGGCGGCGGCGCTTGTCTGGACAAAGGTCGAAGCGGTGACGCCGATCAGGATGCGGGATTTCAGGCGGTTCACCCGGTCGCGTTTCTGCGGCGAGAAGGACGCCACCAATTGCCGCCGCACGGACCCGAGGCTGGCCAGAAACAGCGGCGAGTTCATCCGCTCGGCGACGGCGATGCTGATCAGCAGATCGACGGCCTCGGCATAAGTCAGGTTCACCCTGCCGACGCCCCAATTCCGGTCGAGCCGTACGCCACCGCCGCGCCCCCGGTCGGCGTCGATCTGCATCCCCTGGTCCCGCATAAGCGACAGATCCCGCGCAATCGTCCGCGTGCTGACACCGTGTTGCCGCGCAAGATCCCCCACCGTGCAATGCGCGTCCTGCTTTAGCTGGACCGCAAGCATCTCCATCCGTCTTAGCCTGTCCTGCGCATTTGCCCGTGCCATGAAAAAATGTGACATTTAATGGCATATTAAACAATATTGGAGGCGGCAGACGAGGCTTGGACGATGAACGTTGCCAAGCGGCACGGCATCGGCCGGAAGGAGAGAAACGATGAGACTGAATTACTGCGTGGTCGGAACGAATGACATGGCCGCCGCGACGGCGTTTTACGATGCGCTTTTCGTGCAATCGGGGCTTCGGTCGATGCCGGCATCGGACCGCATGACATACTGGATCGGCGAGGATTTCGCCTTTGCAACCGCGGTGCCGTTTGACACAAAGCCGGCCACCAGCGGCAACGGCACGATGGTCGGGTTTCATGTGGGCGCCCGCGAAGACGTCGAAAGACTGCACGCCCTGGCGATCACGCTTGGCGGCACCTGCGAAGGCTCACCGGGCCCGCGCGGCCCGAAGTTTTCGGCCTATGTGAGGGATTTGGACGGGAACAAGCTGTGCTTCTCCGACTGAAAAGACCGAGGCACAAAGCGCCCGCTCGGATGGCTCTGCGGGGAAGCGGGCGCGATACGCCAGCGGACATTATTCATCATCATAAGACGGATTATACGCGTTTCTTGCCTGTAGCGGATCCCAACAAGAGACAGAGGGCGCCCCCTGAATTTCGGTGATCACGCATGTGAATAGGGTGGACGACGCGGGCCGGTCGTCGCGGCCTTAGCGATGCACCACCCATGTCAGCACATGCGAGGCGTCGGTTTCGTAACGGATGTCAAAGCTGCGCCCCCGGGGCAGATCGGGGTGCAGGGATTTGGTCAGCGTCAGCGTCAGGCCCCCGCCTTCGGGCAGACCTGTCAGCTGGGCGCTGTCGAAGCCGAAGAACGCGCGGACGGTGGGGTAGAGCGCCTTGTAGAGCGTCTCTTTGGCGGAAAAGCACAGGGTCGCCGCGAGGTCGGGGTCGGGCGTCCGGGCGATCAGATCGCGTTCCGCGCCGTCGAGGGTGGCGCGCAGGATCGCATCGAGCGCGTGGCCCTCCGCCACGGCCTCGACATCGACGCCGGGTGCGCCCTGCCCCTGCGGCATCAGCAGACAGGCGCAGCGCGCGCGGGCGTGGCTTATCGACCCGGCCTGCCCCTCGGGCCAGACCGGCGCGCGGTCCGCGCCGATATGGACCGTACCGTCGACCCCCAGCGCGGTCTGGGCGACGCGGGCCATAGCGCGCCCGGCCAGATACTCGGACCGCCGTTTGGCCACCGCGCGCGACAGGCTGTCGGGGGGCGCGACCCCTAGCCGTTCGAACAAGGTCTCGTCATAGCGCGCGAGGTCATAGCCGGCGGTCACCAGCACGCCCTGCCCTGCGGCCCTGAGCCGCGTGTCGCTCAGAAAGCCCATCGAGAGGTCGGGCAAGGTATCCTGCGTCAGCGCCGTCATCCGGTCTTGCATGGCCGGGCGGGCGCGTCACCGTCAAGCGGAAAAACTGTCGAGCCGGGGCCTTTCCGCCCGCGCGCCAGCGGTCCGGCGATGTGGTACAATGGGTCATTGTTCTATCGAGTCGGTGTTTTTTCGAAAATGGCATTCAGACAAGGGGAAGAATTGAGATGATGATCGCGAGATGGACCTGCGAGGCCAAGTTCGGCCACAAGACCGAGGCCCTGGCCCTGCACAAGGAATGGGAAGAACAGATCGGCGTTCAGACCGATATCGACGTATCCCGCAGCCGGACCCTCACGGGCTCGGTCGGGGTGAAGGAGGCGGTGATCCAGGCCGAAATGGAGATCGCCAACCTGGCCGAACTCGACGCCTTCTTCGACAAGATCGCAACGATTGAGATGCACGCCGAATGGGGCAAGAAATTCGGCGAGGTGATCGTGTCCGGCTCGACCTACTGGGAGGTCTTCAGAATCGTGGAATAAGCCCGCGCCGCGTCTTTAAATGAGCGATGTCCGAGCGCAACGCTCATTCATTTACCCGGCACCCTGATGGGCTCTAGGTAACTCATGTGGTTTAGTTTTCGTCTTTGGCGTGTGGAGCCCCCTTCCTAGCCTTCGGTCCATCCCTAATGCTCTGAAGTGCCGCGGCTACGTTCTGCGATGCCTTCAGTTGATTGGCCTTGATGTAGAAATTCTCCGTGGTGGCCGGCGAGCAGTGCCCAAGAAGCGGCCTTGCATTGAGCGCGTCCTCTGGCGATGTCTCCGCGAGGAATGTCGCAGCGATTGTTCGGAAGGCATGGGGCGGCACGGTCTCGCCGAACAGACGGCCTGACTGGCGACAAACACGATCGTATATCGAATGATGCGCCATTGGTTTGCCTTTGCCGGCAGGCCAGAGCCGTTCGATATCGCTGGCGTTTGGGAATGCTGGGCGGACATGATGGATGTAACGCACGATGTGCTGACCCAAGTCCTCGTGAAGCACCAGGTGAAGGGGCTGATGGGTCTTCGTCTCGGAGCCCGTGAAGCGCAGATGCCATTCGTGGCCGCAGAGCTTTAGATGCTGCCCGATCCGGATCATTGCCAGGTTTCTCAGCCGGATGGGCGAACAGATGAGCAGGGCGACTAACAGGGTATCCCGGTAGCCAATTCGATGCTTGGCAACACCGAAGTCCCGATCCGCCAGTCGATCGAGCTCGCGCAGGCAACGATCGAACATTTCAGCAGCCGAGAGAGCTGGCAGAGTGAGCGTGCGGCGGGGCTTGGCCCAGTGTTTGAGGCGGTTCGACACGTCCATCAACCACCGCCAATCCCGATCGGGTGACATAGCTTTTGCCACCACTTTGAGGTCGCGCAGATAGCTCTCCACCGTCTTCGGCGCAACGCACCCCATCAACTTACGGGCATAGGCGGTGACTGAGACACTTGTGATACGGTCGACCGGTGCCGCGTGACCCAGGAGCATTTTACGCGCATCGAGCCACCCCAGCCAGCCCGCGTAATGCTTTTGGAGCGTACGGCGCGTCGCCTCCGACCAATGGGCCCCTGCCCCGCGCCCATCGAGGATGTCGCCGTCGCGCAGCAATTCGCTCCAGGCCGCGCGATCCATCTCAGGCCAGGCCTCAAACGGCAGATTGGGCCAGCTGCGATTCATTTCTCACTCTCGGGCGGATCATCCCGCAACTTGGCAAGCAATGCGTTGATACGGCGGCTGGCTGCAGGACCCTCCGTGCCGAGATAGGCCTGAAATGTGGTATTGATTGAGCTGTGACCAAGTCGGCGGCTGAGATCGAGCGCCAGCTCAGGATGCCGCTCAATCACGATCTTGGCGATGACGTGACGAAAGAGATGCGGCGACATGCGAATGCCCGCGTGCTTCAAGAGCGTCCGGCTCAAAGCGTCCCGCATCGCGGAGTACGATCGCGGACCGCCCTTCTCGCCCGGGAAGAGGTATGGTCCATCTGAGCCGGGCAAGAGCGGGCGGTGATGCGCCAGAAAGTGTTCGAACAGCGCGACTGTCTCTGCGGGCAACTCCAGGTCCAGTGCCCTGTGACTCTTGGTGTCATCGTCAGACAAGTGCACGAAGACCCGCTTTCCGCAGCGCCGGAGCTGGGTTTCCAGGTTGAGTTCGCGCAGGTTCTTGACCCGCATCCCAGTAAAGATCGCCAGCGAGATCGACAAGGCCCGCTCCACACCTTTCGCGCGCCGGAGATTGCTGCGCTGCTTGAGCGCCCGATCGAGTTCCTCTTCCGGAAACCGCAACAGGCGCTGCACCACGTCCTCGTCGTCGAATTGCTCAAGGCGCGTCCGATTGCGCTCTCCCATCCCTCCCGGGGATTTCGGTTTGAGGCGCTGGACGATCGCCTTGAAAGGAGCCAGCTGCGCCTCATCGTAGCCAAGCTGATGCCGGCCGACAGCGATCATCTGGGTGGCCATCTTGTGGGCATAGCCTTCGGTCTTGACCCGCTCGCCTTTGAGAAAGGGACGCAGGGCCGCCTTGAAGTGATCCTCCACGAAGAACACTTCGAAGCCGGTGATCTGGTCGATGGACACGGT
>NZ_JAWHTD010000071.1:0-11245 GCF_032586235.1 Aestuariicoccus sp. MJ-SS9
CAATCATCGCGAATGCGCCATGCATTATTTATCGCTACGATTTCCGAGAAGGTCGACCGCGGCCAGAAGCGACATCGGACGACATCTGGCGCGCTGCCAACCACAAGAACTACACGGGCTTTCGTTTCTGGCGTCACTGTGCGGTACGGGCAAGCGTAAGGATTGGTTCACCATAGCGGACATCGGGGAGAATGTCTGTGACGTCCGCTCGGAGCCCGAGGTGGTCGCTCTCTTGCGCTTGTGTTTGCAGGCGCAGCAATGCACCGAGCCTGCAATCGAAACCGTCAGGCGCCAAAGCGGAGCCGAGGTTTGCTCGTGCCGCCATTCTGCATTTATGCGGTTAGCGGTAAGGAATGCTGAAGAACGAGAAGCTGTTGGTCTGGGTGATTACGGGCGCTCCCGTTTCCGCCATTAGGCTTGCCATTGCTGCACTTCCCGTCGGACAGGCCACAAGATCGGCCGCATCGTCGAGGAAATCGACAGTGAACGCCGTTTCGCCGACGAGCTGGCACTCGTCCGCAACGCTTCGGTAACCGCGAACGAAGTTCAGTTCTGGGTCAGGTTCGCTCATCGCGACCTCTGGAGCGGTTTCGACGCATCCCGTCACGGTGAGAACCAAAGCGCAGGCACAGATTGCACGCATGAACTTTTCGAGGCGCGTTTCTATAGATTCTACTCCCACTCTGCACCCGTGCTGCGCCAGACCATTTCATCTGAATCCCAAACACTGGCCACGACGCAGGGCGTTGGGTCGATCCCACCACATTGCGAGCCATGCACATCAGCCAAAAGCACGCGGAATGGGCCAATGTTCGCCATGTCCCATCCCTGATTGAGAAGCGAAAACATACGATCCTCGATCAGGAAGTGAGACATGCAACCGCCTGTCCCGCAATAGAGCGACACAGCGGTGGAACAGGCAAACCCCGCCTCGTCCAGAACCCAGTCCCGCTGGATGTCTCCATCGAGATCGACACGGTGAATGGCTCCCAATTCAAGGGCGAACTGTCCATTTTCGAAATCGGAGCATTCCTGCTGCGCGGCTTCGACTTTTTCAAGAAACTGTGTGGGCAGACCGGACAAGTCCTGCGCGTGAGCCGAAGCAGTGCAAAAAGCTGCGGAGATCGCGCAGAAAACACCCGCTCTTGTGCCGGCACCAGCGCGTTTCCACTTTTCAGATAGTCGGCTCATCATGTCTGTATTTCCGGCCTTTTCATGCGTCTCAATTGCACTGATCGTAGGTGTAATCGCCAAACTCGATCCAGTTCCGGCCCCCATCGCTGAAGACGAGGAACTCTGACCGATCTTCACCCAGGAGCGCCACCTGGAAGCCTGCCGGTGGTTCGGAGTTTCCGAAGAAGCTATATGAGGTCATCGCCCGAACGGTCTCACCATTGACGGTCACGATGGCATCCCACTGGTCGCCTGATTGACCTACTATCGCGTATTCGATGACCCTCTGCACGGCACCGCCACCGCAATACACAATGCCTTCTGGCGTCTCCATGCTCTGTGATGTCGAAGCGTTGGAGCCGCAGGAAGCGCGCAGGGATCTGACCGCTGCGGACGATCCTTTGAGCGTAAATATGCCATAAGAGACATCCTGGTCAGCCATCGAAAGGTTCAGAACGGCGTTCTGCGCGATCTGATCCAAAACGAAATCATAGTCGCCCTGATCGAAGAACCGGACCTCAACAGGATAGTTGTCGACGAGCGAGATATCCGCATTCACTGATCCTGCCTGAAACGCACCTACCTCGGTCGAACCATCATTCATGAACCGAAAGGACAGGCCTTGCTTGGAGACTATATCCTGTGAGTCCTCATAACCTGCTGGCGCGAAGCGGACCCGATCGCATTGTAGCTCAAGCGTCATGTTGTCGGTCTGGATGAAGGCGTTGGCGTTCGGCGGCCCACTGAAGTTCCAGTCAGCCATGGCAGGAGATGACATCATGAATGTGAGGACCGTGCCGGCAATCAGATGTGTCTTCATAAGTAACCTCCTAGGCAACTAAGCCATGGTTCGTCATTCCGCCGCGAAAGCACTGATGATCCACGTCATAAGTTCAAGCTGCGGGTGGGCCATATTCATTTGTACCTTCCTGTGACGGTCGGCTTAGCCACCAGATCATTAGCACCGAGACTATCAGTTGAAGAACTCCCACAACCATCAAGCCGGTGACCCCAAGTAGAGCCGCTGGGCCCCTCAACGCTTCTGGGTCGTCAGCCCCTTGCTCGAGGACTGAGAATACAGCGATGCCACTGAACAGCATGAACATGGTCGCGATGCTCAGTGCTGCAGGCAAAAGCAAGTACCAGCCCGGTCTTCCGGTGTCATGCAGTCGACGCCATCCAGCTGCAAGCATGGGTACAACAACGGCAAGTTGGAATATTGGGGTGAGGACTTGGCTGCTCTCTCCAGTCTCCGGGTCCATGCCGAACAGGGAGGCGTCGATAACTGCCAGGACAACGCTCACGACAACCACGAACAACACAAACCACCAGTACTCGGACCGCACCGCGCGCCCGGAAAAAACAAAGTATTTCCCGAGGCATGTCTTGGTGGCTTCAACAAAACCCATGTTCGCGTTCTCCCTGAATACGTTGACAGGTACTTTCTGACAGGAGGGGACATCGTGCAAGCTTTGATCGACCTACTCAGATGCTGCACCTGCAAAGGACTGCTTTGTCCGCAACTCGGACGCAGGCCGCTTTCAAACCAGGGTCCGGATCGTCGCTCAAGCGGTCATAGGGCTGCCAAAGCAGACATTGCGCCTGTCGAAATCTTACCAGTGTTTGGTTTGGAGGCTTAAAGGCTGATTGCGGACGAACCGGAAGTTCATCAGCGCATGGCTGAATATCTCTTCGCTCGGTTCAGAACTGCTCAGCCCAAGGGCGTACGGCCACTTCATGTGTCCAAGCGCTTCGGTCCTGCTCGATGAGGTGGCGATACCCGAATATCAAGGCCTACCTCTTCCGATGACGCACGCCCAGTTCGATCACTTCAAGAACCTTACAGGTGGCGCTGCTAAGACCATCACGCCGCTTCGCATATTGCCGGAGTGAATTTTTTCCAAGGATTGACCCTTCGCATCCGTCCAACCAACGTGATGAGGATGGACACAAGTGAAGAGGAACTCGCTCTGGCGGCGGCGGCGGGCGATGGCCAGGCATTCGCCCGGCTGATGGCGCGTGTCTATGACCGCCTCTTCAGGTTGTGCTTTCGGTTGACCGGCAGTCAGCACGAGGCCGAGGATTTGTGCCAAGACATCTGCGCTGCTCTACCGTCCAAGCTTAACACATATGACCGGAAGGCGAGGGTGACAACCTGGCTGTACCGGGTGGCAGTCAATGCTGCTCATGACCGACGCCGGCGAATGGCCACGCAGGCCCGTGCCGCTGACGGCTGGCGTGACTGGGAAGTGAACCGCAAGGCCGTCGACGCAGAGACCCGCGAACGGATGGACTGGCTTAGCCAAGCCATGAGAACCCTGCCAGACGAACTGTGCGACACGCTTGCGCTGACCCTCGATAACATGACCCATGCCGAGGCAGGCGAGGTTCTGGGTGTGGCCGAGGGTACGGTCAGCTGGCGGCTGGCCGAAGCCCGCAGAATTCTGAAATCCCTCAGGAAAGAGGAGGGAGTGACATGAGCGAACTCGATGATCTCAAGACCCTGATCGACAAGGCGACGCCCACGCCGGACGCCGCGAAGAAGGCTCAGCATCTGGCGTTGGCACAGGAAAATTTCGAAGCGTTCCAAGGATCGCGCGGCCGATCGCGTCAAACCTCCGATAACTCAATGTGGACTGGAGTGAAGACAATGCTGACCAGACTGACTTCAAAAGGGGGCTTGACGCTCACCACCGCCATCGTCGCATGCGGGATCATGATCTTGACGCCAGCCGGTCAGGTTTTGCTGGATGGCCCGGGCACGTTCGGAACGCGCGGCATCGTGGAACCGGCCCCCGAGGTTGTCGAGGCGGAGCCCGTGGCACGGCCCGAAGATGCCGCCCGCCCGGTGGCTTCGGCCAAGGTGGAGCTCTTGGCCAGAAAAGGGGCAGAGGCGGATTTTGCCGAACCGCTTCCTGCGGCCCCGGCCCCGCTTGCCCTGGAATCGAGCGTTGGGATCGCGCGATCCATGGAAGAGAACCGCGTCATTTCACAGACTGCGGACACCGAAACCTTCGCCAACGAGGACCCGAACGGTGTGAAGATCGCCGCGGAGGACCCTGTTTCGACCTTTTCCGTCGACGTGGATACGGCGAGTTATTCGATCATCCGGTCTTCGATCATGCGCGGTCAGTTGCCGCCGGCTGACGCTGTCCGCATCGAGGAAATGATCAATTACTTCCCCTATCGCTACCCGGCACCGGAGCATGGCGAGCCCCCCTTCCGTCCAACGGTAAACGTTTTCGAGAGCCCGTGGAACGCCAACACCCAGCTGGTTCACATCGGTATCCAGGGAACGCTGCCCGCGGTGGAGAACCGCCCTCCGCTCAACCTCGTTTTTCTCGTGGACACTTCGGGCTCGATGGAAGACCCGGTCAAATTGCCGCTCTTGAAGCAGTCGTTCCGCATGATGCTCGACAACCTGCGCCCCGAAGATCAGGTCGCCATCGTCGCCTATGCAGGCAGTTCCGGCGAGGTCCTCGCCCCCACCGCTGCCTCGGACCGGCAGGCGATCCTGGACGCCTTGAACAACCTGCGCGCCGGGGGGAGCACCAATGGTCAGGGGGGGCTGGAACAGGCCTATTCGGTGGTCGAAGGGATGTCTGCAGACGGCGAGGTGTCCCGCGTGATCCTTGCCACCGATGGGGATTTCAACGTCGGTCTGTCCGATCCGCGCGGATTGGAGGACTTTATCGCCGAAAAGCGTGACAGCGGTACCTATCTGTCTGTACTGGGTTTCGGGCGCGGCAATCTGCAGGACGCGACCATGCAAGCGCTGGCCCAGAACGGCAATGGCACCGCTGCCTATATTGACACGCTGAGCGAGGCGCAGAAGGTGCTGGTCGACCAGTTGACTGGAGCGCTGTTTCCCATCGCTGACGATGTGAAGATCCAGGTAGAGTTCAACCCCGCCAAAGTCGCCGAATACCGTCTGATCGGCTATGAAACACGCGCACTCAGACGCCAGGATTTCAGCAATGACCGCGTCGATGCGGGTGAATTGGGCGCGGGTCATTCCGTCACCGCGATCTACGAGGTCACGCCGGTGGGATCGCCGGCCCGGCTTTCCGACCCGCTCCGTTATGGCGCGACACCTGCGGACACGGACAGCGACGAACTCGGTTTTTTGCGGCTGCGCTACAAGAGCCCGGGCGAACGCAGTAGCCAGTTGATCGAGCGGCCTTTCTCTGCAAATGGCAAAGCGGATAGCGAAGCGAAGTTCGCTTCATCCATCGCCGGCTTCGGGCAGCTGCTTTACGACGACAGCTATCTGGGCGATTGGGGCTGGGATGACGCGATCGCGCTGGCGACCGCCAACCGCGGGGATGACCCCTTCGGATACCGCCAGGAGGCGATACAGCTCATGCGGCTGGCCGAGAGCCTCGACAACTGACCAGTAGCACCGCAAGAGCACCGCTGGCGACTTGTTGGAGCGGTATTGGCATTGTGGCGACGAGTTCGAATTGGTTTGCCTAGAGTGGCGTCATGGCCTTGTAGCGCGATCAGACAAAGGACCCAACCGAACGCGATTTGGAACCCCTGCCATGGATCGACTTCCCAATTTACGCATTCTCAGCGCAGGCGCGCCAAAAACTGGTGTGAGGCTTTGCGCAGAAGCCTTCGCTTCTGCGACAATGGGCACTGTCGAAATCGAATTCGCGACCGCGCCTGAGGTCCGCGAACGTATGGCGTCGGGCTTCGTCGACGCGGATATCGTGGTTGCGCCGGTCGCGGCCATTGAAGAGTTCGCGGCCAGTGGTGCCCTGATCGTAGGCTCCAGCGTCCTACTCGGTTCCATCTCTGCGGGTGTGGCCGTCCGAAGAGGTGCGCAGGTGCCGGACCTTCATTCGGCGGCGAGTCTGCGGGAGGCTCTCCTGACTGCAGATTTATTGATCTACAATCGAGCCTCGAGCGGCCAATATATCCATACTATGATTGAGCGGCTTGGCCTCAGCGAAGCGGTGGCGGGGAAGACTTTGCGAACCGACACCGGCGCTGATGCAATGGCGTATCTCGCCAATGATCGCTCTGAGCGCGCCATCGGCTTTGGGCAAATTACCGAGATCAGATTGAAGGAGGGACTCGGTATTCAGCTTGTCGGCCCGCTGCCGGAAGAATTGGGGAAAAAGACGAGCTACAGCGCAGCGGTTTCAACCTCGGCCAGGAATCCTGACAGAGCAAAGGATCTGCTCGCTCATTTTACGTCGGAAGAAGGGCGGGGTATCCTTCTTCAATCTGGGATTGAATAGGCTCTGACAGCTGCTTAAAGCCGTCCAGCGGTCATCTGATCATTTTGCTCAGATGTCGGAGTTGAGCCCAATCCAGCCGTAACTCATTGCCGCGGCATCCTACGAGATGGGCGGGGAGCCGACATTCGCTGCGTTCGGCACCGACGTCGGCTCTGCGGACCCTGCTTCAAAACACTGTCGGCAAAGGCTGTGTTCCACTTGCTGTGGCCATCCATCATGAAATATGTGAACGCGGCAAGATCGGGGCTGGCAGGCTCCACCGAGCAACTCGTTTCGCTCGCCAGGCTTTTGTCACTCGGTCGATGCAAGCACGGCAGCACCTTTCGGTGAGCAATCTTCCATGAAGGTCCATTCGGGCTTGGCGTTTTCTTCGAGGATCAAGTCGATCACCCGTACATACCGCGCGCCATACTGCTGCAGCATCGTCACTTGCGCGGCAGAATCGGCGGGTAGTTCGACCTGCTCTCCGTTCACGTTCACCAAGGTGATCGTCGGGCAGTTCTTCGGTGCTGCCTGCAAGTAACTTATGCTGACTGTCACAGATAGCGCGAAAGTGGCGACAAAGGCTGTGGGTTTTGCAATAATTGTCATCGTGTCCTCCATTGGTTGAGTTCGAAGCGCCCGTTGAGGGTGAGCGCCTTCCTCCATTGGGGCCTCAAAGCGACAGCGAAAGTCACGAAAGCGGCCACGAAAAATGCCGAAATCGGATCAAACAATTGATATTGAAGGATTTCGCTTTCATCGGCGACCACTTGGGCTGCATGACCCTGACGGGAACTTGGTGTCCTTGCGCCCGCAATCGCTCCGCGTTTTGTCGGTTCTGAGCGAACAGGCCGGGGAGCTCGTCTCGAAGGACAGCCTGATGGAACGGGTCTGGGCGGACACCCACGTGACCGACGACAGCCTCGTCCAGTGCATCTCGGAGATCCGCAAAGCACTTGGTCCGGAGGCGGGCGCTCGCCTGCGCACCGTGCCGAAACAGGGCTACCGTCTTGATGTGTCGCGCGCGCGGCCACGTCGCCTGTCCATGCTCACGACAGTCCCGATCGCCGTTCTGGCCATCTTGGCCGCTCTCGCGCTTTCGGCGCTATTGCTCACGCCCAGCCAGCAGGCCGCATCGGAGGTCCAGTCGATCGCCGTTCTGCCTTTCGAGAACCTCAGCGGCAGTGCCGGGCAGGCCTACTACTCCAACGGGCTGGCCGAGGAGCTCGTCGTAAATCTCTCGAGGATCGCCGATCTTAGGGTCGTGTCGCGCGCAGCGTCCTTCTCGGTCGCGCAGAGTGCGAGCGATCCGCGACAGGTCGCCCGGGAATTGCGAGTGTCATACCTCGTGGACGGCAGTGTGCGCCGAGAGGGGCAGACCCTACGGATCACGGCAGCGCTAATCGACGGGGCGAACGGCGAAAACATCTGGGCTGACAGCTATGCGGGGGCCGAAGCGGATGTGTTCGATTTCCAAGAGACGGTCCTCTCCGAACTCGTGCGTGTGTTGTCGGTCCGTCTGTCCGAGCAAGAGCGTGAACGCCTGGGAGTTCGGGGCACGCGCGATGTCGATGCCTTTGACAACTACCTTCGGGGCAAAGAGCTGGCCGGCTTCCTGACCGCGAGCGATAATGAACAAGCGGAAGAGGCCTTTGCCGAGGCCATCCGACGTGACCCAGATTATGCCGCAGCCCACGCGCAACTTTCGATCGTACTCAGCATGCGGGTCGAATACGGTTGGACAAGCGATGTGACGAACACCTTGGCGAGAGCGGTGCGGCATGCGGAACGGGCCGTGGCCCTTGCACCCGATCTGCCCTTTGCTCATTTCGCGCTCGGACGGCTTTTGTCCCGAGGTTTCATAGCGGACCTTGCAGGTGCCAGCGCCGAGTTCGAGAGGGCCATCGAACTCGACCCAAACTACACGGACGCTTACGCTTTCTACGCGATCGTGCAAGTGGCCGATGGACGGGCAGAGGATGGGCTGAACACAATCTCGGAAGCTTTCGCCCGCAATCCCGTTCCCCCGTATTGGTACTATATGCCGCTTGGACTGGCCAACTTCTACCTCGGCGACTATGACGCAGCGGAGGCTGCGCTCACTGAGCTCCTCCAGCGCAACCCGAACCTCCAGAATGCCCTGCGGATCCTGATCGCAACCTATGGTCATATGGGACGGCTGGACGACGCCGAGTGGCTGGTCATGGAATACGAAGCGTTGGGTGTCCCCGCCACGATCACCGACATCATGCAGGCGATCAACATCGAACACCCTCCTTACCGAGAGGCGGTCATTGACGGACTGAGGCTTGCCGGCCTGCCGGAATAGGAGGTCCAGTTAGGTGCCAAACAGAGAAGCCCGGTCAATTGGATGTTCCGGAAAAGGTTCGGAGCAGTCATTCGCTGCCGTCACCATGAAGGTCACCATTAGGCCGTTCAGAGCCGATGCGTGCCGCAGGGCGCATGACGGGTTTGTCCGCAAGCCGGACCTAACCTCGATTACGGCGAACGTCTGGAGCCGGTTAAAGCCGTCGTTCGAGCGTGTCTCTGCGGTTCCGTCGGCTCTTACGGCTGCTTACCGCCGTCTAGCGGTCATCTGATCATTTTTCTCAGATGTCTCAGAAGAGCCCAGAGCCGACGCTCAGTTGCCTCGCACTTTTCGTCGCTTCGACAGCATGAGGCCAACGTTCGACCGACCCGCTCAATCTGTGTTACCATCGCGCAAAACGCTCGAACACGACCTCGGGGAGGTTTGCAAGATGGCAAATGCGGAAGTGCCAGGATGCTGTCCTCACGACTGCCAGGACGGCTGCTCATGGGTGGCGCATGTCGAAAACGGTAAGGTGACCAAGGTGGTCGGAACCAAGGAGCATCCCTTCACCCGCGGTATCTTGTGTGCCAAGGTCAACGACTACCAAACGCGGACCTATGCACCGGATCGCCTTCTCCAGCCTCTACGCCGCACAGGACCCAAGGGCAGCGACGAATTTGAGCAAATTTCCTGGGACGAAGCGATACGTGAAATTGCGACCAGGTTTGGACGCATAATTGATGACTGGGGTCCGGAGGCGCTAATGCCGCTTCACGACATGGGATCGGCCGGGGCGTTGCAGCGCCGCGCGCTGATGCGCCTGTTCCACCATATTGGCGCAAGCCGCCTCCACGGCAGCCTGTGCGGCCAGTCCGGCAACGCTGTGGCGGCAGAAGGTCACCCGATCAGCTTCGATCCTGAGACGCTCGCCGAAAGCGAATGCATCGTTCTATGGGGGGCAAACCTGCTTTCCACGGCCCACCACCATTGGCACTTCTGCCTCGAAGCGCGAAGAGCGCGGGGCGCCAAGATCATCAGCATCGATCCGAGATGCACGCGAACCGCCGCAAAATGCGATGAACACATTTCAATCCGTCCGGGAACGGACGCTGTTCTTGCCGCCAGCATAGCGAATGTACTGGTCGAGGAAGGGCTGGCCGACTTTGAATACGCGCGTTCGGCGGCCGACGATTTGGATGCCTATCTCGAAGAAATCAAAGCCTGGACGCCAGACCATGTCCGCGAGATCACAGGAGTGGCACCGGATGATGTAGTGCGGATCGCACGTCTCTACGGGGCGGCTCGGCCGGGCACCCTTCGGGTTGGTATTGGCCCTCAGCAATCGCGGTTTGGTGATGTCTTCATTAAGAGCCTGAGCGCGCTTGCGATCCTGTCGGGCCACTGGAGACTCCCTGGCGGCGGCCTTTCTATCGAGGGCTATCCGACCTTCGACAACGCTGCGCCGGAATGCCCGGAACTTTCACCAAAGGGAACACGTAGCCTCCACAGGGGCCATCTTGGTCAGATCCTGACCTCGTCGGATCTTGATCCGCCAATCAAGGGATTGATGGTTTGGGGCCACAATCCCGTCGTCAACCAGATCGATGCCGAGACAGTCAGGCGGGGGCTCTGCCGAAATGATCTCTTCACGGTCGTGATCGAGCACTTCATGACCGACACCGCCCGACATGCTGACATCGTCTTGCCGTCTACCACCCAGCTGGAGCATTTCGATGTTCAGGGTTCGTGGGGCCAGTGCTACGTGGGCCTGAACAAACCTGCCATCCCGCCGCTCGGAGAGTCCAAGCCGCACACTGAGGTCCTGCGCCTTCTGGCAAGAGAAATGGGACTCGACGAACCCGCGCTCTTCGCAGACGACGAAACAATTGCCCGCTCAAGCCTGCCGGATGACTTCGACTGGCGGACGTTAAAAAGACAGGGATGGCTCTATGCACCACAACCGAAGCGGGACCCAGCTTCTATGGGAGGGACGCTGAAGATGGCGACCGGTCTCGACGGGCCGGAGAACCTCGACGTGAGCGACCTCATTCCGAACGGTAAACTCCGGCTCCTTACCGTAAAGCCGCACTACCTCCTGAACTCGACATTTGCGAATATGCCAAGGCAGGCCGGACAACAGGGAACCCCGACGTTGGAGATGCACCCGGCGGATGCCGAGAACTTGGGATTGCGAGCTGGCGATCGGGTCGTAGCTCATAATGGAAAGGGCAAATTGGCGGCCGACCTCCGTGTCACCGATACCGTTGTCGAAGGCACCACGGTTCTCGAAGGGAAGTTTTGGTGGACCGCTGATGAGGATGGTTCGCCGGTCTCAAACCGTTTGGCCAACAGCAACTGGACCGAAGGTGGTCAGCCAACGTTCAATGACATTTTCGTTGAAGTCACTGCTGCAATCTGAGGCCCGCGAGGTCGATAAATCAGACGGCAGCAAAGTCCGCAACTCGGACGCAGGCCGGTTTGAAACGAGGGTCCGGATCGTCGCTCAAGCGGTCATAGGGCTGCCAAAGCA
>NZ_JAWHTD010000072.1:0-11029 GCF_032586235.1 Aestuariicoccus sp. MJ-SS9
GCTTGTTCATACAACGCGTCTAACGGCATGGATTCACGAAGTGAATCCTTCGCCGACAGACTTTTGCAACAACGCCCCTTTGAGACGAGCAAGTCTGCCGTTGTGAGAATATGCATCCAGGACCAGTGGAAAACAGGGACCTTCGACCGGCTCTTTCGCACAGCCTCGAGAGGGTGGTTTTCAGGCGTGGTTGCAAACTGATTTGAGATGGAAATCACGCAATCTATGCCGTTTTCCTTTGCCAGCGCGCGATAGCGTTCAAGTTGGTCCGCATCGAGATCAGAGTTTCCGACCTTGGCTTCGACCAGCGCCCGCCATTCCCTTTTCCCGACCTTGAGGACAATCAGACCGTCGGGCCTGTCCTTCACGTCCGACGGCATCTTGTGAAATACGACCTCGGTATAGGTTGCCAAAGCCGCGCGCGTTCCAAGCCTTTGCCCCACCGACCCCAGCAATTGGACCCCGAATTCATGCACCTTCGACATGCAAGCCAGGACGATGGATGTTGTCCGCCCTTCTTTCGATGTATTCGAGAGAACGGGAAAAAGCCGCGCGGGCTCGCCCTGCGAGAGGTAATCCGGAATGAGGTCTTTGGTCACAATTTGCACCCATTAATTCACTACAATACCTATTGAAGCCCGCATAGGCCCTTTCCAGTCAAGCATTGAGTGGATTAAACCGCACATTTCATTTATCGCGGAACGACCGGCACAGCATGACACAGGGTATTAAAAGGGTGGCCTGACAACCGCCGTTCTTGACCGAGACACCGATCAATTAGCGTTTTTCGTATGCCATGGTGCGGGCGGTGGGACTCGAACCCACACGGGGCAACGCCCCCTCAGATTTTAAGTCTGGTATGTCTACCATTCCATCACGCCCGCACGGGAACCTTGGTAGCGGGATGGCATGGGCTGCACAACCGGCTTGAGCGGCCGGGCGGCTAAAGCTCTTTGCCTTTCAGCAGGTACCGTTCGCCCAGCCAGGGGTTGAGCGCGACGGCGGCGCGCAGGGCCTCTTGCGCCTCGACGTCGCGGCCCAGCGCCATCAGGGTCAGCCCCTTGCCTGCAAGCGCGCCCACGTGTTTCGGGTTCAGCTTGAGCGCCTGTTCCAGATCGGGCAGCGCGGCGGTGTAATCCTCGCGCAGGAAGTTGATGAAGGCGCGCTGGTTGTAGCCCTCGGCATAGAACGGGCAGTAGTTCACCAGCTTGTCGAACCGGTCCAGCGCGGTCAGAAAGTCGTAGGATCCGCGCGCCCGCATCCCCTGATCAAGCATGGCCTGGCTGGGTTCGTCCGGCGCGTCGGTCCAATACTCCCACATCCGGTTGGCGATGATGCGGCCTTCCATGTCGTTCTGCGCCTGCTGCACCTCGTCGAACAATCGCTCCAGCGCCTGCGAGTGATCGGGGGCGACGGGGCAGCCGTCCGCCCAGACGGGCGCGGCGGTGAGGCAGAACAAAGCAATCAGGCGTTTCATGCGCGCAATGGTGCGCCGCGGGCCGCCCGGGTCAAGTCACATCTGCGAAACCGTCCTCCTTGACGGCCTGCATCGCCACATAGGTCGAGGTCGCCGAGACATGCGGCAGGGTCGAGATTTTCTCGGCCAGCACCCGGCGATAGGCGGGCATGTCGGCCACCCGCACCTTGAGCAGATAGTCGAAATTGCCGGCGATCAGATGCGCCTGCTCGATCTCGGGGATCTTGGCGACGCCTGCGTTGAATGCGGCCAGCGCGGCCTCGCGCGTGTCGGTCAGGCGCACCTCGACAAAGGCCACGTGGTCGAGCCCCAGCTGGATCGGGTCGAGGATCGCGCGGTAGCCCCGGATGACCCGCAACTCTTCCAGCCGGCGCAGCCGCGCCTGGGTGGGCGATTTCGACAGGCCGATCCGGCGCGCCAGCTCGGTGATGCTGATCCGGCCCTCGCTTGCCAGGGTAGTGAGAATCGCGCGGTCGAACCGGTCGAAGCTTTCGATATCGTCATGCATCGGAAATCCGGGAAATTTGGTCCAATCGGTCAGGCGATCCGCGTCTTTCAGTCAAAACGCCTGTCAGCCTTGCGCTACCATAGCGTAACTGACCGGAGGACACCATGCCAAAAGACGCCACGCCCGACCTGCGCCACAAGATCGACGCCGCCACCTATGCCGACGAGGCCGCGACCCTCGATGCGTTGCGCGAAACGGCGTCGCTGACGCCCGATGATCGTGCCGCCATCGGCACCCGCGCGGCCGCTCTGGTGCGCGACATCCGCGGCACCACCAAGCCCGGCCTGATGGAGGTGTTCCTGGCGGAATACGGCCTCTCGACCGACGAGGGCATCGCGCTGATGTGTCTAGCCGAGGCGCTCTTGCGGGTGCCCGACGCCGAAACCATCGACGCGCTGATCGAGGACAAGATCGCGCCGTCGGACTGGGGCAAGCACATGGGTCATTCGACCTCGCCGCTGGTCAACGCCTCGACCTGGGCGCTGATGCTGACCGGCAAGGTGCTGCAAGAGGACGAAAAGGGGCCTGTGGGCCATCTGCGCAGCGCCATCAAGCGGCTGGGCGAGCCGGTGATCCGCACCGCCGTCGGCCGCGCCATGCGCGAGATGGGCGCGCAATTCGTGCTGGGCGAGACCATCCAGGCGGCAATGAAGCGCGGTGCGGCGATGGAGGCCAAGGGCTATACCTACAGCTACGACATGCTGGGCGAGGCCGCCCGCACCGAGGCCGACGCGCGGCGCTATCACCTGAGCTATTCGCGCGCCATCGGGGCCATTGCCGAAGCAGCGAAATCCGATGACATCCGCGACAATCCGGGCATTTCGGTCAAGCTCAGCGCGCTGCATCCGCGCTACGAAGAGGCCCAGCACGACATCGTCATGGATCAGGTCGTGCCCCGCCTGCGGACGCTGGCCCAACTGGCGCGCAGCGCGGGCATCGGGCTTAACATCGACGCGGAAGAGGCCAACCGCCTGTCGCTGTCGCTCGACGTGATCGAGGCGGTTCTGTCAGAGCCGTCGCTGGCGGGCTGGGACGGGTTCGGCGTGGTGGTGCAGGCCTACGGGCAGCGCGCGGGCCACGTACTCGACTGGCTCTACGAGACCGCCGAGCGGCTGGACCGGCGCATCATGGTGCGGCTGGTCAAGGGCGCCTACTGGGACACCGAGGTCAAGCGCGCCCAGGTCGCGGGCCTGCCCGGCTTTCCGGTCTTCACCGACAAGGCGGCCACCGACATCAGCTATATCGCCAACGCCCGCAAGCTTTTGGGCATGACCGACCGCATCTATCCGCAATTCGCCACCCACAACGCGCACACCGTGGCCGCGATCCTGCACATGCAGGCCGACCCGGCCAGCTTCGAATTCCAGCGCCTGCACGGCATGGGCGAAACCTTGCACGACCTGGTGCTGAAGCGCGAAAAGACCCGCTGCCGGATTTACGCCCCCGTCGGCGCGCACCGCGATCTGCTGGCCTATCTGGTGCGGCGGCTGCTGGAAAACGGCGCGAACTCGTCCTTCGTGAACCAGATCGTCGACGAGGACGTGCCCCCCGAGGAGGTCGCCGCCGACCCCTTCGATTACACCCCCAGCACCACGCTCAGCACCGGCCCCGACCTTTTCCAGCCCGAACGCCCCAATTCGCGCGGCTGGGACATTGCCCACCGGCCGACACTGGCCGCCATCGACGCCGCCCGCGACGCCTTCGCCACCCATCAATGGCGCGCCGCCCCCGTCACCGCCGAGGAGGGCCCGCAAGGGACCGAAGAGGCGCTCGCCAACCCGGCCCGCCCGACCGATACCGTCGGCCACGTCACCTGGGCCACTCCCGACACCGTGGCCAAGGCCTGCGCCGCCGCCCGGCCCTGGGACGCCGACGCCGCCACCCGCGCCAAGGCGCTCAACCGCGCCGCCGACCTCTATGAGGACCGTTACGGCGAGCTCTTCGCGCTCCTGCACCGCGAGGCCGGCAAGACGCTGATGGACGCCGTCGCCGAACTGCGCGAAGCGGTCGACTTCCTGCGCTACTACGCCGCCCGCGCCGATGGCGCGCCGCCGGTCGGCACCTTCGCCTGCATCAGCCCGTGGAACTTCCCGCTGGCGATCTTCACCGGCCAGGTCTCCGCAGCGCTGGCCGCGGGCAACGCGGTGCTGGCCAAGCCCGCCGAACAGACCCCGCTTATCGCCGCCCGCGCCGTGGCGCTGTTGCACGAGGCAGGCGTGCCCGTCCCGGCGCTGCAGCTTCTGCCCGGCGCGGGCGAGGTGGGCGCATCGCTCACCTCGAACCCGGCCGTGGGCGGCGTGGCCTTCACCGGCTCGACCGAAACCGCGCAGATCATCCACCGCAGCATCGCGGCGCACCTCGCACCCGGCACGCCCTTCATCGCCGAGACCGGCGGGCTCAACGCCATGATCGTCGACAGCACCGCGCTGCCCGAACAGGCGGTGCAGGCCATCGTGGAATCGGCCTTCCAGTCCGCGGGCCAGCGCTGCTCGGCCCTGCGCTGCCTCTACGTGCAGGAAGACATCGCCGAGGATTTCACCAAGATGCTCACCGGCGCGATGGACGCCCTGCGCCTCGGCCGTCCGTGGGAAATCACCACCGATGTCGGTCCGGTGATCGACGCCGAGGCCAAGGCCGGCATCGCCGACCACATCGCTCGCGCCGAGGACGACGGCCGCCTGATCAAGACCCGCCCCACCCCGGACGTCGGCCATTACATCGCGCCCACGCTGATCCGGGTGAACGGCATCGCGGATCTGGAGCGTGAAATCTTCGGCCCGGTCCTGCACATCGCCACCTTCAAGGCGACCCAAATCGACAAGGTGATCGACGCCATAAACGCCACCGGCTACGGGCTGACCTTCGGGCTGATGACCCGGATCGACGACCGGGTCGAGCATGTCACCGAGCGGGTCCACGCGGGCAACATCTACGTCAACCGCAACCAGATCGGCGCCATCGTCGGCAGCCAGCCCTTCGGCGGCGAGGGCCTTTCGGGCACCGGCCCCAAGGCGGGCGGCCCCGACTACCTCAACCGCTTCCGCCGGCACGCGGCACCGCAAGAGGGCACCGCCTGGGACAAGGACGCGGCCCCCGCCGCGCTGCAAAAGGCGCTGAACGCCGCCCATGACCAGGCCGCGCCCGCGCGCCATGCGCTGCCCGGCCCCACGGGCGAGTCGAACCAGCTGACCACCTTCGCGCGGCCGCCCGTGCTCTGCCTCGGCCCCGGCAAGCCCGCGGCAGAGGCACAGGCCCGCGCCATCCGCGCGCTTGGCGGCACGGCGGTCGTGCCCGACGGGCTGGTGTCCGCCAACGATCTGGGCCGCCTGACCGGCCTGTCCGGCGCGCTCTGGTGGGGCGACGAGGACAGCGCCCGCGGCTATCGCGCGGCCCTTGCGGATCGCGACGGGCCGATCCTGCCTCTGATCACCGGCGCGCCGGATGCGGGCCACGCCCGGTCCGAACGGCACGTCTGCATCGACACCACGGCGGCGGGAGGCAATGCCGCGCTTCTGGCGGGCGAAAGCTGATCCAAGGCCCTTGACGCCCCACGCTTTTCTTCCAAGTGTGGGGCGATGTTTCCCATTCGCGACCACAACCCGTCGGGGCGCACGCCCTATGTGACCTACGCGCTTATCGCGCTGAATGTGGGCATATTCCTTAGCTACTGGGCGCTCTTTTCCGACCCCCGTGCCCTGAACCAGTTCTTCTTCGACTGGGCGCTGATCCCGGCGCTGGTGCAGAACGGCCAGGGCGAGACCGGCTTCGTGACCTCGATGTTCCTGCACGGCGGCATCGCGCATCTCCTGGGCAACATGCTGTTTTTGTTCATCTTCGGCGACAATGTCGAGGACGAGATGGGCCATGTCGGTTTTGCGCTTTTCTACCTCGTGACAGGCATCGGCGCAGGCGTGACCCATTACCTCGCCGCGCCTTATTCGCCCGTGCCCACGGTCGGCGCATCCGGCGCCATAGCCGGGGTCATGGGGGCCTATCTGTTGATGTTTCCCAAGGCCAAGGTGGACATATTGGTCATCATCGTCGTCTTCTTCCGGGTCTTTCCGATCCCGGCCTGGATCATGCTGGCAGTGTGGTTCGCCATGCAGATCTTCGGCGGCTTCGGCGCGCAGGCCGATCAGGGGGGCGTCGCCTATTGGGCCCATGCGGGCGGCTTCGTGATCGGACTGGCGCTGACACTGCCGGTCTGGCTGAAACGCGGCGGCCCGGCCTATTGGAACCGCACCGAAGGCCACCCACCCCACCCCGAAGCGCGCTACAAACTCTCGCGCAGCTCGATCCCCACGGTCAGGAGACGCCGATGACCACATCCGTCAAGTCCACATGCCACTGCGGCGCGGTCGAACTCAAGGTCACGCTGAGCGACGGTCTCGACACCGCCCGGCGCTGCGATTGCTCGTTCTGCCGCCGCCGCGGCGCGCCTGCCGTCTCGGCCCCCCTCGGCGGGATCGAGATCCTGCGCGGCAATGACAAGCTGTCGCTCTACCAATTCGGCACAATGACCGCGCGCCACCATTTCTGCGCCACCTGCGGCATCTATATGTTTCATCAACGCCGCTCGAACCCCAACCAATACGGCGTCAACCTCTACACGCTCGATGGCGTGACCCCAGATATGGTGGAGCCCATCCGCTGGGTCGACGGGATCAACCATCCCTCCGACCGCTAGCCTAGTCCGGCCAGCGCGCCGAAAGAGTATTGTGCCTCCGGCGGGGATATTTTCGACCAGATGAAAGCCGGCTCATTCGCAAATGAGAAAAGCCCGCTCCCGGGTGTATCCGGGAACGGGCCGCGAAGCGATGCTTCACCTGGTACGGTCATCGGCGTCCCCGCCTGTTCCGCAGGATCACGCTAGGGGATCCTGGTTAAAAGATCGTTTCATCTGGTCTTAAATATCCCCGCCGGAGGCTCCGACGTTTTAACCCGGGCGGCACTGCCAGCCGGAAGGGGCGCCCGCTCAGTCGCCCCGCAGCGTCTTTGCCAGATGATCGAAAAGCTGACCGTTGGCGCAAAGCAGGCTGCCGCTTTCCAGCGGGTCCTGCCCTTCGCGGACACCCTCGACCAGCGCGCCGGCCTCAACCGCGATGAGATAACCCGCAGCCGTGTCCCAGATATTCAGCTCGCGTTCCCAGTACCCCTCATAGCGGCCGGCGGCCACATAGGCGAGGTCGAGCGCCGCCGACCCGAATCGCCGCACGCCGGCGCATTCGGGCATCAGCCGCGCCAGATCCTTGAGCGTCGCGGGAAGCGTGCGTTTGGCAGCAAACGGTATTCCGGTGGCGAAGATCGCCTCGATCATCCGCGACCGTCCCGACACGCGCAGTCGCTTGGAATCGTTCAGCCAGGCGCCCGAGCCTTTCTCGGCATAGAACATCTCGTCCTTGGCGGGGTCGAAGACCACGCCAGCCACGATCTTGCCCTTGTGCTCGAGCGCGATCGACACCGCCCAATGCGGTAGGCCGTGCAGAAAGTTGGTGGTGCCGTCCAGCGGATCGACGATCCAGCGGCGCGTCGGGTCCTGGCCGTCCTCGCCGCCGCCCTCTTCGCCGAGCCAGCCATAGGTTGGGCGGGCGCCCATCAGCTCTTCCTTGAGGATGGTTTCTGCGGCCACATCGGCACGGCTCACGAAATCGCCCGCGCCCTTCATCGACACCTGAAGGTTCTCGACCTCGCGGAAATCCTTGACGAGGCTGCGGCCCGCCTTGCGCGCGGCCTTGATCATGATATTGAGATTGGCGCTGCCCTGCATGGCGTATCGGTCCCTAAACGGTCATCAGGCCGCGCGTATACGCGGCCTGCCAGGGCTTGCCAAGGGTCAGAGGGGCACGGGGGCGATTACTTGAAGATCACGCCTTTTTCGCCCTCGACCGCGACGGGCATCGCGGCGCGCGTCCTGTGCGCGACGCGGCGGGTCGACGGCGCGTCGTAATAGGCGCCCGCGTTGGGCGTACCGCAGCAGATGACGCCGCCCATGGTCACGGGCTGCAGACCCTCGGGGCAGTAATTGGCCCCCGCGTAGGAATGCACCAAAACGTTGGAATTGGGGTTGTTGGTGGCGTCGCCGGTATAGGCGTCGCCGCCGGCCGGCGCCACGGTCCCGGTCAGCGCCAGGGCGGCCGAGGCCATGATCGTTCTGAAATACATCGCTGTCCCCCAAGAGGTCTGAAAATCGTTCTTTTACTGCCGACAGGCTACCAGCCCTTGTGGACAAGTCAAATTCTTCCGCAAGAACGGGGTGTTTCGTATTCGGAAACACTGCGTTCCCGATTGTTTCAAAAACCCTTTGGTGCCACACGGCCCATCACGAGCGGTTGAGAGGGGCTTTCGCGGCGGCCTTTGCATGCGCATTCTTGGGTCACGCGAACAGAACCCCGAAAGGACACGCCCATGCTCACCCGCCGCGCCACCCTTGGCCTCATGCTGGCCGCCCCCGCAACAGCGCTTTTGCCGCGCGCCGGCCTGGCGCGAGAGCCGGAAACCTACCAGGAGCGGGGCATCGCGATCGACGGCACCGACCCCATCGCCTATTTCACCGAGGGCGCGCCGGTGCCCGGGTCCGAGGCGATCACGCTCGACTGGCGGGGGGCGACATGGCGCTTCGCCAGCGCCGGGAACCGCGCCGCGTTCGAGGCAGACCCGACCCGCTATGCCCCTGTTTTCGGAGGCTATTGCGCCTATGCCGCGTCCAAGGGCTGCCTCGCGCCGACGATGCCCGAGGCCTGGACGGTCTACGAGGACAAGCTCTATCTCAACGCCAACCTGCGCGCGCGCGAGCTTTGGTTGCAGGACGTGCCCGGCAACATCGCCAAAGGGCTGGCCAACTGGCCGGGGATCTTGGGGTGATTCCTCGGCGCGGTGCGCGCAGAGCGCGCACCCTACGGCGTTTCGGCGTGATGGCGCAGTGGGACAGAAACGACTGAATGGTCACGCCGCCGCACAGCGGCTTGCTCTTATGGCTCAGGTCGCGCCATCGACGGGCCGCGGCGCGGCGATCCGACGCCGGTTCGGTGGCGCTTTATGCCAGCCCATCCGGATAATCTGCGAAGGGCGCGCCAAGGTCAGACCAATCGCCGTGCCGGGGGGCGGCCCGGCGATGGCGCGGCGGCCTGCGGCCTTGACTCCGCGCCGGGGATACGGGTTAATAGCCGGAACCAGAACGGAAATGCTCCGAATAAACACAATTGAGCACCCGTATTTAAACAAGCTTTAGCGTTGACTCGATGAGATTTATTCAAGGCACGCCTTTAAATAGAATTCAGCCTCACCCAAGTTGAAGTCAATCCTGATATGACGAAATAATAAAATTCAGAAGGCATGCGCACAGCACCAGCATTAAGCGCGCTTGATTTTCGCCAACCGCACCGCCATATTCGAATGAAGCATGACGCACGCCATTCTCGTCCGATGTCCATCCATAAATATTCAATATTCCCTTTTCCAGAGCCGGATGCAAAAGAAAACCGTCGCTCTTAGCTTTCCGGATAGCCTCATTAAGTGATTTAGACTTTGATCCATTTATCGAAAAGAAAACCGCCTCGATCGCTGATATAGCTTCCTTTATTGAATTTTTGTAATCAGGAGCGGCTTTGATGATGTGACCGCCCCCCGACGGCATCTGTGTGCCAAGGTGGGTCTGCGATGATCCACAAAGGAGGACGGTCATGTCAGAGATTATCACGGTTGGGCTCGATTTAGCGAAGAATGTGTTTCAGTTACACGGCGCGGACGGCGCAGGACGCGCAATTCTGCGAAAGAAGCTGCGGCGAGCGCAGGTTCTGGAGTTTTTCAGTCAGCTGCCGTCCTGTGTCGTCGCAATGGAAGCCTGTGGCGGCGCGCATTACTGGGGCCGCGAGATCGTTAGGCTAGGCCATGAAGTTCGGCTTATCCCGTCAGCTTACGTCAAGCCGTTCGTCAAGCGGCAGAAGAACGACGCAGCGGATGCCGAGGCGATCTGCGAGGCCGCCCGGCGTCCGACGATGCGGTTCGTTCCTGTGAAGAGTGAAGAGACACAGGGGGCTGCAATGGTCTTCCGGATCCGCGAACTGCTGATCCGGCAGCGCACGCAAGCGATCAATGCGCTGCGCGGCCATCTGGGCGAGTTCGGGCAGATCGTGCCACAAGGCGCAGCCAACGCCGCGCGGTTGATCGCGATCGTAGAGGATCCGGACAGCGGCTTGCCCGTCGATGCCACCGCCGCGTTGAAGGTTCTGGTCGGCTCCCTCACCCATCTGGAGACGGAGATTAGCAAGCTGGATGCCGAGATCGCCCGCCGGGCCAAAGAGAACGAGGTGGCCCGACGGCTGATGACGGTGCCTGGCATCGGGCCGTTGATCGCCACGGCCATTGCGACGCTTGCGCCGCCGCCCGAGACATTCCGCAAGGCCCGTGATTTTGCAGCCTGGCTCGGCCTGACGCCGCGACAGCATTCCACCGGGGGCAAACAGCGCCTTGGGGCTACCACGAAGATGGGCGAACGGTCGCTCAGACGGCTGCTGATCATTGGGGCCAACAGTGTGATCATCAAACGGCATATCCATACTGCGGCCCGGCCCGGCACTTGGCTGGGAGAGATGCTGAAGCGCAAGCCGCCGATGCTGGTTCGGGTGGCCCTGGCCAACAAGATGGCGCGGATTGTCTGGGCCATAATGGCCCGAGGCGGCGTCTACCATTCTCCGGTCGCGGCGGCATAAGCCTACCAGCGGTCGCGAGGACGTCGGAGCGGAAGAGGGCAAGGAGCAGTTTGGCGCAACAGTCGTGAGACGGGATCGGGAAAACCAGTGTGCAACAGAGTGCCTTCGAGCACGCGGCTTTGATCTGGACCCGACCTTCGAACACCATACGGGCCCGCGGCATGACCACGGCCTCAACAGAGGCCGGATACATGTCAGCACCCGGTGGCGCGCCAAAGTCATTTCCGAAATTACCTCTTGCGCAAGGGGCGGTTATACATGTTGCACAAATGCGGGTTTGAACGGACTGCCCCTTTCCCCGGACGGACTTATCCTACGGGCCCAGTGACGGGTATG
>NZ_JAWHTD010000073.1:0-10978 GCF_032586235.1 Aestuariicoccus sp. MJ-SS9
TCGTCATAATCGCAAACGCACTATGCAAAAACCGTCAGAAATGGGCCGCCCCGGCCACCTGACAGATACAGTTGCTAACACGCCTGGGTCACCTTTCAAAAATTGACCTCACTATCGGCAGGAATCAAGGGTCATTTCATCCGCTTAGCTGACCTGACATCTGGCTTGCCATCGTCTGCTCCGGACCCAGGAAAATCCTTTCGCAGAAATTCTGTAGGGCGCTTTCCGTTTCCTTCTGTAAGTATAAGCCGGCACCGCCCGTCAGTCGGGCGGGAGGTCCGGATCGCTCAATTGCCCGGTCATTCGCATGATGCGCCGCGCAAGGCATTCGGCACATGCTTGTTCAAATTCCAACACGTTGCTGGAGAGCGATCCGTCCAACCGCCCAAGATCAATGTAAACAACTTCGCAGGCTGTTTCTGCGACAACGGATGCGGAGCGTGGTACATTTGCATAGTAGGCAATTTCGCCGATCAAGGCGCCCGCGCGAAGTTTCGCAACGGCTTTCTGCCTGCCGTCTGTGGTTGGCACTTCCGCTCGAAGTTGCCCGCTGGAAAGAACATAGATCTCTCGTGAGTTACTGCCGCGGGCCAGCAGAACCTGACCTTCACGCAAAGAAATCCGGCGGATAATGTCTGGGCTTTCGGCGAACTCCTTCTCCAAGGCCTGCGCGACTTCCAGGATATGGGGGATGCGTCTTGGCTCTGACGCAAAGGCCTCTTCGAGCAGAATGTCTTCGACGCGCTCAAGTTCTGCTTCGATCGAACCGTTTATTCTTGGTCGTTCCCGCTCAGGCACGACTAGCTGAATTTGTCTTTTTAGCTCCGAGGATATGGAACAGAATGTAATTTCCACCCCGGCGGACCGGGACAGTCTCACCACTTCGATCAGCGACGCGGACGCGGACGCATCCAGACCGGTCACCCGACCAAAATCCAGGATTAGATATCGCAGTTCGGAATCGGCTTCGGTTTCCGCTATCGCAAGCCGGGTTATCTTGTCGGCAGTACCGAAAAACAGGAAACCGGACAATTCCAATACCACGCAGACATGTCCCGCCGTTCGAAGCTGCGCCAACTCCTCCTCGGGTCTTTCCACCCAAGACTGTCTCTGGGCGAGATCGTATCGCAAGTTGACGACATCCGTTTTGGCGTAGGTAATGACAAAGATCACGGCCGCCGCGAGCGTGCCAAGTGCGAGGGCTTCGAGGAAGCCAAATGTGGCCGTAACCAGCAAGATGAGCAGCACGACGATATATTCATAAGCCGACATGCGCGTTCGGCTGGCAATCAGCCAGCTGTTGAGCAGGTCGAAACCAAGATAGGATACCACGATCGCCATCAGGCCAGCCGGTGCATAGGCCAGGTATTCGATGCCGGCGAATGCGGCCATGCCGCAGGCGAACGCCACCACTAGCCCGGGTGCATAGCCAACGAGACCGAGCCGCCGAGCCAGGATGGATTCACCGAGGATCGTGTATCCAGGTAGGCTGCCTAGAGGCGCCGACAGCAGGTTGACGAGTCCGGTCGCGCGCATCTCACGCTCGGTATCGACGGGCTCCTGAACGACGATGCTTAAACCCGTGGAATTTAGAAGGGAGCCAAGCAAAGTGAGGCCGGTTACCGCTGCGAGCGTTGGCGCCGCATAGAATATTTCCGCCCATTCTATTTTGCCCAGAAACTGCCAGTCCAAGATGCTGCGCACGTCTGTCGCATTGAAGGGTCCCAAGAGCATCCCGCGTGCGAGTGCGGTTTCGATCGAGATGCCCTTCAAAGCGAGGACCGCGTAGAAAATGACGGTAGCCAGGAAGACAGCGACCGGAAGAGTGAAATCTCCCGGCAACCGATTTGTGATTACCACCAGCGCCAGGCCTGCAGCGATCCAGGGCAACCAATACGAAACCGGAAGGTTGGCAAGCACCACGGTGAAATTGAACACTGTGACGCTCTCACGCGTGACGATGCTCAGCGCGCCTGTCACAAGCAGATACCCGGTCGCGGCGAGAAACCCGGAGGTCACGGGATACGGCGCATAGCGCACCAAGGCGCCCATGCGCAGGACACCCGCCAAAAATGCGCAAACCCCCGCGACCAGTCCTGCCGCCATGGTCAGACCAATGATGGTTGGGAAAAGCGCTTCAGGCGCAACGGAATGCGTCGAAACGAGTCCGATGGCGGCCGATCCGAGCACCACGGCACTCGCATCCTGCGGATTGGCGATCGAACCGGGAAGCGAGTAGCTGAAGGCTCCAACGGCAGCCATAACAGCTGCGCCGAACAAAACCAGACTTGCCCCTTGGCCAAGCAAAGGAGCTAGAGGACCGGTGTAGATCAGCGCCGCAAAAGAGATGGTTAACGTAACAGCCATCGTGCCAACCACGACTGCGCCAACCGAATATTGCAAAAGCCTGAACACGAGTGACAGCTCAGATTTGATAACGTTGGATACAAGCATTTCGCGAGAAATCACCGCCTTGTTCGCCGGTGTGCACCGTGTATCCACACGCTCCCGACAGTTGCCGAAATCAAGATGCACAAAATATGTCGTCCAGAGGAAAACCCAGTGCAGAAACGCTCACCTATCCGGTCAGCGAGAAGAAGCGAAACCAGAGAACCGCACCAGCTTGAAAAAAATTGCGTCTTTGGGAAAGGTTACGTTGCATCATGCCACATCGGCAAGGATTATCAGTCGGCACTGACAAAGCCCGAGCCGCAAACCGGAGCTCCAATCGAAAGGCGACTTCAGAAGCCTTGGCAGAACCGCTCATATTTCCTCGTGTGGGTTCTTGAGTTGCGAGGCGGGGCAGTGACCGATAGCTTTCGCCGACCCTGAAGGCATCCTGTGCACTTTCGACCCAAAAAGAGCTCCAATGCCACCACGTGTTTCTCGTTCTTGCAACAAGTGCACAGTTCGGCCGCGGCGAAGAACGAGTTTCTGTAGAGAAAGGTAGCTCTGTCCGCTCAGCAGACCTTCTGGCCACCCACGATGCTGCGGGTCAGGTCGAAGGTCGGCTTTGGGTAAGCTTCAACGAGGCATTCAAAGATAGTCGGAGGTCGGCTCGGGGCCGGTCGCGACGGTCGCGACGGTCGAGGCAGTCAGGACGAAGGTCTGGAAAGTCCGCAAGCCGGTCAAAGCCTCAATTTTTGGCGAACGTCTGGTATCGGTGGAAGCCGTCGTTCAGCGTCGCTCACCGGACTTGTCGGCTCTGGCGACCGCTCTCCGCCGTCCATCGGTCTTCTGATCATTTTGCTCAGATGTCTTGGAAGAGCTCGATGCGGACATGGGCGGTGTCGGGAGTCGTCATGCCTACCACGCAATGCTAGCCTGGTAGTCAGACCCGCGCGAGCCCAACCGTTCACTTCTGGTGCGGAAGCTCAGGAAGACAGTGTTGGAAAGGCGACTACTGCCATGGCGATCTCCGAACCCTTCGATACCGCAACTCATCTGGAGCTTGGTCTTATGCAGGGGTTTCCGCCGCCTGCCGGTAAGCGGGTGGATCGCTTCAATGGTGTGTGGGAGCCGCCATTCAATCGGTGGGCCTACCAGAATATGCGGCAGATCTGGCCGACAGCACCTGTGCGGCCCAGCGATGCCGGTACCGCGCTGAGGCGCGAGATCGACGCTGACATCGGCAGCCTGTCAGTTCGACGCAAGGATGGCTCTCTCGCTGATTTCGAGTGCTTCCTGCGGCAGACATTCACCGACAGCCTGATCGTGGTTCACAAGGACAGGGTCATCTACGAACGTTACCTCAATGGCATGACGCCGGACACGCCGCACATCATGTTCAGCTGCACCAAGTCCTTCATCGGCCTCTTCGCATTGATGGCGATCGAAGAGGGGCTGGTCACGCGGGACACCCCGATCGTGGACATCATACCGGAACTCGACAACGGATCGGGTTTTTCCGATGCCACCTTCGGTCAGGTCCTCGACATGACGGCATCGCTAAAATTCAGTGAGTACTATGCCGACCCCGACGCAGAGATCCACGACTACGTCGCGGTTCTTGGGGCCGGCATCAAGGCGGTCGATTGGGACGGACCACAGAGCCTCTATGACTATGCCAGCACACTGACCAAGCTCGAGGGGCGCGCGCATGGGTCGGTGTTCGAGTACCAGACGCCGCAGGCCGATGTCCTGAACTGGGCGGTCAGTCGCCTGTTCGGTCAAAATTTTGTGACCCTGCTGGAAAGCCGCCTGTGGTCAAGACTCGGCATGACCGGCGAGGCCTATGTCCTTCTGGATGCCACGGGCAACCTCTTCGCCGGGGGTGGGCTGAACGCCACGGCAGAGGACATGGCGCGCTTTGCCGCGGCAATGCTCCGGAATGGCCGTGTGGGCGGTGACCAGATCATCCCCAAAGCGGTGATCGACACGCTTTCGCAAGGGGGGTCCACCGAAGCCTTCCTGAGGGGCCCGAGTGCGGAAGAAGACATGGCGAATGGCCATTGGAGCTATTGCGCACAATGGTGGATCAGAAACACGCCCGGGTCGGAAGCGATCATCGCGCTCGGGGTGAACGGCCAATGGATCTACATTGACCGAAACAGGGAGGTTGCGGTCATCAAGCAATCAAGCCAGCCGGAAGCGGACAGTTGGTACTTCCACGACTATACTTGCAACGCGATGGACGCTCTGGTCCGGCATGTTGCAGGCGAGCACGTGACATAGTGAGCAGGAAGACGTTGGATGCGAGCTTCGGCTCCGTCCCGCAACTGAGACATTGGGCGGCGGCGCTGCGAACGGCTGGTTTGGATTTCGGTTCAATGCGTGGGGTTCAATGTCCGCTCCGGAGAAAACGCACTGCAGCGCCGCGACCGTTTCCATGACAAGTTCGAGCAGCCAAGCTGAATGTTGCTGCATCAGCATCAGGCAGCTACGTCCCGCGACCCGGTTATTCCTCGACTTGTCGCCAGCGTCCGCTCCGGATCGAAGCGGTCATTGAGAGCTGGCAGTCCCGCTTTCCGGTACCGAATGACCGTTCAACGGCACTTAGTCGTCATCTGAGGGAAATACTCAGATGGCTGCGTCGAGCCCGAAGCTGACATGAGATTGCTTAACTCTTGGCGATCACGCGCAAGAACGTTCGGAGATTTCTGAAAGTTTTTGTGACCTTGTGGTTCTTGAAGCAGTAACTTTCGCCATTGCCAATCTGATAGGTCCTGCCACATGCTGGTTCGATGCGAAGACTTCCGTCCGCAGAGTCACACTGATGTGTCAGTGATGCCCCACGACGAAAATTTTCCAAGCCATTCAGGTATTTCTTGCTCGATGTCATACCTCGTATTCTTGAGAAAGAAGTCGGCTACAATGTGTTTCTGTATTGTCAACACTGAGGCCCTGCGCGGCTACCCGGTCAATGGCCAACTGTAGGTCCCGGCGCCGGCGCCTTTGACCTGGTCACCTTTTGGCTGCTGGCTCAAAGCATGCCAATTTCGACCGCTTTTGGCACAATCTGCCATCTCACCTCACAACTTAAGCGGGATCATGGAATAGGTCTGGATTACATTTTGAGCGCGGCGCGGTCACCGAATTCGCCAGATCAGGATTTTTGAAGTATCCTCGTGATACAGTAGCTCGAGGGAGGAGGAGGATGCGCACAGGAACTGTTTTATCGGCTGTCCTGCTCGGACTGGCATTCTCGATAGGGTCGGTTCAAGCGAACACTGATCTGATCGCAGCCGCGAGAGAAGGCAATTTAGAAGCAGCCGTAAATGCCCTTGAGGCGAGCTCTGATGGGCCTGAAACATTAAGCCGCCCGCTTTTCTTTGCCGCGCAACGTGGCCACGCTGAGGTGGTCAAGTTGCTGCTAGAGCGAGGCGCGGATGCCAATACAAGCTTCACATTTGGAAGCCCACTTCATGCCGCCGCGCGCGCCAATGATACGGACGTGGTTGCGCTGTTGCTCGAACATGGAGCCGATCCGGATTTGGAATCCGGTGATTTCCGTCACTCGCCTTTGCACGAAGCGGCTGGCCGAGGGGCGTTCGAGGCCGCAAAAATGCTAATCGGGCACGGAGCCAACGTGAATTTCCGTAACGGCAAGGGACGGCCTGCAATCCACGTCGCCGCCAAGGCTGGCGATTTGGACATGGTCGAGTTTCTCCGGGCCAACGGCGCCGTTCCCAACTTGCCGGAGCCGATCATTCAGGGCGAACTCGACACTGCTGATTTAGAGGCCGGGCGTCGAGCGCTGCATGGGTGCAATATTTGCCATGAGATAGCGGAAGGTAAAACAGCGACGGGCACTCATGTAGGTCCATCCTTGATTGGCATCTTCGAAGCGCCGCGTGCAGCAAGGGATGATTTCGCCTATTCGAAAGCAATGACCGATTTGGATGGTGTCTGGACTGCGGAAGCGCTGAACGCTTTCCTTGCTGATCCGACTGGCGTCGTTCCTGGTACGGAGATGCTACGCGTGCCCGAAATGACGAGAGAAGAACGGATCGGGCTTATAGCCGTTTTGCGAAGCGCCGCTCGATAGCGTTCGTGAATGTCCTGCGCGGCGAACCCGCTCCCCGCATCTGCCGAACGGCTGTTCGAATTGACATTGATCCGCTCAGCAAGGCCGAAAGCGCCTCCCGTTTGAGCTGAAGAGCTGCTAGCGGTCACAGGCGACCGGTTCTGGCAGCGTTTATTTTCCGATAGCGGACCTTTGGGCAACTGCAGTGAACTGGTGCTATGTCCGCGACCCGGTCATCCCTCGACTTTTCGCCAGCGTCCGCTCCTGCGCGAAGCGGTCGTTGAGAGCTGAAAGTTCGACTGTCCGCGACCGAACGACCGCTCAACGGCACCTAGCCGTCATCTGAGGGAAATACTCAGATGACTGTGTCGAGCCCATTTTGCTAGAGTTCTGCAATAGGTCGGATGTCGCTTCGATCAGCACTCTTGATTGTGTATCTTCAACCCAGCGATGGTATGGAAATCTGTAAAGTCTATCCAAATGAGGAGTTCACAATGACCCAAGCGTCCAGCGCTCTTAAGCTTGATCAGGTGATACTTCCTTCTGTCAAAGACCTTGGCGGTGGTTTTGAAATTCGCCGCGCGTTGCCCTCGCCACAGCGGCAGATGGTCGGGCCGTTTATCTTTTTAGACGCCTTTGGGCCTGCGGTCTTTCGCGGTGATGAGGAAATCGACGTCAGGCCGCATCCACATATTGGGCTATCTACGGTTACCTACTTGATCGAGGGGAGCGTGGTACATCGCGACAGCGAAGGCTACTCGCAGGCCATCGAGCCCGGCGCAGTCAATATGATGACGGCTGGCCGTGGTATCGTGCATTCTGAGCGCGGGAGTGCAGAGTTCCGCAAAAACGGTGGTAGCATATTCGGGTTTCAGACTTGGCTCGCACTACCAAATGAGTTGGAAGAAACGGACCCAGGCTTTCAGCATGTGGCAGCAACGGAAATCCCCAGAGATGAGGGGGATGGCATCAGTATGTCCCTTTTGGCCGGGGCTTTGAACGGACATACATCCCCAACCAAAGTTTTCGCCGAGACGCTTTACGCGGACCTCAGTCTTGCAGCAGGCGCCCGGTACAAGCTAGATACCATGCATATTGAGCGCGCGATATATGTCGTGAGCGGATCGGTCGAAATCGTGGGACAGGATGGATCATTCGGCAAAGATCAACTCGTGGTCTTCCAGCCACATGCGGAAATCATCATCAAAGCGGAGAGCGCGTCCAGGTTGATGGTGTTGGGCGGCGAACCTTTCTCGGAGAAGCGCTACATTTTCTGGAATTTCGTGTCCAGCAGTCGCGAACGTATTGAACAGGCGGCTGAGGATTGGCGCGAACGCCGCTTCCCCGGCATTGTTGGGGACGACGAATTCATCCCCCTGCCGGATGAAATCAAATTCTGACACATTCGTTGAATGTTGGTCATTTGACTTGGTGATTTAGGCGGCAGCTTCGTCCGCACCGCCGCCATTGCCGTGGCCGTATCGACCGGCTTGGCCGCACCTGGCATAGCCGGTATCTGCATTGGGGGCGATGTGAGCATTTCCGGTGAGCTTGCTGTCGACGAAACTCATCTGTGTGAGTTCGTGTCCTCTACGCTCGACAGCCTCGCGCCTTGCGGTTTGCCGCAGTTAAGTTCCATCACAATTCACGTGTCGCGAGACCCCATCGCAGGTGCTGCCAATTGCCTGGACCGATGTGATCGACAGGATGCGATTACTGTCCTGGATGCGCCCGCGATGTATCAGGCATTGGACCCTGGCAACCCGTTGCTCAACTTGGCGGAGGGAGAGCTGTTTCGCGGTATCGTGGCGCATGAATTGGTGCATGCCGTTCTGCTGCAAAAACCGTGGAGGTGTCCCAGGACGAACGCTCGCTGAGCACGAATACGTGACCTTTCTGCGCGCCTTGTCGCCCCAAGCGCGTGCTGACGTCATTGAATCCGTTCCGCCAGCCGACGGGCCAATACGTCTATCGCAGCTCAATGACACACTGTTGTGGTTCGCGCCACTGCACTTCGGCGTCCGCTCGTATCAACACTTTGCTGAACAAGAAGACGGCTGTGCGTTTATCAGCAGAATCGTGGCCGGGGAAGTCGACTTCACTGTGGGCAACCAAATCTGTGGCCGGCCTCCCTGCGATTAGGGCAAACAGATCGCACATGCCCATCACCGGATTGAATGCAAAGTATCTTTCCGCTTAGCCGCCAGAAAATCCACACTCATCCCGCAGACGCTCAAATATCCGTTTCGCCGTGTGCCGTTGCTTGCGCGGACGGTTCTTGTCTTCAAAAAGCCAGCCATCAATGATGGCAACAAACGGATCAAGCTTGGGGCGCCTGATCGGCACTGTCCGCCGATACCCAGGCGGCTCCGAATAGCCCAACATTTTTGCGACACTATCTCGGCTGATCCCAAAATCCCGAGCAATCTGACGCCCGCTCATCCCTTCCTCGAAGTGAGCGTGACGAACCTTCAAATACAAATCCACGGTGAATATCCCCAAGCCCTCCCGAAAATCGAAAGGACAAAAGTGGCCGACTTTTACGCCGCCCGCGACAGCGCAATGCCGCCGCTACCGTGGCCGAGTATTGCTCCGCCGTTCAGATCGATATTATCCAATGTTATCAGTACTTTGTCTGTGCTGGCTGGGGTGGTAGGAGACCTTGACCCTCGATGAACCGTATCGAGAAATCCCACCGATCCGGGAAACGGGGGCGGAAACGGGGCAAAAACGGAGGAGAAGGTGGCGAGGGTTGACGCTGAGACGCCCCCCTACTGGCTCGAGCACTCCGGCATGTATTTCTCCGGCTCCGGTCGCATCCATTCCGGCAGGCCTTGCAGCACCTCATCGACCACTTCGGCCGACAACGAGGCCACCTCGCAGGCATACTTCTGACGGGAGCCGTCGGGGTTCTCCGACAGCCATTCTTGGTAGTCCTGCTCCTCGAAGTACGCGATCGCACCCACGCCGGCGATGGGCACGGCGACGACGGCCCTCCGCAGCCTGGCCTTCGCCTTGGTCTTCGCCAGTTCCTTGCGATGCTTGATCGCCGTGGTCGCTGCCTTGGTCGTCATCGCCGCAACCGCCGTCGTCATTTGGAGCGCGTAGACACCCGCCGCGATCGCGGTGGACGCCAACGCGACGCTGAGCCATCCGAGGAACACGACGCTCCTGAACGCTCCAAGTATTTTAGCCATTCCAATCCCTCCGATCCAATGTAGACCCCGGCCAACTGGGGCCAGCCGGAGCCGTTCTTTCAGGGCAGTCTACGGGAGACTCCGGGCCGCCTTCTGATGACGGCGGAGTGCGACACTATTCGACATGTGCGAACCTGGAATTCAAGCCCGTCTCGGGGTTTTCGCAACAGGTTTTTGGCGGTCGAGTGATCGCTCCGGAATGCCCGCTTTAATTGAAAATGTTGAACAAGCTGGCAAAAAGTGGAATTCCGCCGCCTCTTTTGCTATTGAAATTTGTGGGCAAGACGAAATTGCAGGAGCCGGAGATTTCCCGGTGACTGCGCGGAACCCGCCTTGCCCCTGTGACCGGCCATTTGAAACAGGAGATTTTCATGAACGTTCCCGGCTTCATTCGTTTCAACACCCCAGCCCCCGAATTGCTCGAAGGCTCTGACGGCCCCGATACGTTGATCGGCGGCGGTGGTGACGACACGTTGCGCGGTTTTGGTGGCGACGACAGCCTCGATGGCGGAGACGGACGCGACCGTCTGGAAGGCGGCGACGGCAACGACACGCTCGACGCTTCGGGCGGTTCGACCGAAAGCCAGAGCTTCGGCGACTACATCCGCCCCGGTCTGGGCTCCGACACGGTGCTGGGGCACGAAGGGCAGTGGAACGCGGGTGAAAGTGCCGACCTGAGCTATGGCAACATCTCCGGCGTCGGCGGGGTGACGATCACCCTTGGTGCCGACGGCGGCGGCACGGTCGTCAGCGGCACGCCCGGGCTGATCGACGACACCTTCACCTACATCAATTATTTCGAAGGCAGCCAGGACGGCGACACGTTCGACAACATCGCCGGTCTGACCGACATGGCCTTTGCGCCCCTTGGCGGCGCGGACACGATCCTCGGCGGCGCGGCCTGGGACCAGGTCGTCTACAATTACGAGATCGATTATTTCGAAGGCGCGGGCAGCGGGATCAACGTCGACCTCGGCGCGGGCACGGTGATCGACACCCAGGGCAACACCGACGTCATCTCGGGCATCGACGAGATCCGCGGCACTCAGATCGACGATGTGATGGACGGCTCCGGTACCGGCGGAGGCATCCTGTTCCGCGGCGAGGACGGCGCGGATACGATCATCGGCACTTCTGGCAACGACCGGCTCTACGGCGGCCGCGGCCCCGACTCGATCCTTGGCGGCGAAGGCGATGACACGATCAACGACAACCAGGGGCTCGATTTCGTCGATGCTGGCCCGGGCAACGACACCTATGAGCGCAACCTGCAGGACGACGGGTTCACGCCGGGCCAGTTTGGCGCCTTTGTCAC
>NZ_JAWHTD010000074.1:0-10865 GCF_032586235.1 Aestuariicoccus sp. MJ-SS9
CGTCCGACAGCCCATGGACATGCTGCAGATACATCAGCCCTGCCACCAGCCTGGGGTGTGTCGCCGGCCGCCCCTCCCCCGCCCTACCCTTCCCACAAAAACGGACTGTCAAAATCCGCGAGCGGCGGAGCGGCGGCGTCCTTGTCCGACAGCACCGGGTCGCCCGTCAGGCCCCAGTCGATGCCGCAGCTCGACCACAGTACCGCGCCGTCGCATTCCGGTGTGTAGAAATCGGTACATTTGTAAAGGATCTCGGTGTCAGGTTCCCGGGTGACAAAGCCGTGCAGGAAGCCTGTCGGGATCCAGAGCTGGCGGCCGTTCTCGGCGGTCAGCTCTACCCCCACCCATTGCCCGTAGGTGGGCGAACCCACGCGGATATCCACCGCCACGTCGTAAAGCGCGCCGTGGCCGCAGCGCACTAGCTTGCCCTGGGCATGGGGCGGCGACTGAAAATGCAGACCCCGCAGGGTGCCGATCTTTTCAGACAGCGACTGGTTGTCCTGCACAAACTCCAGATCGAGCCCCGCCTCGCGCATCCGCTTCGCATTCCAGGTCTCGGAAAAAAACCCTCGCGCGTCGCCGAAGCGCCGCGGCGTGAGGATCAGCACATCGGCGATCGAGGTCGGTGTCACCTCCAGCATGTCGCGCGGTCTCCGGTCTGGCCTCGTGTCGAACCCTGCCGCCTTTACACGGCGCGCGCGGGTTGCGAAAGACCGTTGCCGCACTTTGCTTGCGAAAGCACGCTGGCCGGATGCGTTGCAATGCAACATCGGGCGCATCGGGCTTTGCCCTGGCGATGAAACCAACCCCTCTCCGGCAAAAGCCCGGCAAGAACGAAGTCCATTTTTCAAATCGTGGTATCTCTACGTTTCCGCATGAACCAGGGGTGACAAGCTTTGAGAGAGACGGTAGGGAAGCCGAAACCTCGGCTGCACTCGAGACTGCAATGACCACTCCATCCCACGCGCGTTCTCTTTCCGTAGACAACTCCGGTCCCGAGCGGTTGGAACGGCTGCTGGCCCAGAACACCGAACTTGCGGTCCAATTGAGCCGCCTGCGCGAAGAGAATGCCGCCCTGAAGTCTGCCCGCAAAGAAAAGGCCGCACGTGATCCCGAACGTGTGAAGCTAAAAAAGGAGCTTGAAAACAGGTTTGCCGAGATCGCCGAGCTTACCAGAATGATCGAGGACAAAGGGGGCCCGCCTTCTGCGGATATCGCCGCGGTGCAGGCCGAACTCGAGAAGGTCAAGGGCGACGCCGCAGAGCTTGAACACATGCTGGTGCAAACCTTTGGCAGCAGCAGCTGGCGGCTGACCGCGCCGCTGCGGGGCCTCGTCAGGATGCTCCGGCGCCAGCCTCGCCCAGCCCCTTTCCAAACGCGTTATCTGAGCTATCCGGAATAAACCGTCCACGCGTGTCCGATCGCGTCTGAAGCCGATATCAAAGGGCAGGGCATGATCCCAGAAAATCCCAAAACGCCACATCCCGCCACGCGCGACCGGAGTTCTCTTTTTGTTTGGCAATGGCCAGCGGATACAAATGAGGCCGTGCTGGGCGCGTTGCAGGTCCTGGCTGCCGGGAACGATATGCTCCTTGCAGAGCATGATCGCCTGGACGCTGCGGCCACGGCCTGGCGCGCCATGCCGGATTCCATGCTGCTTTTAGTGGTGCCCGCCGCACACAAGGTGCTTGCCGCTGGCATGACCTCGGGGGAAACGCCTTCATCCCTGCTGGCCAGCTGGATGTCCCGGGCCCGTGATGTGCTGGATTTGCGGAGCACCGATCGCCGCCGCTGTTTGCTGGTCACCCCGGAAGCGGCGGTGTCGCAACCTGCTGACCTGTGTGCCCTTCTGAGCCTGAAGCCCGTTGCCCGAAGTAGAACCTCCGATCTGCCGGAAAATGATCCGGTGCTGGAAATTCTCGCAAAACATGCGCTTGACAGCGACGCCGAGACGCGCAGCATCGTCCGGGAACTCAACGCCAGCCTGCTGCACCTGGATCATGAGACGGCAGGCTCGACCTTGGATGCCGCGCTGCGCCATTACAGCCGGTCCCGCGAGATCGAAGTTTTGACCGAACAGCTGCTTGCCGCCCAGCAGGAGGCCGAAACAAATTACCAGCGGGCCGAGGGACTAGAAGCTGCGCGTGACGCGGCCCTAACAGAAACCGAGGTCTTTATGACCGAATTGACAGCTGCTGGGGCTCAGGTCGAACAACTGGAACAGCAGAAGAATCAGCTGTATCAGGGCCTGGAAAGCCACCAGGCCATGCTACAAGAGGCCGAAATAGCGCGCCAATCCCTGCGCGAACAGCTGGCGCAAATGTTCGAGGTCCATTCCGAACTGGAAAACCACTTCGCCCGGGCAGAATCCCTAGAAAAAACCTTAGCCGAACGCGAGGTCTCTCTGGCCGATGCCCGAAGCAAGGCGGCCAGGTTCGAGCGGCGGTCACAACGGCTCGAGCAGCGCGTCGCACTACTGGATCACAGCCTGGTGGAGCATCAGGCTCATATTGCTCATTGCGAAACCCACATCGCTGCGCTCGACGACCGGTTAAACCGCATCCTGCGTTCGCCCGGCTACCGCCTGACGGCACCGTTGCGCGCCCTTCTTGGGCGCTCTTCAAAGGAAGTCTGACATGGTGTGGACACCGGACTGGAGTCCCCAGATCGAAGCGATCGCGACCAGACAGCCAATCGACACCATTCTGCATGTCGGATTCTGCGGCGAAGATGAATTGGGCGCGCTGATCTCGGCCCAGGCACAGAGGGTGGTGCTGGTCGAACCGGATCCGGACCACGCCGGCATGCTGGCCGATCGTTCCGCCGAGCACGAGCATGTCGATGTGATCTCCGCGGCTCTCGGAGTACGCGGCGGAAAGGCGGCATTCCTGCGTCTCAGCCTGCCCGAGTTTTCAGACATTGACATGCCCGAGGACCTGATGACGCTCTATCCCGGGCTTCGGATCACCGCGCGTCTCGAAACTAGGGTTATGGACGTGCCAACACTATTACAGGAGGCCCGGATCAAACCTCCCCAGGCGGGCATGACGCATCTTCTGATTCTCGACAGCCCGGTCAGCGCTGCCAAACATACAGCATTGTTTCTGGAGGGATCAGCGCTGCAGGATTTCGACCGCATCTTGCTACAGGCCAGTCGAGACGATCTGGGAGGTGTGCCGGCAAATGCACTTCTGAGCCGTTTGACCGAAGCAGGGTTTCTGACGGAGGGTATTATGAATTCCGATCCGAATTTCCTCCGAGCGAGCCTGTTCTATCCCGCGCGCCTCCGCGAGGCAGAAGCAGCGGTTGCCCACCTGGAAACCATGCAAGCGCGTCTGGAGGAGTTACAAAAAAAGAACGCAACGCTGTCCGAGACCGAGGAACGCGCCAGGCGGGAACTGAGCAGGATACAGGAAACCGCTGCCCGCATTCCGGAAATGGAGTCGCGCCTGGAAGCGCTGCAACAAACGAATGTCGCACTGTCCGAGGCCGAGGAAAATACCCGGCGGGATCTGCGGCTTGCCTTGCGCATGCAGGCAATGCTCGAGCGCGACATCGCCGAATTGCGCGACCGGTTCAGCGCTTTGCAGGACGCTAAGAGCGCACAGGATATGCTTCTGGCGCAAATGGCATCTCCTTTGGAAAGAGCGCTCGAAGCCGTGAGCAAGACACCATCGGCCAAGCGCAAAAAGTCATGACCGACCGAACTGCATCATCCTCCGGCAGAGATAGCGCCGCCGCGAACGACGAGACCGATCTGGTTACCCATCTGGAGTGGGCCCTTGCGCAACTAAGTACCACTGGCCTCGACCCGATCGACCCCAGTTCCGCGTCTCTCACCGATGCTCTGGAAACCTGTCAGGCGCAGCTGACCGCGTTGGCGCCCACATGGACCAACGATCCGCAACGCTGCCTGCATCAAGTCGCCTGCTCAGGGGGCACGTTGATCTCCAAGGCTGTGGCCGCCTTGCCAAATGTGCAATTGCTCAGCGAAATCGATCCATTAAGTACGCTGATCCGTGATTTCGGAAAAAACCCGTTTCACCCCACCGATCTGATCGCCGACCTGTATTACGATCCCCGTAGACCACAGGCGAATGATGTCGCAACGGATGTCTTTCTGGCAGGTCTCCGGGCGCTTCGCCACGCGGCGCAACGCGAAGGACGCTATCTGGTGCTGCGCGATCACCCCCATTCGCAATTCTTTGCGAAGAGAGACCTCTGGTCGCGGCCCACGCTGCGCGGCTTGTTGCAAGATCACATGCCGGTCCTATCAGTCGTAACAGTGCGTCAACCGCTCGACAGCTTCCTGTCCCTGAAGAACAACAACTGGGTGCACTTCGAGCCGCCAACGATGGAAGAATACTGCCGGCGCTATCTGGCATTCCTGGAGGCGTATGAGGATGTACCGATCTATCGGTACGAGGATTTCGTCGCCGATCCGCCGAGCGTCATGTCCAGAATAGCCGCCGATCTGCAACTGCCTTTTGATGCCGGTTTCGCGGACTTGCTTTCTCTTTTTGCCTTGAGCGGTAACAGCGGCCGGCAAGGCGACACGATCGCGCAGCGCCCACGCCGCCCGATACCAGAGGCAATTGCGCTGGAAGCCAAAGATTGCAGTACCTACAAGGAACTCTGCCAAAGGCTGTATTACGCTCCCGATGATGTTGGATAATGCTGTGATGCCAAGCTGAAGCGAAGCATAGGAGCCGTGATGTCTACTACCGATCCTGCCTCGAATTTCTGGACCGCTGTCGCAGAATGCCGCAAGGCATTTTGGAAAGATGACGCCGAAGTGGCGCAGCGGCACTTCAAGGTGGCCACCCATCTGGCGAGCGCATCTCCGGGGCCTGACAACGACAACGCCCGGCAGCGGAAGATCAATGTGCTTCAGCAGTTAGCCAGGGTCTACAAACTCGATTTGCCGGAGCTGTCCAATGTTGCGAAAAATACTGCCCATTTTGCCGGGCGGTATGATTTCTACCCGAATCTCTCCGGCCGCCGTCAGGCAGAGGGCGGCCTTCGGCTGAGGGGGCATTTCAAATGCAACCGCCCCGATGCCCCGCTGGTGACCATCGTGACGGCCATTTATGACAATCACGACAGCTTTCAGCGCTGCATCGATTCCGTACGGGCCCAGACCTATCCCAACGTGGAATACATCGTGGTCGATGGCAACAGTCCGCAAGAGACGCTGGATATTCTGCGCGCCAATGAGGATTTCATCGACTATTACGTGTCCGAGCCGGACAAGGGCATCTACTCGGCGATGAACAAGGGGATCGAGCTAGCCCGGGGCGATTATATCTGCCTGCTTAATTCCGACGACTTCTACGATCCGGATTTCGTGACCGAAACCCTGCGTGTGGCGCGCTCCGACCCCGATCAGCGGGCGGATATCGTTTATACCGATTACCATGTCGGATCAAAGCTGCTGGTGGCGCAACAGATCGACGCCGGGCTGCTATTCGGCCATCTGCATGTCTGCCACAACACGTTTCTGGTGCACCGCAGCTGTTATGACCGCATAGGCCCCTATGACGAGGATTTCCGCATCGTCAGCGACGCGGTCTGGATGCGGAAGGCGTTTCGCGAGGGCGCCGTCTTTCGCTGTCTCAACAAACCGCTCTTCACCCTGATTGAAGGGGGGCTGTCCTCTGGCGGGACGGAAGCCCGGCGCAAGCTTTTCATATCCGAGGCAGCCCGGAGCTATCAGCTCCACTTTCCCCGGTTGAACACCGGGGATGCCGAGGAGATCTACCTTTTCCGTTTCAACAAGATGCGGGTAAAGGCCCTGACGGAGATCGCCCGGCGGCACATCGCGGACAAGCCGCTGATCCGGGCGCTGCGCGGCTATGTGGAACATTGCCTGCGGGACCGCGAGAATTTTCGCCTCGCCGCAACCGAGGTGCCCCGGTTCTTCGAGGATTACTGCGCATTGATCGATCTGCTCGATGCCGACATGCGCTGCATTCAGCTTGAGACCAAGCTTGGTCCACTGAGCGACATTCTCGGACGGATCGATGCCGTGGCGGCGCGCAGGAAGCCGGAGGCCGCCAGAACGATCCTGCATTTCGTTTCGGTGTTTTCCGCCCCGCCCGAGACCTTCATCTACGATCTGGTGCAACGTCTCGAAGCCCGGTCCGAATACGACAATTTCGTTCTCTTCGAACACCCCCAGCTGCGCGCCGAGCGTCCCTACGGCAAGGCCATCATGATCCACTGGGCGGATTTCGATCACCAGGTCGGAGAGCGTCTTTACAAGTATCTGGTGGACCGGATCCGGCCGGACGTGGTGATCGGCCATTTCGCGCTGAACGAATGGAAATGGGCGCAACGGATCGACGCCCTCGACCTCGATATTCCGACCATCTCCATGTGCCACGGGATCGATGTTTTTTCGATGCGCACCTCTCCGGATTATAAAGACTATATTGTTAAAGATTTTGCAGAACGGCGGAATACTGCTTTTACGGCAGTCTCCAAATATTTAGTATCCGAATTATACGCACATGGCGTTCCGAGTGAAAAAATTAACCTAGTTTATAATACGATTAATCCAAGATTTTTTAAGTTCAGGAAGAAGAGTGGATTTTATGATGGAACACGAACTTTGCAACTTCTTAGTGTCGGACGACTGGTTCGTTGGAAAGGGCATGAATACCTACTCCGTGGCTTGGCCGAATTCTGTGCAACCTGTACTCAAGATGTGCATCTGACAGTCGTCTATGGCAATGGAGCGGACCGGCTTGAGGCATTGCAAGAACTGGCTCAGAAACTTGGAATCCAAGATAAAGTTACTTTTGAACCTTTCATAAATTTTGCGGAACAACCGGAATATTATACTAATTTTGATTGCTTTGTTTTTCCATCAACATATAGTGAAGATGAACTCCAGCGCTCCGAAACTTTTGGACTTGCAATTCTTGAGGCAATTGCTGCTGGATTGCCGGTTATTTCAAGCGACGCCGGAGGCCTGCCCGAGGTCATAGGGGATGAAACGCCTTTCGCGCGGATCGTCCCGCATGGGGATGGCGCGGCCATTGCCACGGCCCTGGCGGACATGTGGCGCAAGGGCACGGCCTTTGCCGACAACATCGGCTACGCGACAGAGCGGCTTGCGGTCTTTTCCGAAGAGCGCCAGGGCGCCCTGCTGGACGCGGTCATCGAGCGGGTCACCGTGAAACCCGTCGATGTCGCGCTGTTCTCCTCTTCCACCGTGCAGGGTGCGGGATATGCAGCTTTTCGTTTGCATAAAGGGCTGCGCAACACCGATATCCGCTCTCATCTCTTCACGACCGTGCCCAATCACGGCGACGAACCGGACGTGACCGTTGTGCCCCATCCCTCCGGGAATGTGCGGAACTGGAATGTGCTTCAACTGCCTCCGAAGCCGGGGCTGACGATCATGTCCCTCAGCCAGACGCATATACCCTCGGAAGACCTGCTGAGAATGGTCGAACCCTATGACGTGATCAATCTGCACTGGTATGCCCGTTTTCTCTCGACCGAAAACATCGCGAGCCTGACCTGGAGCGACAAGCCGGTGGTCATGACGATCCGCGACATGCTGCCGCTCACCGGCGGGTGCCATTGTTTTCACGGATGCGACAAGTGGCAGGCGGATTGTTCGGATTGCCCGCAGATCGACAGCGTCTACCGGAACTATCCGGCCCAGCTTCTGGCCGAGAAGCGCGCGCATTACAATTTCGACAACCTGACTTTGGTGACGTTGTCCCAGCATACACGTAACATCGTCGCACAGGCCCCCTATTTCCGCGATTGCCGGGTCGAGACGATCCCCAATTCGATCGAGCTCGACGTTTTCCGGCCCTATGACAAGATGAACCGCCGAAAGGATCTTGGGCTGCCGCTTGACCGGCCGATCATCGGCTACGTCCCGAGCTATTCCAGTGAGATCAAGGGCTATCGCGAATTGGTTGAGGCCTTCGGCCATCTCAAGCAGATCGACCCGGCACTTAACCCATTCGTGATGCTGGTGGGCGGAAAAACCCCGGCCACGGACCAGATCGCCTTCGACAAGAAAGCGCTTGGCTACATCAGCGACAAGAAAAGGCTGGCCTGGGCCTATGCGGCGGCGGATGTCATCGTTGTCCCTTCTCTGGAAGAAACCTTTTCCAACACCGCCGCCGAGGCGCTGTCTTGCGGCACGCCCGTCGTCGGCTTCAAGACCGGCGCGATCCCGGATCTGGCCATTGACGGCGAGACCGGTCACACCAGCGAAATCGGCGATGCGGCCGGTCTGGCCAGGGGGCTGTCCCAGGTGCTGCGGGGGCCAAACCTGGGGAAGAATTGCCGCCACCGGGCAGAACGGCTGCTGTCTTTCATGACACAGGCCCATCTCTACGAGGCCCTGTTCAAGGATCTGCTGCAACAGCGAAAGACGTCGCCCGACCGCGCGCCGCGGATATTCAACAGTTTCGACAGGTCCGGCGTCACCCTGGCCCAGATTGCGGCCGAAAGCCTGTTGCGGAGCAAATCCTGAACAGGTTAAGCGAACGGTCATATGTCACATGCCTGCCCGAGAGGTTGCCAATGAGCACGATTGCCCGCCTTCCCGATCTTGAGGACACACGCATCGCCGTGATCGGGCTGGGCTATGTCGGCCTGCCCCTGGCGGTGGAATTCGCCCGGGTCCGGCCAACGGTCGGTTTCGACATCAACGAGGCCCGGATCGCCAGCCTGTGCGCGGGCCACGATGCCACGGGCGAGGTGGAGGCCGCGAAGCTGAAGGCCGCCCGGCACCTGAGCTACACGTCCCGGCTCGACGATCTGGCGGAATGCAATGTCTATATCGTGTCGGTGCCCACGCCGATCGACATGCACCGCCAACCGGATCTGACGCCGCTGATCCGCGCGTCCGAGACCGTGGGCAAGGTCATTGCGCGCGGCGATGTCGTCATATATGAATCCACCGTCTATCCCGGTGCGACCGAAGACGATTGCCTGCCGGTTGTCGAGCGGGTCTCCGGCCTCAGGCTGAACCACGATTTCTATGCCGGCTACAGCCCGGAACGGATCAACCCCGGCGACAAGGCGCGCCCCCTGCCGAAGATCATGAAGGTGACCTCCGGCTCGACGCCCGAGGCGGCCGACCTGATCGACCGGCTTTACAACGAGATTATCACCGCCGGCACGTTCAAGGCGGCCTCGATCCGGGTGGCCGAGGCCTCGAAGGTGATCGAGAACACCCAGCGCGATGTCAACATTGCCCTGATCAACGAATTGTCGATGGTCTTCTCGCGGCTGGGCATCGACACCAACGAGGTGCTGGACGCCGCCGCCACCAAGTGGAATTTCACCCGCTACACGCCGGGGCTGGTGGGCGGACATTGCATCGGCGTCGATCCCTATTACCTGGTGCACAAGTCGATGGCCGCGGGCCACATCCCCGACATCATCCGCCAGAGCCGCGAGATCAACGACGGCATGCCGCGCCACACCGCCAACCGGCTGGTGCGCGAAATGGCCCGCAAGGGGCTGCCGGTGGGCGGCGCGCGGGTGCTGATGCTGGGGCTGACCTTCAAGGAGAACTGCCCCGACATCCGCAACACCAAGGTCGTCGATCTGGTCTGCAGCCTGGAGGATTTCGGCATGCGGGTCGATATCTGCGACCCCTGGGCCGATGCGGAGGAAGTGCGCGCCGAATTCGGCCGTGACATCGTCATGGACCTGCCCGCCGGGCGCGCCTATGACGTGGTGATCGCCGCGGTGGCGCATGATCGGTTCACCGCCGCCGGGGCCGGGGCATTGCGCGCCCTGCACCGCGAGGGCGGGCTGCTGTTCGACATGAAGGCGGCCTTCCCCAGGGCAGAGAGCGATCTGAGGCTGTAAACTGAACGAGACCGCAGGAGGACCATGGAATGACTGACAATCGCATCATGCTGGTGTCCTACCCGCGGAGTGGCCAGCATTATACGCAACGGATGATTGAGCGTGCCATCGGCAAGGACGATTACTGCCCCCTTTATGCGTGTTCAGTGCCCGATTGCCCGGGCCGGGGCAAGCCGGTGCCGGAAAAAACGCCCTGTCCCGGAGGCCGCCGCATTCAGAAACACCACGATTTCGATTTGGGCCTGCGGGTGGAGGACGAAATCACCTATGCGGTGCTGATCCGTTATCCGCTCAATTCCTTGATGTCCTATTATGAACAGGAAGTGAATCGTCACAAGCGGGTGCCGAGATGGGCGGACGACGGCAAGGTCAGCCGGGTCGAGGACAACGAGGAAAACTGGCTCCATTTCCTCGAAAACCGGGCCGCGTTCTGGAAGGAATTTGCCACGAAATGGCGCGCCCTGGCAGAGCGGCACGACAATGTGCGCATCTTCCGCTACGAGGAAATGGTCTGGGAGGATGCGACCTTTCTCGACTTCTTCAGGTTCAGCTTTACCGAGGATCTGTCGGAAAAGGCGCATGAGCTGATCGCGGCGCAGAGAAAATCAATGACGCAACAGGGCCGAACCGTGAACGGCCGCCGCGCGCCCTTTGCCTATGATGAGAAACGCGCCGATGCGCGCATGCGGCAGATCATTGCACCGGATCTTTTGCAGGCTTTCGGGTACGAATGACGGGGTCGGGCCGTGGCTATTCCGCCGCGGTGTCCTGGGCTTCCTCGTCGCAGATCAGCTCCAGGCTGCTGTCCGGTTTTGCCAGCCCGGCATCAGCACCGAATTCCTGCGCCAGCGGACCCGAGAAGAAATGGCTCATCACGTAATTCGTCGGGTCTGAACAACGCCCAACGCTCTGAATTTATGTGAGAAATGTCTAATTTTGTTGGCTTTGGCCTGCAGGGTTTCATAGGATTCCATTGAAAACCCTGCAATTTCGGATCTTCCCATGAAGCA
>NZ_JAWHTD010000075.1:0-10566 GCF_032586235.1 Aestuariicoccus sp. MJ-SS9
CGCCGACGAGATCCTCACCTCCGTCCAACGCTTTTGCCAGAAATCATTGGCAAGAACTTCAGATTCAGGTGACTAGCTACGAGGGGCGGATCGAGACCGATCCCTCGAAACCCGACGGGACGCCGCGAAAGCTGATGGATGTCTCGCGGCTCCGCGACATGGGCTGGCAGGCCTCGATCGGGCTCGAAGAGGGCATCCGCGAGACTTACCGCTGGTTCCTTGAGAACAAGGCCGCAATCCGCGCCTAGCCGGACACCAAATGCCGCAGGCGAAATCGGCTGAGCTACTAGTGGAAAGCGAGCCATCTGGAGCCAGGGCGGCACTGACATTATCGAAACGTATCAACAACTACGCTTATGACCGTTACACCTGTTCTTCTCTGCGGCGGCTTCGGGCGCCGAGGAGATGTATTTCGCGACCTCGCATTTTGACACTGATGGCGGCATCTGCGTGACGGCGGTTCAACCGACGGAACACTCTCGGAAATTGCGTCGTGTGAAGACAGTCGGATCGATTTCAAATCTGAACGGGACGCCGGCATCTATGATGCGATCAACCGCGGCATTGCACGGTCGAGTGGCGATGTCATCGGCCTGATGCATTCCGACGACTTTTTTGCCGACGACCAGGTTCTTGCCCGCGTGGCGCAAGCGTTGACCGATCCGGAGGTGGACGGCGTCTATGGGGACCTGGATTACGTCTCCGCAACCGATACCTCGCGCATCATCCGGCGATGGCGGTCCGGTTCCTACACCGCGGCAAAATTGGCCAAAGTCTGGATGCCCCCACACCCGACGCTTTACCTTAGGCGCGCCGTCTTTGAAGAGCACGGGCTTTACGATACCTCTTTTCGCATCGCGGCCGATTACGACGCCATGCTGCGCTACCTTGCCAAAGGCCGGGTCCGGCTCGCCCATATTCCCAAGGTCATGGTCAAGATGCGCGTAGGCGGTGAGAACAACCGATCTTTGCGAAAGATCGTTCAAAAAAGCCGCGAAGACTATCGCGCGATCCGCCGCAACGGAGTGGGTGGCATCGGTACGCTCACGATGAAGAACCTGTCTAAAATCCGCCAATTCCTTTGAAATGGGACATCGAAAACCGGTGATTTTGGCCTTGGCAAGGCGCTGCTGCGCACCAGTTTTCCCTGTTGAAACGCCAAACGTTCTGGCAAGAGGGTTCGACACCGTGAGAAATTTTCAAAATGGCAGTCTCACCCCGATTGGGCACAATGGTCGCGACATTCCGGCGCGTGGCAAATGGGCCACTCGGCGCGTTTGCCACGGCCAAAATACTGGTCGCGGCGTGACCGCGATCGGCATATTTCATAGTGTCTGCGCCAAGGCAGGAGGGGTTTTTTGATCCGTTGGGTGGCAGTGGGAGTGTTGGCGTGTTCAGCAGGGTCGCTTTGGGCGCAGCCCATGCTGGAAACCGGCTACAACACCTACGGCTATCCCGGTTTGATCGACATGCCGGCGGCGCATGCTCGCCCCGACGGAGAGCTCGCCTTCACCAGCAGCTATTTCCAGAAACAGCTGCGCAATACGCTTACCTTTCAGATCACACCCCGTCTGTCGGGCAGTTTTCGCTACGCCAACCTGTGGGACATCAACAATGCGGATTTCCGGTTCGACCGCAGTTTCTCGCTGCATTACGAGATCGCCACGGAAACGCGCAACCGGCCGGCCATCGCCATCGGACTAAACGATTTTCTGGGCACCGGGGTCTATCGATCTGAATACCTGGCTGTATCAAAGACGTTGACGCCGCGCTTTCGCGTTACGGGGGGGATTGGTTGGGGCCGCTTTGCCGGCATTGGCGGTTTCACAAATCCGCTTTCGATCTTCGGCGATCAATTCCGGGACCGGGAAACCCGGACGGGCAACCAGGGTGGCGAAGTCGAGGTCGATCAGCTGTTTCAGGGCGATGCGGCTTTCTTTGGCGGGCTCGAATACCAAGCCACGGACAAGCTCAGCCTCGCGATCGAGTATTCGTCAGACGCCTACCGCCTGGAACGGGTGTCCACCTTCGATTATTTCGCGCCGGTCAACATTGGTGCGACCTATCGGCTGCGCCCCGGTGTCCACCTGAGTGCGCATTACCTTTACGGTTCGGAATTGGGCGTGCAGCTGAGCTTTGCGCTCAACCCGAAGAACCCGCCGGCCTTTGGCGGCCTCGACAAGGGACCGCCACCGGTTGTGCCCCGCCCCGCCGGATCGGCAAGGGCGCTGGGCTGGACGTTTGAGCCAGAAAACCGCGGGCGCATCCGTTCCGATTTATCCGTTGCGTTGGCTGCGACGGGACTGGAGCTGCACGGCCTCTCTTTCGGACCAGGCACAGCGCGCCTGGAAATCGAAAATGATACCTATGTGGCACAAGCGCAGGCCATTGGCAGGGCGGCGCGGGCGATGACGGGGATCATGCCAGCCTCTGTCGACACCTTCGTGATCGTTCCTGTGGTGAACGGCATCGCTGGGTCACAGATCACTCTTCGGCGAGAGGACATCGAAGCGCTGGAAAGTGACCTCGATGGGGCCTGGAAAAGCCTTGCTAGGGCGCGGATCGAAACGCCGGAGACTCCCCTACAACCGCGCGCGGGGCTGTACCCGCGCTTTGAATATGACTTGAAGCCGTACCTCTCCCCCAGCCTGTTCGACCCCGACCAACCTGTACGCGCGGATTTCGGGGCAGAATTGTCAGCACGCTACGAACCCGCGCCCGGGTTTGTTCTAAAAGGGGCGGTGCGCAAGAAGATCGTCGGTAACCTGGATCAATCGACGCGCCCATCGACCTCTGTGCTCCCGCGCGTGCGCAGTGAATTCAACATCTACGAACGCGAGGGGGACCCGACCATTCCAGAACTGGTGGCGACCCGTTTTTTCCGCGCAGGGCCAGAGCTTTACGGCCGCCTGACACTTGGGTACCTGGAGCCCCATTTCGCCGGGATATCGAGCGAACTGCTTTGGAAGCCGCTCGACAGCCGCTTGTCGCTGGGGCTTGAGGTAAACTACGTCCGTCAGCGAGAATTCAAGCAATTGTTCGGCTTGCGCAGCTACGAAATCGCCACCGGTCACGGGTCGGCCTATTACGATTTCGGCAATGGCTTCACCGGCCAGCTCGACGTTGGGCGGTATCTGGCGGGTGATTGGGGAGCGACCATTTCGCTGGATCGAACTTTTCGCAACGGATGGAAGATCGGCGGCTTCGCGACCTTCACGGACGTGTCTTTCGACGATTTCGGCGAAGGCTCTTTCGACAAGGGCATCCGCATTACCGTTCCCATCAGCTGGATTTCCGGCACGCCCACCCGCGACACGTTTTCGACCACGATCCGCCCGGTCACACGTGACGGCGGAGCACGCCTGAACGTGTCAGACCGGTTGCATGACCTGCTGAATGACACACAGAAACCCGGACTGCGCAGCGGATGGGGGCGGTTCTGGAGATGATGCGCGCGCTTATCCTTGCCCTTGCGCTCAGCGCATGTAGTGCCCCCCAGGCGCCCGACCCGCGAAAAGTGCTGTCGCGCGCCCAGCTCGATCAGCTCGACACACCATTGCTTTTGGCCGAGATCGACCGGCTGGACACAGTCGCCACTCTGATCCCGCGCGGAGAAAACCGCGGCATGATCACCTGGCAAACAGGTGGTCAGGTGGCGCTGATGTTTCGCGACGGCGTTCTGGTCGGCACGCGCGGCCTGGGCGACGATCTGATGTCGGCAGATGTGAGCAATACCCGCGCAATGTTGGCCGGGCAGGCAATACCTGAATTCTACCCCCGGTTTCACAGCGGGCTGGATGGGACGTTCCAGACCACGTTCCGCACCTTTCAGTGTCAGCGCATCGCTGCCGAACCGGAGACCATCACCATCTTTGGCCGGCCCCATGCGACCACCCGGACCGACGAGCGGTGTGTTTCACCGGGGCTGGACGTGACCAACAGCTATTGGCGTGACGGGTCAGGGCTCATGTGGAAGTCACGGCAATGGATCAGCAAAAACGTGGGCTATGTTTTAACCGAAAGACTGGTTCGATGAGCATGGTCTGTATAGGAAATCGAGGGGAAGTGATCACATGACCAAAGCTCTATTCGGCATCGCCGCCGTCTGCGCGACCTTGGCGGCCAGTGGATGCGGGGTGACCTATACCAGTCCCTCGGTCGGGGAGCAGGCTGCGGGGGCTGAAGTGCGCGTCATGCCACTGACGGCGCAGACCGTGCTGATGGCAAACAGGCAAAGTTACACACCGCGATCCCTACCCGCCGTCTTTTCTCAAATCGCCGGCGGCGGCTCTTTGCGCGGCGCAGGCGCACTGCCGGAACAGCCCTACCTTCCAACCGAACGTCGCGAAGCGATGGAACTACGTATTCCGCCTGATCCCATTTCCGAACCGTACCGTATCGGTGTCGGAGATGTGCTTTTGCTCGCAACAAAGAGTAGCGGATCGACTGTCGAGGAGCTGTCAGGCCTGTTGGCCGCGCAAAATCAACGCCAAGGCTATACAGTACGGGATGATGGCGCGATTGCGATTCCGGAAATCGGCCAGGTCCAACTGGCCGGAATGACGCTAGAAGAAGCCGAAGCACGGTTGTTCCAAGTGCTCGTCGAAAACCAGATTGACCCGGCGTTTTCGCTGGAAATATTGGAGTTCAACTCCAAACGTGTTGCCGTCGGCGGGTCCGTGGGCAACTCAACACTGGTTCCGATTACGCTCAACACTTTGAACCTGGGCGAAGCTCTGACCGCGGCCGGCGGTCTGAGTGTCGATAATGAGGAATTCGCGTTGATACGGATCTACCGAGACGGTGGGCTCTACCAGATCCCGATTGAGGATTTCTTCTCCCGTCCGGAATTGCAGCGTCTGCGACTGCAGAACGGCGATGCAATTTATGTTGACACCAGCTACGATCTTGATCGTGCTCTGAGCTTCTACCGTCAGCAACTGGATGTGATCAGCTTGCGCCGCTCGGCCCGAACCGATGCGATCAACGAACTGCAGGCAGAGATTGGCTTGCGCCGCGCTGCGCTCAACGAACAACGCGAGAATTTCAATTCCCGAGCGGCTCTGGGAGCAGAGCAGCGTGATTACGTCTATCTTGCGGGCGAGGTGAATGCGCAGAGCCGCTTCGTGTTGCCTTACAATCAGCATGCCACGCTGGCCGATGTCTTGTACGAGAACGGTGGCTTCAACACGACGACCGGCAACCCTGCCGAGATTTATGTGCTGCGGGCCTCGTCCAACCCGGCCGAATTCGGAGCCGTGACTGCCTGGCATTTGAATGCGGCGAACGCGGCGAATATCACGCTCGCCACACGGATGCAGATGCGTCCGAACGATATTGTCTTCATCGAGGAACAGCCGATCACCAAGTGGAACCGGGCACTCCAGCAGGCGTTCCCTACCCTGATCAACACTGCAGCTCGGGCTGCGGCAAACTGATCAACGGAAAATTTGAACGAATGGAAGACGCAGAGCCCCTTGGGACCGCGTCTTTCATTTTGGTGAATGTCATGCACCGTGACGGTAAAGAACCGTGATCAGAGTGCGCCAGAAAATCCAGGTTTCCAGTAAAAATCCTGCGTTCTGTATGTAGTAAAGGTCTGCTTGCACCTTCGAGCTGGTGGCCTCCACGCCTTCGACATAGCCTAGCTGCGTCTGTGCCAGGCCACTTATCCCTGGACGCACCCCATGACTGGCGCGATACCGAGGTACGGTCCGCACGAAGTGGCGCATGGTGAAAATAGTCTGGCCGCGGGCCGATCAGGCTCATCTCGCCGCGAAGTACGTTAATGATCTGAGGCAGTTCATCCAGGCGTGTGATAACGTCCAGAGTCTTTCGCACATTTGACGGTGGTGACGGCTCCTTTCACTCTGGCAGAGAGGAGCAGAGAATGGATGAAAATGAGAAGCCCAAACCGATGGGGCAAGTGATACAGATTGTCAAAAAACGTATCCGGTATGCAACGGCATACACCAGACTGACGAACTGCGCATCTAGTTATTTAAAGCGCCTGTTGCCCTATACGATATACCGTGCGGGCAAGCGGATGTAGCTGCTGAACGCACATATCGAGCCATCTTCAGATCAACCAGCGCCAGCCAGACGCTCAACCTTGTTGAAAGGGACTTTTACAGGAACCTTACGTCCCATCAGGTCAATCAGAATCCGCAAACGCTCACCCGGCTCTAATTTTTCAATAGTTGAAACAATTTCTGAAAAAGGTCCTGCAAGAACACGAATGCGGTCACCTACATGAAAGTCCGCTTCAAGCGGAGTGATGGCTCCTCTCTCGTCACATCTCTCAATGAGCCCGGACATGAATGATGCAGGCAGCGACCTTGGTCGACGAATATCACTCAAAACCAGCCGGGAGATTCCCCGCGTGTAGCCTATCGCCTGCCACCCCGGGTGTTCAGGATCGAACTGAACGAAGATATATCCAGGAAACAAGGGTTGTGAGCTACTTACCACGGTTGCGCCCCGACGTGCGGTCTTTTGACGGTAGGGGCTGAAATGCCGATACCCTTGCCGTTCGAGATTGCGTTGCGCCCTTGAAAGACCGTTGGGCTTCAATTGTGCAACGAACCAGTTCTGGGCCTTAGAGTTCTCCAAAGTTGCCCCCGTTAACTGAGTATAAAACCTTTGCATTTCAAAGGTTAGCGCGTGCAACACAAGAGGCAAGACCCTCACGATTCCGCTGTCCTTGGTTCGACAGCGTTACGAACTTGCCGTGAAAACCTGCCTACATTCCCTGCAGACAAGACCGCGCAAGAGCTCGCGTATCTCCTGCGAAACACGCTAATGGTGCCCTAAACAAACGGTTTCGCGATGCCTGCACTATGCCGAGAACCGAACGCGCGCCGCTTGACGCCATGCAAAGCTTCCTGTCCCCGTGATTACTGAGTGTCAGAGGTACTGGAGCCGCCGCCTGCCGCCGCCGCTGCGACCGCAGCAAGACCAAGTGCACCAAGCACGGGCCCCAGGTCACCGACCAACGGATTCACATTGTTGGTGGGAACATTACCACCATTTCCATCGGCCGCAATTGCCTCATCACTGCAACGTACCTGGATACGTCCATCATCAAGGAACTTGGCAGCAAGCACCTCACGTCCGTCACAGGCATCCATTTCCCGCGCAATTTCGAGAGCGGTCTTTTCTTGCGCCACGGCCGCAGAGGCAAGCAACGTGGCCGACGCAACAAATGTGGTGAAAATCTTCATTTTCTTCTCCGGGGTTAAAAACCTTGTCTCCTTGTACGGGATTCTCTCTGGGGTTTCTAGCGTGAGCGAAGGATGATTCCAGATTTCTCCTGATCTCAGCGCCTTTTCCTGCTCAAACTTTGCGCTTTTGGGTGACTTTAACGGCGCACCTCAACGGCTTGACGCCACATTGCTTGCGCGATGGGCCACCATGCGCCTTGAAGCGTGTAACAGGCTGATCCCTGCGCAGCACAGCCGCGAGGTTTGCCGACATGACTTCTCCTTGAGGGCGCTTCGGGGCAAACCGATTGTCGCTAAACCGCAGGTATGACATACACCGTGGAACGGTAATTTGTGGGTCTCCAACTCATGCAAGAAAAACCTCGAGCAGCTGTTGACAGCCGGTTTAGTAATGAGGCGCAACCCGTGAAGTTGCAGGCTGCCGAAGACGACGAAATCGATTTGCTGCAGCTATTTGGAACGTTGTGGCGCGGCAAACTCATTATCGCCTTCTGCGCAATGGTTACGGTTTTGATCGGAGGGTATTATGCCTTTGTCGTCGCTGTGCCAAAGTACTCGGCAACAACGACACTTGCCCTTCAGCTGCGCAATGAACAGGTCGTCGATATCGAAAGCGTGGTATCCGGCGTTTCGACCGAAACTTCGGCGATCAACACCGAGCTAGAGGTGATCCGGTCGCGCGGCTTGCTGCAAAAGCTGGTAACAGAACTGAACCTGACCGATGACCCAGAGTTCAATTCCGTCCTACGGCCGGCGCCAGCGGTCTCGTTGGAGCCTCTGAAGACGGTCATTCGAAACTTCTTTGAGCAAGCTAAGTCTCCTGAAGCTTCAGATGCTTCGAGTGACGCTCTCCCCGCCGAGCAAGCCACCATGAACCGGACGGTCGGCGCGGTGCGCTCTGCAGTCTCGGCTTCGAACCAACGCAATACCTATGTGTTTTCGATCAGCGCCAAGACCGAAAATCCCATGAAATCGGCACGCATCGCCAACACGCTGGCTGAGCTCTATATCCAGGATCAGGTCGATGTGAAATTTCAAGCAACGGAGAACGCCGTCACCTGGCTGTCGGAGCGGGTGGTCGAGCTGGAGGCTGAGCTTGAAGCGAAGGAAAACCAGATCAAAGACGCGCGCGCGCGCATGGACCTGACCAGCGTCGAGGCGCTTGAAGCACTCAACCAGCAAGCTCGTGATGTCCGCGACCGTTTGGGAGAAACCCGTGCAAATACCGGCGTTCTCGAGGCTCGGCTTTCCCGGTTCGAAGAGTTGCGGGCAGCGGCAAACCCAGCTGAAATGGTGGAGGCTTTTGAGGATCCGACGCTTGATCGTCTCGTCGAAGACGCGGTTGCCGGCGACGAGTCAGCGTTGCGACTCTTCGAATCCCGGTACGATTTGCTGACCGGCCGGGTCGAGACGAATCTGAACAGGGCTCGCCAGCAGGCCGATGCGCTGGCGGCTTCGTTGGCGCGGCTCGAGAGCGACATCGAAAGCCAATCCGCCGGTCTCGTCGAGCTGCAGCAACTAGAGCGCGACACGGAAGCCACGCGCACGCTTTACCAGACTTTTCTCACCCGTCTGAAGGAAACCTCCGTTCAGCGCGGCCTGCAGCAGGCCGACAGCCGCGTCCTTTCGGAAGCGACGCCCGGCACCTATGTTGAACCGCGCAAGAGCAGGATCCTTGCACTTTCCATGATCCTTGGTGTCCTGCTGGGCGCAGGACTTGTTCTTTCGCGACAGTTCTTGCACACCGGCTTCCGTGTGCCGGAAGAACTCGGGGCGCAAACCGGACACATGATCCTTGGGCAGATTCCACGCATCCCAATCCGCCGGCGCAACCAGCTGATCGACTATCTCAACGACAAACCCATATCCGCCGCATCAGAGGCTATCCGGAATCTGCGGACCTCGATTCTTTTGACGGATGTCGACAACCCGCCTCAAATCATCATGTCGACCTCGTCGATCCCGGGCGAGGGCAAGACCACGCAGGCGGTCTCTATTGCTCATAATCTGGCCGGGCTCGGCAAGAAAGTACTCCTGGTTGAAGGTGATATTCGACGTCGCACTTTTGGCGAGTATTTCAATTTTGATGGCGACGGTGGCGGCATCATTGCCGCCATGACGTCAGACACACCCATCGAGGAGTTGATCCTCCGCGATCCTCGCATCGACGTGGATGTACTGATGGGCGAGCCATCACGGGTGAATGCGGCAGACCTTTTTTCGTCCGACCGGTTCAAAGCCTTCCTCGATAGGGCGCGACAGGCCTACGACTTCATTATCATCGACACGCCGCCGGTTCTCGTCGTTCCTGATGCGCGGATCATCGGCCAATCGGTCGATGCCATCATGTTCACCGTTGCCTGGGACAAGACCACAAGAACCCAGGTGAGCGACGCTCTGCGCCAGTTCTCGACCATCAATCTGCATGTCACTGGTCTGGTGCTTGCGCAGATCGATCCCAAGGGCATGAAGCGCTACGGCTACGGCGGTTCATACGGAGCTTACGCCAAGTACGGGACGGGCTATTACCACTCCTGAGCCGCGATGTCGGGCATTCGACACTCAATGAGGTTCTTGACCAGAACCTGAGAGCGGCGGCGCACCTGAAGGCCGATCGTCTGTAATGTTCAAAGGTCAAGCCGTCCCGGCTCGGTGAGGGCGCACTCCGCGATCGATGCTTGCCCCTCTCGGCATCATGCTTCGCATGACCCAGCCGGGCAGTGGATCGCTGTATTGCTGCTCTGACGGCGTGCGAGGCCAGGTTATCGAGAATGACGACGGTTCCGGGTGCAATTTCCCGGACGAGCACTTCGCGGATGTAGGTGGCAAATGACGGAGCATCCATTGCCCCCTTGATGACCCATGGCGCGATCAATGCACCGCAACATGACAAAATCAGCCCTTGCCAAAGGCGGCGTCCACATATGAATCACAGATCAGACGTCTGGGGACTCCCTCCCGATTCAGGTGCAACCCGAAACGCTCTAATATCAAGAAATTTCGCCAAAGACTGAAGCCCGCCATTGTCACCCTGAGTTCGATATGTGTCCCGATAATGGCCACCATAGAAGACAAATGGAGTAGTTTGTCGCAGTTCAAGCCATTGATGTGGCTCCAGTTCGACGTTTTTTCCGACCACCGTCCGGTTCGAGAAGGCGTTTTCGACGATTTCCCGCTTTTCGGCCTCCGTGCCGTGAAGATGAAGCTGCGCAAGACATTTTGCCAGTTCGAGGAAACGCATGCGGTCCGCCTCGATTTCGGCCGGATCCGGCTGTCTCGCCAACTCTTCCTCGAGCGCCGCGATCGACAGCGTCAGCTCACGTTTCTTTTTGCCGAACGTGTC
>NZ_JAWHTD010000076.1:0-9316 GCF_032586235.1 Aestuariicoccus sp. MJ-SS9
GTATGATCATATCACGATTCTTTCTCGCTGAAGCAGACCGACTGGAAGTCGGTGGGTTTGCTCCAGAGCGTGGATACCAAAGACGCCAGTTATCCGGACGCCACCCGCGATGCCGGAGACGGCGATATCGAACTCTGAGACGCCGCTCAGGTCCACCGTGTCCATGCCGAGACCGCCTGTGATCGTGTCGGCGCCGCCCCCAGCGGCGATCACGTCGTCCCCCGCGCCGCCATCCAACGCATCGTCGCCCGCGCCGCCCTCCAGCGTGTCATTCCCGTCATCGCCAAGGATCGTGTCATCACCGCCGCCGCCCGTCAGAATCTCAGAGGCATCGGTGCCGACCAGCAGAAGACCCGGCGTCACAACGATCTCCTCTAGCGACCCAATCACCTCTTCGACCGAACCGAACCCGTCTTTGTAGGTGACCGCGACTGAAAGCAGGGCGCCGACATCCGCGGTCACCACGGCATAAGTTGCCTCCGTAGCCCCAAGGATGTCGAGTCCGTCGCGGAGCCACTGGTAGGCAAAGTCACCCAAGCCGTCAGGGTCGGACAGCGCCGCAGTCTCCGCCATCAGGGTTGCCCCCACCTCGGGCAAACCGGATACCAGAACCTCTCCAACCGGGGGGAAATTTCCCGGCACCCCAGTTAGCGTGACGCTGCCGCCGTCGCCCAGACGCACCACCCGGTCGCCCTCATCGCTCACCCCTGCCGTGACGGCGTCCCATTCCTCCTCGGAGAGCCTTCCGAAATCGAGAATGTCCTCACCCAGGACGAAATCAGTGATCGTGTCATTGCCCATCCCTGTGTCGAGCACGAAGAAGTCCGACCCCGCTCCCCCGGTGAGGATATCGTCGCTGCCCCCCGGCGCTATGGTATCGCCCAGCCCGCTGCCCAGCAGAACCTCGCTCCGCACATCGCCGCGCACGTAGAGTGGCACCTCTGGCGTGAAGAGAGAGGGCTGCGTAAGAAAGCCTTCATAGTTCACGGTTCCGGAGCGGTTCAGATCATCCGCCGCGTCGAGAACCAGGCCCTCGATGATCTCCGGCGATGTGGTGGCGAAATAGTTCTCGGTCGCGTCGAGGTCGTAAACCATGCTGGTCGGAAGGTCGATCGCCAACGATCCGTCTGGTACGGAGAAGGTGTTGCCGCGCAGAAGGATGGCGTCGTTAGGATTGTGCCAAGCAACGATGGCCCCCATCGCGGAGCCGAGATTCGGCTGGGTTGGCTCGAAGAACGCGTTGTCACGCACGATGACGCTGTTTATCGCGCCGATGGACAGCCCCGCGGAATGCGAGAACAGGTTACGTTCAAAACTGCTGGTCGCCGTCGGATAGTGAACGATGAACCCGCCTACGCCCTCGAACGTGCTGTCGGCCACCTGAAACGACCCCCAACCCGGTCCATCTAGGAAAGCCCCGCCTTCGAACTCGGCGTGGAAAATGTCTATACGTCCGCCCGGTACTGCATAGTCAGCTCGCAATCGAACGGTGGTTTCACTGAAATGCACCGGGCTTTCGCTTGATCCAAGCACACGCATCGATCCGAAAACCTCAAATTCACCGCCAACGACGGTCGCTCCCGCTTCGATGGTGAGCGTTACGTTGTGCCCGATCTGAACAACACCATCTAGCACCCTGGTGCTGCCGGCATCCCACGTCGCATTTTCTGTGATGATCAACATCGCCTTCGCCGCCTGAGTTTGATCCTGAGACTTGATACAAGGCACAGAGCGGCGTCGTAATTGACTGAAATCATCTAGGGTCAGGATTCATAACCAGTAGATGACGGTTGCGGCGAGAGCGATGGCCGACAGGAAGACTTTTGGACAACGGTCATAGCGGGTCGCAACGCGCCTCCAGTCCTTGAGCCTGCCGAACATGATTTTAATGCGGTTCCCGCTCGAACCATTCCCAGTCGATCAGCGCAGCGAGCTTCACCAGCTCGTGCCGCATGTCGATCAAATCGACCAAGCGCGGGCGCAGCAGGTCGTCCTGTTCCGGAGCGCGGTCGCGATGCTTCATGGGAAGATCCGAAATTGCAGGGTTTTCAATGGAATCCTATGAAACCCTGCAGGCCAAAGCCAACAAAATAAGACATTTCTCACATAAATTCAGAGCGTTGGGCGTTGTTCAGACCCGACCAATTACTGCGTCGAGAAGATCGTCCTGCGTGTTGATGTTATCTTGGGGAGGGCTAAGACCGTGACCGGGCATGTCCACATAAATGCGCTTCCACCCGTCGCATTGCTCAAAGACAGGCTCCAAGCTCTCCATCATGTGGCGGTGGTCCAGCGTGGAGCCGTGCAGGATTAAAACAGGCCTACCGTCTCCCTTTATCACATGATGTAGCATTTTTTGGTGTCCTCCTGCGGGAAATCTAACCTCGCAAAAGTAGTTGGTCTAACGTGATGTTTTCGCGGCGCTGCTGGCCGTGGAATACGCCTTCGTGTCTGTGCTGTCCTGGGAGGCGGTTGTAGTAATCAGGCCAGAAGGTTAGCGTCTAGCGTTTCCAGCCAGAACCACATCTCCATTTCGCGGTACATCCTGGCAGCATTGCCGAGGCTGGCGCGCGCTTTGTCCGCTTCGGCCAGAAGCAGTTGAACTTTCCCCAGTCCATTATGACAGTGGGCTGCGAGCGGACGCATTTCGAGTTTATCTGCCAGAAGCAGAGCGCTTGTGTAATGCTGATGGGCCTGTTCCGGATCGCCGCCCCGTGCGGCAGCTTCGGCCAAGATGTGCAACGCACCAGCTTCACCCGTTCTGTGGCCGGAGTTCTCGGCCAGGCTCAATGCGCGCCCTGCCAGATCAATCGTATCTTCAAGCCGGCCTGCCAAGACGCTGGCATGCCCCAGGGGCACAAGGAATAGCGACAGCCCAAGTTGATGGTTCATCTTGTCGAAGACACCGACGGCCTGCTCCAGCAGAGGCAACCCCTCGTGGGTTCGATCCGTCAGAGCATAGGCATACCCAAGAGAGCCGCTGTGCGCCGCGACCATGAATGGAAAATCGAATTGCTTGGACAGGCCCAGTCCTCGCTCCAGCAGATTGATCGCAGGTGCAAAGTCACCGCGTGCCAGGTGCAAGTCTGCAAGACACCAATACGCCACGGACATGCCGTAGGGGTCGTCCGCGCCGTGCGCACGATTGACAGCTTCCTCACCATGGACGATGCCGCGTTCGAACTCCCCTCGAACTGCTTTGACTTTTGTCAGGTAGGAACGCGCGGTTATGTCAGGGATCTGCATGACCACGAACGGCTTGTCGATCGGACCTTCGTCAAGAAGTTCCAGCACATCGAGAAACAAGCGCTCTGCCTTTCGGTAATCCGTGACCGTGAAGAAATTTGTCCCCAGCAGCAACGTTGCTTCTACAAGCAGACGTGGGTCTTCCAGTGACGTGGCAAGACTGCGTGCCTCCTCACCGAATTTGATCGCTTCTTTTGATTTTCCGCTCAACCATAAGGACTGACACATGTGCGTGCAGAACTGGCATTGTCTCAGCGGGTCGTCGAGTTTCTCGATCAAGGTCCTGGCTTCGAGCAGATAGTCGACGGCCCGGCCAAACTCGCCCAGCGGGGTCAGCGCAGTCTTCATCTCGAACCGCAGATCGACCGCCTGCTGTAAGGTCTCGCGGTTGTCCGGCAGGCGATCAAGGGCATGAAGGGCTTGATCGAGGAAGTCGGCGCTTTCCCGGTTTGCCCATCGTTTCTGCGCCGCTCTGCTGGCATCCACCCAGTACTGAACGGCCTCGACGGTCCGCCCCGCCTTTGAAAGGTGATATGCGACAATGCCTGCCGAATTCCCCGGATGGCCAGAGGCCTGCCCGATCAACTCCTCCGCAATCGTCGAGTGCAGCTGTCGGCGCTGGTCCTTGAGAATCATGCCATAGGCCGCATCGCAGATCAGTATATGCGTAAAGGAATAGCTGGCGTTCGGCGGCGTCCCTCTCCGGGAAATCAGGCCCGACGCCATCATGCGTTCAAACGCGGCATTCAGACTGACAGGCTCCAGGCCCAGCAGCGACGCCATCAGGGCATGGGAGAACTCGCGTCCGACTACTGATCCTGCCATTGCGACTTCCTTTATCTCACCAAGCTGGTCGAGACGGGCGATCAGGGACGATTGCAGCGTGGTCGGTATGTCCAGCAGGCCTTCGACCCCATTCACGTCAGCCGAGCCTTCCGACAACCCGCTTTCCATCATGTGCTTTGTCAGTTCGCTGAGGAACAGAGGCACACCATCAGCTCGGTCGACAATCTGTTCGATGACGGACTCCGGAATTCGCGTACGCCGAGTGATGCCGGAGACGAGTCCGAAACTTTCACGGCGGTCGAGACGACTGAGGTTCAAAGTGGTCACATGCGGCTGACCGACCCACATCGGCTGATGTTCCGGGCGCATCGTGATGATCATGAGTACCCGAAGCTGCGGGATGCGGGCAATCATCCGGTCCAGAAGATCCAGCGACGTCGGGTCGATCCAGTGGATATCTTCGAACAGCATCACGACGGGACCTTGCGCCGCGACGCTTTCGAGCCAGGCGAGGCAGGCAGAAAGCACCATCTCGCGCTTCTGTGCCGGGGTTCCCGGGGGCACCGGATACCGCGCGTCCGCGGGCAACATCAGAATCTCGCCCAGCAGGGCCACGTCACGGGTCGGATCAGACGAGTGAGGACCGATCATGGCATTGAGCGTCTCATACTTTTCGGCCAAGCTTCGCGCGGAGAACGCGTTTGAATTCCATTCAAGCGAGCTTACAAATGGGTGCAGCGGCCGCATGCCGTGACGAGAACAGAAGAACCGAAACCGGGACGACCGATCCGGGTCCAGTTTTTGCAACAGGTCTTCGGCAAGGCGGGACTTGCCGATTCCGGGCTCGCCCGAGACCAGGACGACGCGCCCGTTGCCGTCCTTGGCTTGATCCCAACGCCGGAGCAGCAGATCGACATCTTCCTGCCGACCCACAAGGGGGGGGGGCCGCGGCCCTTCCGTTTTCTGGCGGTTGGCAAGGAGCCTTTCGCCGCACAGCTGCAACGCCCCTGTTCGGGACGCGCGCTGTCCGGATGTGTCCATATCGATGGCGCGAAACTCGAAGCGCTCCCCGAGCAACAGCCGGGTATTCCGTGATACCACAACCTGACCGGGTGCGGCCAAGGCTTGCATCCCGGCTGCGCGGCCGGGGGCCTGGCCATTTGCAAAGGGACGCTCCGTGTGATCGACGCCATTTCCGTTAGCGACGACCACCAGTCCGGTGGCAATGCCCACGCGCGCCCTTATTCCTGCCTCGGCAAATGCATCCATTCCATCGACCGCCTCGACAAGGGCGAGGCCGGCGCGGGCGGCTTGAACGGCATCATCCTCGTGGGTCGTAGGGTAGCCAAGGTAGATGTGCACCGCGTCAACCGACGACGGCGCGACATGGCCGCCAAAGCTGAAGGCAACGTCCTGCGCCAGTTTCCTGAAACTTGCGAAAAGCGCGCCCGCCTCTTCGGGATCGTCTGGTCGCGAATTCTGTGCCGCGCCGCCGAGGCCGCAAACGAGGATCGAAACCTGCCGGCGTAGCGATGCGGCAAGGTCCGGCACCCCTGGCCGCCGGGCCGCTTCTCGCGGCCCACCTTGAAAAGTCTCGGCAACGGGCGTCACGTCGCGGTCTTTTCGCAACGGAGGCGCCGGGACAGCAGGCCGTGATGGCTCCAAATGGGCGGCCGCCCCGGGATCACGTTCACCTTCGCCCCCGCTCTTGTTGCCAGATTCGAAGACAATCGACCGCGTCTCGGAGTCGGGCTCGGTGTCCAGCTCTGCCTTCAGAAATGCAGCAAGGTCCTGAAAGTGCTTGATCGCCTCGGACCTTCGTCCGGTCGCGACCAGGGAGCTCAGCACCAGACGGTGGGCATCCTCCCTGAACCTGTTGAATGCCGCGGCCCGCCGACCAAGACGCAATGCTTCCTCGGCCTGCCCGGTGGCCAGCTCGCGTCCACCCTGCTGCACCATTGCGCCGATAGCGCGTTCGGACAGCCGTTCACGTTCCGCGATCAACCAGTCGGTCCAGGCAAACTCGTTCACAAATACATCGTCTAGCAAAGGCCCGTCATAAAGGTCTGCGGCAGCCGCAATCGAACTGGCGCTGTTGATTGTCAACAATCTGTCCAGGCTGACCGCATCGCACTCAAGCATGCGTCGCGCCAAGGTGATTGCCCCCGCCTCGCTGACGATCACAGTGGATCCCAAGACCTGACGGATCCGCGACAAGGCCTGACGCAGGTTGTGGCGCGCCCTTTCATCGTTGCTGGAGCCCCATAGCAATGTTGCCAGCTTCTCGCGAGATTGTGGCACGGGCGCGGTACATGCGAGGTACGTCAGCAGGCACGCGTGCTTGCGCGTCGGAAAATCCAGGACCCGGTCCGATTGCGACAGATGAAAGCCACCAAGGACTTTCAGTCGGAGCGCTGGGCGATCGTTTGTATCCATTTCGGCTCTCCGAAAACCCGCATCAGACGGTCACCCGCCGCGATCCGGGAACCGCACGATATTTCCTGATGTTAAACGATTAGACGGACTGATGACGACGCATAGACGGTTCAACGAATAGCTTTCCACCAAACTGACAGGATGGGAAGCCCCCGAGCTACTCCCAGGATTGGAAGAATTGCAATGGCTCTTACATCATCAGTGACCTGCAACGGCTTGCGCGGACACAAGAGCAAAACCTCGTGTCGCGTGCTCCCGACACCGGAGCTTCGCGCCCGATTTCGAAAGCGCATGCCATCCGTTGGAAGCTTGCCGGATGCCGACGGCATAGCCATCGGCAATCTGAGCATGCCGCAGTCTGAGGTCCGAAGGCTACCCCAATCGGGAACGCGCCGTTCAGGGGGAATCGCGACAGAAAGCCCCCGGCAAGGGACTATCGTGAGAGTCGATCGCAACCTTCACGGGCAGCGGCTCATCTGTGGAGATAACGGAAACCAAGTCCGGTATTCGTACGAGCGTAACTTTGGAATTTTTCCGGCGTCTGGGGTACCAGCCTTCGGCTGCCTATCGCTTCCGGGCGGTGACGGCATCGCAGCGACCGCGAGCGCTAAATGATCCGATCCGCAGCAATCGTCCTGGCCTTGCTTGTTATCGGCGATGCCGTCGCCGCATTCTACGCGCTTCCGATCCCGGGCGCCGCCCTTGGTCTCGCTGCCCTCACCCTGGCTTTCGCACTTCGCGGCGGCCCAGACCCGGGATCAGAAGAGCTGTTCGATTTCGCAGCGCCCTATTTCCCGCTGTTCTTCGTGCCCGCGGCTGTCGGATTGATCGGGAGTATCGACATTATTTCTCATGCCTGGATCTCCATCCTCGGCGCCATCGCGGTGGGAACGGCTCTCACGCTGGTGATCACCGGGCAGGTCTTTCAGGCGTTGATGCGGCGCGTCTCTGGCAGAGCCAAAGCATGACACCCTTGTCCACATTGATCGAGCAACAGCCGTTGTTTGCGGTCTGTATCACGGTCGCAGCCTATGCAGCGTCCGAAGTTCTCTGGCGCAAGACCGGTCGGTCGGCACTGCTGAACCCCGTTCTGACCGCGACGGCTGCCGTCGCAGCCCTGCTGCTGATGCTGGGCATATCCTACGACGACTATATTCACAGGGCCGAGCCCATAAACGAAACGCTCCCACTTTTGATTGTCCTGCTCGCGGTCCCGCTCTGCCGGCAGTTCGCCCTGATCCGGACTGCGGGGTTCCCGATGAGCCTTGCGCTCATGATTGGCTCGGTCGTGGCGATTGCAAGCGCGCTGGCACTTCCCGTCGCCATGGAAGCGTCGGACAGCCTGCTGGCCACAATCGCCCCGAAATCGGTGACAACAGCAGTCGCCATCGAGATTGCCGATCGACTGGGAGGGGTCACCGGGGTCACCGCCGTAATCGTGATCTCTTGCGGGATTTTTGGCGCCGTTTTCGGACCGCTGCTTCTGGAGGCCGCCGGGGTCCGGGATGATGCGGCAAAAGGCTTCGCTCTGGGCGTGGCCTCAAGCGCGCTGGGCACCGCCCGCGCCTTTCAGATTTCCGAAACGGCGGGTGCCTTCGCTTCGATCGGCATGATCCTGAATGCCGTGCTGACCATCTTTCTTGTCCCGGCCGTCATCGCACAGCTGTGATGCAAAAGGGCCTCTTGAGACGACAGACCTGAAATCCGGAAAGACGACACCATGGAGAAGACCCCGCGCGCTTCGCATTCGGCACCGAAACCTTCCCTGATTTCGGCTATCCGTGCCTCCAAAGCTCGCGATCTCCGATCTGGTGCGCAAGATGAAGGGTCGTTCGTCTCACAAGGTGCAACGAGAGTCCCCAGAACTGCGCAGGCGCTATTGGGGCCGCAGGTTCTGGGGGCGCGGGTATTTCTCGACAACCAACGGCGCCATCACCGAAGACATCGTACTTCAGTACCTCGAACAGCATATCGCCGATCCTACCGGCGCCAGCCGGTAGTGGTTCAGTTAGCAGTCAGGCAGAAATTTTTCCGCGTTTCAAACAAATAGACGTTCTCTTGACGTCGCATTGACGACCGGGAGCACGGTGTGCCGCCAATCTGAAACAAGGGGGCCAAGTCAGGACGGCCTCCGCAGAAAGCGATATTGCAGAGCTTATTTTCGAAGGAACTCGATCATGCAAAATCCAACTCCAACTTTCTCACCAAAGCATCTGATAGTTTTGTTGGGATTCACCGTTTGTCAATCTGCTTGGGCGCAATCGGTCCACGTGTCGGAGGCGCTGTCTCATTATGTTCCGGCGCAAGACCAACTCTGCAACTATTGCCAGGACTATTCCTCACCTGCTGAGGAGGGGGCGATCGTTCTGACGCGTTATCAACCTGGGATTGGATATCCTGGAACTTTCGGTAGATCGACGGGGATCCTGCCGCAAGCCAAGTTCGGTGTTGAAACGCCTTCAGTGGTCCAGGCGTCCTCGGCGAGCCGCTTAAAATAGGGCCTAACGAAGTCCAAATCCAGTTCGAACCAGATCCTGAAACTCGTGGCGAGCTGGCAGACGAATTCGAACTCGTCTTCGCTAATAGGGTTGCATTTGTGAAGTCCTTCAGGCGGTTTCACCGCTTTGGCATCTGTGTCCCGGCTGGGTTCATTCTTCGCTCCGTGGTCGGTGCACCTGTGTCAACAGGGACCGCCACAAGTTGGGACCAGAACAGGGTCGGCGCATCAATCTCTAAGGTAACGTGCTTTCCGTGATGGGTCTTGCCTGGCGGGTGCTGCCAGACGGATTCGAACCCGTCTCCACAAGGACAGTAGGACTGCCCTTATACCGCGCCAAGTTCGCGCCAC
>NZ_JAWHTD010000077.1:0-9292 GCF_032586235.1 Aestuariicoccus sp. MJ-SS9
GACACGTTCGGCAAAAAGAAACGTGAGCTGACGCTGTCGATCGCGGCGCTCGAGGAAGAGTTGGCGAGACAGCCGGACCCGGCCGAAATCGAGGCGAACCGCATGCGTTTCCTCGAACTGGCAAAATGTCTTGCGCAGCTTCATCTTCAGGGCACGGAGGCTGAAAAGCGCGAAATCGTCGAAAACGCCTTCTCGAACCGGACGGTGGTCGGAAAAGCCGTCGAACTGAAGCCACATCAATGGCTTCAACTGCGACAAACTACTCCATGCGTCTTCTATGGTGCCCATTATCGGAACACATATCGAACTCAGGGTGACAATGGCGGGCTTCAGTCTTTGGCAAAATTGCTTGATATTAGAGCGTTTCGGATTGCACCTGAATCGGGAGGGAGTCCCGAGACGTCTGATCTGTGATTATGGGATGGCTCGCCCTTTTCGGCGGCGACCTTTGTTATGGTCGCCTTGGTCAAAAGGGAAAGGAGCGGACCAATGTCGCTTGTTACTCTTGGGATTGATTTGGACAAGACGGTTTGCAGTCTTGTCGGTTTGGACGCGGCCGGTACGGCTGTCATTCGAAAGCGTCTGCGGCGCGCAGGCCTTGTTGCCTTTGTCCTGGACCTCGACCGATGCGTGGTTGCAATGGAAGCGTGCTGTGGCGCGCATCATTTGGGGCGTGTTTTTGATAGCTCTGGTTTTGATGTTCGGCTCATGTCGCCGGAATACGTCAAACCCTATGTGAAGGCGCAGAAGAATGAAGACCGCGACGCGGAGGCGATTTCTGAGCCGCAACGCGTCCTACAATGCGGTTTGTCCGGATCAAGACCCAGGAGCCTGACAGTTGAGCGGCGGCGGCAAAAACTGGAGAAATTGAATGGTCGTGAAAGACCGTTGTGATTATGAGGATGCCGGCGCGCGAACCCCATCTTGGCCAGGGCAAAACCCTGAGACCGGATACGTTGATGCAGACTGCGCAGAGTTTGATCCAAAAATACCTTGCAGACCGGGCGGGCCATACATTCATCCTGTTTGGGAGGATTGATCATGTCAGCACCTTTGCCATTGGCACTTCGAAGGCAGTTTCAGAGATTGATTGAAGAAGGGTTAAACGGGCGAGCGACGGCACCGGATTTCAGCATCGACACATAGTTCGGATTCGGAAACCCCGCCTCGATCGCGATGTCGCGCTGGGTCTTCTTGGCACTCAGTTTGAGAATACGCCGGTCGAGGAATTTTGCGAGCCGGGTGTTGGCGTGGGGGTGCCTCTTTTTCGTCATGACTCTGGCACTCCTAAAGACGCAGCACTGCACTGCTGTCTTCGTTATTGCAGCGGCGTGATCGGAAGTGTGTTGGATTTGGGTGGATTCTATCTTTCTGCCACTCAGCATCCAATCATGAAGCCAGATTGGCGTCCAATATTGCTGCCCTCGAGCTGAGTTGTCTGGCGTTGCGTCGTCCTCGCGTAATGCAGCCGTGATGGGCCAGCATATACATTTTTGCGATTTTGCTTCAGACCAGCGTCGGGCTTTGTTCGCAAAGTGCTGGCAGCTCGGCCAGCAGGGCCGCGTGCAGGCGTTCCTGTTCGGACACAAGGTTACGGATCGTGAAGAGCGCCGCCAGCCGCGCCTGCGCCTCGGCATAGGCAGCGGGATCGGGGGTCAGCGCGGCAACGGCGGCGGCGGCGTCCTCGGGGGAGAGGCCGTAGAGGTTCAGCCAGCTGCCCTCGGGCACCAGATCGCGCACCCGGTGGTCCGGCCCGGCGATATAGAGCGGCCAGCCCCCCACCGCGAAGGCGTCGAAGAGCTTTTCGGTGACATAGGGCGCGGCATGGGTGTTCTCGATCGCCGAGAGCACGCGCACCGCCCCGTCCAGCTCGAGCAGCTTTTCCATGTGCCAGTCGCGCAGATCGCTGCGCTGGACATTGCCCTCCCAGCCGTGGCCGCGGCAGGTGACGTCCAGGCCCGCCTCGATGCAGGCCAGCGCGATGCGGGTGCGCCGGGCCGAGAGGCCAAAGACATCGTGGCCCTCGAATGCGCGGTCGAATTTCTCGTTGCGGCGCTTTTCGGCCATGAAGACGATATCGCGGCTGCGGTCGAAATGCGCCTGCCAGTGGGCGGCGCCGCGCGCGGCGTTCTGCGCGAAGCGCAGGGCGTAGCGGTTGAAATAGCTGCGGTCGGTCAGCAGGAAATAGGGGATGCGGTCGAAGGCGAAGACCGGGCTGGTGAAATGGTTGAGCCAGGTATAGGGCAGGGGCCCCCGCGCGGTGTCGTGGATCTGGTCGCGACGGAAGGGGTCGCCGCCCCAGATGGTGTCCCAAAAGGGTTCCTCGCTGAAGAGCACCAGCCGCTGATGCGCGCCCAGCCCGGCGCGCAGGGCGTCGCCATGGGTGTCGAGGTCGCGGGGATGGGCGATCAGCACCAGATCCGCCGCGCCGGGATCGTCCGTCAGCTCCAGCGCGCCGGCGGTCAGCGCCTGGATGGGTGCATAGGCCAGCGGCTGGCGGTGGCCGTAATCTCCGGCGATATGGATGCGGATCATGCGCGCGTCTCCTCGGCGTATGGCCCGCGCGGTGCCCGGGCGCGCGGTGCGCAGTGAATGCGCACCCTACGTGTCACGCGCCACCCGTAGGGTGCGCATTCATTGCGCACCGTTCCTCAGCTGCGGGCATAGACGTCCTCATAGCGGATGATGTCGTCCTCGCCCAGATAGCTGCCGGTCTGCACCTCGATCAGCACCATCGGCACCTTGCCGGGGTTCTCCATCCGGTGCACCGCGCCCAGCGGGATGTAGACCGACTGGTTCTCGGTCACCAGTTTCACATCCTCGTTCACGGTGACCCTGGCGGTGCCTTCGACCACGATCCAGTGCTCCGACCGGTGGTGGTGGCTTTGTAGGCTCAGTGCCGCGCCCGGGTGCACCACGATGCGCTTGACCTGAAAGCGCCCGCCGATGACCAAGCTTTCGTACCAGCCCCAGGGCCGGTAGTCGCGCGGCAGCTGCACCGCCTGGCTCGCCCCGCGCGCCTTGAGCGCGGCGACCGCTTCTTTCACCCGCTGGGCTTCCGATTTATGCGCCACCAGCACCGCATCGCCCATGGCGATGGCCACGATGTCGCGCAGGCCGATGCCCACCAGCTCCAGCCCTTCGGTTTCCGACCGCAGCAGCGTGTCGGAGCAATCGATCGCCGTGGCGCCGTCAGAACAGACGTTGCCCGCCGCGTCGGGCCCGGATTCCAGCCATACCGCATCCCAGCCGCCCAGATCCGACCAGCCCCCGGCATAGGGCATGACCGCGAGGTTGCCGGCCTTTTCCATGATCGCGTAATCGATCGAGATATCCTCGATCCCGGACCACGGCCCGGCGTCCAGACGGGTAAAGCCCAGATCGCTCTGCGCGCCCTCCAGCGCCGCCTGCACCCCCGCCATGAGCTGGGGCGCATGGGCCTCGAAGGCTGTGCGGATCGCAGCGGCGGTAAAGAGAAAGATGCCCGCGTTCCACAGGAAATTGCCCGCCGCCAGCATCTCGGCGGCGCGCGCCGCATCCGGTTTCTCGACGAAGCGGGCGAGCTTTTGCGGGCTGGCCGCCTGCGCCTCGGCCCCCGCCGCCAGTTCCAGATAGCCGTAGCCCGTCTCGGGCCGGTCCGGCGCGATGCCGAAGGTCACCAGATCGCCCGCCTGCGCCCGCGGCACGGCGCCCTGCACGGCGGCCCGGAAGGCATCCGCGTCGGGGATGACGTGATCGGACGGTGCCACCAGCATCAGCGCCTCGGGGTCCTGGCGTTCCAGGTGCAGCGCCGCGGCCAGGATCGCGGGGGCGGTGTTGCGCCCCTCGGGTTCGATCAGGATGCTCGAGGGCACCTGTTCGATCGCCGCCAGCTGCTCGGTCACGATAAAGCGGAACGGATCGCCGGTGACGACCATGGGCGCTGCGAAGCCGTCGCCGCTCAGCCGCCGGGCCGAGGCCTGAAACAGGCTTTCGGCGCCCATCAGCCGGGCGAATTGCTTGGGGTAGGATTTGCGCGACAATGGCCAGAGCCGGGTGCCGGAGCCGCCGCAGAGAAGAACGGGTGTGATCAAGAAACTGCTCCCTGCGCGTTTGGGATCTGGGTTCACGGGATAACGAAGGCCCGGCGCGTTGGAAAGCACCTTTGCCCCGCATCCGGCGATTTGCGGCGCGGGCGCCGGCGCACCGGCCGGGGCGCGCGGCCGGGCCCGGCCGCTCAGACCGCGTCGGGAAAGCGGTCCATCAGCGCGCAGAGCACCGCATCGCCCGTCTCGGTGAAGTTCTTGCCGGCATTGGGATAGGAGGTGAATTCGCCAAAGACCACGCCCTCGGCCGCGATGTAGAAATCCAGCCGCATGAAGACGCCGATATCGCCGGCGATGCGCGTGGCCAGATCCATCAGCGCCGCGAAATGCGGCGGGCGGGGGATCGGGTCGGCGGCAGCGTTGCTGGTCTGGAAATCGTCATAGGGCCGCCAGTCGCGGTCGTAGAAGCGGTGCCGCGTCGGGCCGTTGCGGTCGACCATCTGGATCACATGGGGCGCGCCGCCGGCCACATAGACCTTGAAGTCGCGCGGGATCGGGTAGGCCGGATCGTAATCCGCGATCAGCGCCTCGGCCAGGATCCGCGCACCGGGAGCCCTGGCCAGCGGTTTCGCAAGCCTGCGCGCGGCAAAGGCCCGTCTTTCCGCCCGCGGCACCGGGGCGCCGCGCAAAAGCTCGCGGTCGCCATCGAAAAGCATCACGCCTTCGGCATTGGCGGCGTTGTCGGGCTTGATCACCACGCGGTCGGGCAGGGCGGCGGCATCCAGCCAGGCGATGTCGGAGACCTCGGCATAGCGTTCGGGCAGCGGCAGTTTCATGCGCGTGGCATAGGCCCGCATCGCGGTCTTGTTGACAAGCTGCGCGATCTCGCGCCGGCGCGACTGGAGGACCGGGTCGGGATGCGGATCGGCGCCGTGGTACCAGCGCGCCAGTCGGGCGTCCATGCGTTGCTTGAAGCGGGCCTCGGCCATCTCAGCGAGGTTTCCCCGTTTGCGGCCGCGCAGCAATCATCCCCGGATGTCCCCCCGGTTTTCAAGGAACCACGCATAGGTTTCCGCGATCCCCTGTTCCAGCCCGATGCCCGCGCGCCAGCCCATGTCCGCGAGGCGGCTCACGTCCATCAGCTTGCGCATCGTGCCGTCGGGTTTCGTGGGGTCAGTCACGATCCGGCCTTCGAAGCCGGTGACCCGCATCACCATCTGCGCCAGTTCGAGGATCGACACGTCGGTTCCCGACCCGACGTTGATATGGCTCAGCATGGGTTCGGTGTTGGCCTCGTAGGTGTCCTTCGGCAGGTCGAGCACGAAGAGGCTGGCCTCAGCCATGTCGTCTACATGCAGAAATTCGCGCCGGGGCTTGCCTGAGCCCCAGATCGTGACGCTTTCGGCGCCGGCCTCGGCCGCCTCATGGAAGCGGCGGATGAGTGCGGGCAGGACGTGGGAATTCTCAGGGTGGAAATTGTCGCCCGGCCCGTAGAGGTTCGTGGGCATCACCGAGCGGTAATCGGTGCCGTGCTGGCGGTTGTAGCTTTCGCACAGCTTGATGCCGGCGATCTTGGCGATGGCGTAAGGCTCGTTGGTGGGTTCCAGAACACCAGTCAGTAGCGCGTCCTCGCGCATGGGCTGGGCCACGGCGCGCGGATAGATGCACGAGCTGCCCAGCTGCAAAAGCCGCCGCACCCCATGGGCGAAGGCCTGATGGATGACGTTACATTCGATCATCAGGTTGTCGTAGATGAAATCCCCCGGATAGGTGTTGTTGGCATGGATGCCGCCCACCCGGGCGGCGGCCAGGATCACCACGTCGGGGTTCTCGGCGGCCATGAAGGCGGCCACGGCGGCCTGGTTGGTCAGATCGAGCTCGGCATGGGTGCGGGTCACCAGCGTCAGATCCTCGCCCGCGTCGGCGCGCGCCTGAAGCCTGCGCAGGATCGCGCCACCCACCATGCCGCGATGGCCTGCGATGTAGATCCTGGTCATGGGCCGCCTCCTCAGCCGTTTTCCAGACTGACTGGCACGTCGTGGCCATGCGCCTTGAGCAGCGCGTGGCGCTGTGCGGCCTTCAGATCCTCGGCCACCATCTCGGCGCACATCTCCTGCACGGTGATTTCCGGCACCCAGCCCAGTTTCGCCTTGGCCTTGGCCGGGTCGCCCAAGAGGGTCTCCACCTCTGCAGGGCGGAAATATCGCGGGTCGATGCGCATGATCACGTCGCCCACCTTCAGCGCCGGGGCCTTGTCGCCTTCGATCGCCGTGGCGGTGGCGATCTCATCCACGCCCGTGCCGGAGAATTCCAGCGTCACGCCCAGCTCGGCCGCCGACCAGGTGATGAACTGGCGCACGGAATATTGCACGCCGGTGGCGATGACGAAATCCTCGGGCGTGTCCTGCTGCAGCATCATCCACTGCATGCGCACGTAATCCTTGGCATGACCCCAGTCGCGCAAGCTGTCGATATTGCCCATATAAAGGCATTGCTCGAGCCCCTGGGCGATATTGGCCAGGCCCCGGGTGATCTTGCGGGTCACGAAGGTCTCGCCGCGGCGGGGACTCTCGTGATTGAAGAGGATGCCGTTGCAGGCATAGATGCCGTAGGCCTCGCGGTAGTTTACGCAGATCCAATAGGCATACATCTTGGCCACCGCGTAAGGGCTGCGCGGGTGGAAGGGGGTCTTTTCGGACTGGGGGATCTCCTGCACCAGGCCGTAAAGCTCGGACGTGGAGGCCTGGTAGAAGCGGGTCTTCTTTTCCAGCCCCAGAAAGCGGATCGCCTCCAAAAGGCGCAGGGTTCCGATGGCGTCCACGTCGGCGGTGTATTCGGGCGCCTCGAAGCTGACGGCGACATGGGATTGCGCGCCCAGGTTATAGACCTCGTCGGGCTGCACCTCGGAGAGGATCCGCGTCAGGTTTGAACTGTCGGTCAGATCGCCGTAATGCAGTTTCAGCTTGGGGCGGATTGCATGCGGATCCTGGTAGATGTGGTCGATCCGCTGGGTGTTGAAGAGCGAGGCGCGGCGCTTGATGCCGTGCACCTCGTAGCCCTTTTCCAGTAGGAATTCCGCGAGGTAGGAACCATCCTGGCCGGTGATGCCGGTGATGAGTGCTTTTTTCATCTTTTTAACTCCTCAATCGCAGACTTCAGTTAGGAAATTCCGGTTGGTTTTACCTACCTACGCGCTAAAAATCAGCAATTGTCTGGAATGGCAATAAGCCTCCCAGCCATTCTGCGTTGAAGCTGCGGTGAAAGTGCGCCGATCGTCCTGCCCGTTCCTGCTTGTTCCTGTGGATGCCGGTTGACATAACAAACCCTGGGGTCTGGCTGGCCCTTTCCAGCCGCCCGGACCCATTGTGGCAAGACGAAGGGCACGGATCATGCGGAACTCGAACGAGGAGGCGGAAGCCAGTCTGTCCGATCTGCTGGAAAGTGGTGGGCGCATGGTCGTGCATTACAAAGGTCTGCACATTCCCGTCGATTACCAGAAAGGCGTAAGCGACCGGGCAATCTTCCTGTTTCACGCGGCCGCCAAGCGCACATTGCGCGAGATTCCTTTTTCCAAGGCTTTCTACCGAACACCGACGGGGCGCATCAATTTTCGATTTCCGACCCGACGATGCTGGCGACGGAGATTGCCGAGGCGGGGTGGTATTCCGGTGCGGCGGGCCAAAACATGCAGGGAATCCTGCGCGCTTTCTTTGCAGAGATCAGGACACGGTTGAATGTCCGCCGCCGGGTTTACGTGGGAGCCTCGTCCGGTGGATTCGCAGCCCTGCTCTATTCCCACGCGGACCCGGGCAGCATCGCGGTCTCGGCGATACTTCAGATCGTACTGCGCAACCATTATAGGGTTTCGGTAAACCGCTACCGGCATGAATGCTGGCGAGACTGCGCGACCATTCCAGACATGGATGACAAGGCCAATTTCGATCTCGCAGCACTTTATGGCAAGGGTTTTGAGAACAACGTGATTTACGTCCAGAGCGGCGGCGACCGGTTTCACATGATCAATCACCTGGCCCCGTTCCTTGCGGTGATGGACGAAGAAGCGATGTCGCGGGTGGTGTTCGATATCGGATTCTGGGGCAAGCTTGGCCACAGTGGCGCCACCCCAACCCCCGCTTTCCTGCCCTGGGTCGAAGCGGCTCTGACCAGTGAAGAGATGACAGCTGATGCACTGCTGGAAACCCGGTTCGACCTGCTGAAGCGGGATATGAAATCATCCCGGATCGCCGCCCCCGAAACGGTTACGCCCCCTGCCCCGGGACCATCCGCGGACGACCTCAGGCTCAACCGTCCGGTCCGCGATTACCTGCTGCTGGCAACTGACAGAAAAGAGCCCGTGTGATGCCCTCCGACAACCCCGACCGATCGCAACCGCCCAAGGCCTTCTGGCGCCGCGCCATTGCCGAGCGTCACTACAGCGATCTTGAGGAACTGTGGGGCCCGATTCCGCTGACCCGCTCGGACCGGATCGCCACAGCAGGAAGTTGCTTTGCCCAGCATATCGGCAACAACCTGCAGCGTCGGGGGGCGACCTTTCTCGATCTGGAACCCGCCCCGCCTGTCTTTGCCGACGAGGCTGAGGCGCGGCGCTTCGGCTTTGGCGTCTATTCCTGCCGCTACGGCAATATCTACACCTCACGCCAGCTTTTGCAGCTGTTCGACGAGGCTTTCGGCCACAGAACGCCCACCGAAAGGGTCTGGGGCCGCGACGGGCGATTCTTCGATGCACTGCGCCCCAGTGTAGACCCGGTCGGGCAGGAGGATGCCGCCACCGTCTTGGCTCTGCGCGGCCAGCATCTGGGCCGCGTACGCGAGATGTTCCGCCATCTCGATCTGTTCGTCTTTACCATGGGGCTGACCGAGGGCTGGGAAGCCGTGGCAGACGGCACGATGTATCCGGCGGCGCCGGGCACGATCTGCGGCAGCTTCGACGCGGAAAAATACCGGTTTCACAACCTGCGCTACGGCGAAATCCTTCAAGATATGCAGGCCTTCTGGGAGCGCCTGAAAGGCGTGAATCCGCAGGCGCGCATGCTGCTGACCGTCTCTCCAGTGCCGCTGACCACCACCGCCACCGGCGGCCATGTGCTGACCGCCACCACCTATTCCAAATCGGTGCTGCGCGCGGTGGCCGGAGACCTGGCCGCCGATCACGCCGAGATCGGTTACTTCGTCGGGTTTGAACAACGCCTTCAGGCGGACTGAAGGCGGAGATTTTGTGTGGTGGGCGTGTGCAGGTCGGCGAACAA
>NZ_JAWHTD010000078.1:0-8612 GCF_032586235.1 Aestuariicoccus sp. MJ-SS9
GACGTGGCTCTATCGCCGCAACTACCCCGCCGACGTGGCGCTGGCCCTCGGGGTCCAGGCGCTGAAACAGTCGCTCAAGACCGGGGACGCCTCGACAGCCCGCCAGAGGGCGGCGGAGGTCAACGTCCTCTACGAAAGCACCATCACCCAGGTCAGAGAGCGCGCGGAGGAGGTCCTGAGCAACAACTCCGGTCCCGATTGGGCCACCCCATCCCCGACCGCACTCGATCACCTGCGGCACACTCTGGCACGCTCTGGGGACCTCGAAACTTTGAAGTTCCAGAAGCCCGTCCCCCGGTCGGTGCCGACGGTTGCCGAGGCTGCGAGAGACTACCTCAACCTCCGGAGCGACCAACTGCGCCCCGGCGGGTTCAAGTCGGTTCGGTACTCGGTGGGCCTGTTCGCGTCGGAATACGGGGACCTACGGCTGGACCAGTTGGACCGTCCTCATGGTAGGGCGTTTCTGACGGCCATAGCTCAGCTATCCCCTCTGCTGGGCAAGTCCGAGAGGACCCGAAACCTGTCGCTGAAGGCCAGTCTCGCGCAGTCCCGGGGGGAACGGATCACGGTCAGAACCCAGAAGCGTATCTGGTCTCAGGTTCGTCACTTCCTCTCCTGGACGGTCTGCGAGGGGCACCTCGACCAGCACCCGTTCGAGGCGGTTCGGTTCGATGGCAAGTTAAGACCCGCCCCCTACGCGGTTCCGACGGACCCCGAGGTGGTGCGGTTCCTGCAGTCCCGGGACCCACTTCAGACGGTGACCCTGATGTGCCTGCTGACGGGAATGCGGTCGGGGGAGGCGACGGGGCTGCTCAGGGAGGACGTGGTGACAAAGGGCAACCTCGGGTCGTTCATCCATGTTCGTCCCAACCGGTTGAGACTGCTGAAGACGGACGCGGCGGAGAGGCTGGTCCCGGTTCACCCGGTGCTCGACGAGCGGCTACGGGACCTCCCGTCCGAGGGACCACTGTTTCCCAACGTTAAGGTCAACGACGTGACCAAGGCGTTCGCCCGGCATCGTCGTCGGGTCGACCTCGACCGTCCGGGATTGGTCTTCCACAGCACCCGGAAGTGGTTCATCACCCAGTGCGAGCGAACCGGCGTCCCGGAGCACTGGACGGCCAGCCTCGTCGGCCACCAGTCGGCGCGGTCTGAGAACGGGATCACCTACGGCATCTACTCGGCGGGTATCTCGGACGAGCAGAAGCGGGGCATCGTGGATCAGATACGGTTGCCATGACCATCCCCGACATCGAGGACTTCGAGGAGAGGGCCGCTATCGCCGAGTACGATGGCGGTCTTTCTCGTTCCGACGCGGAGGACCTGGCCGCCCGGGCGCAGGGGTTCGCCGGTGCTGACGACTACTGGGAGTGGCTGGCCGACTACGTGGTCCGTAGGAGACTGCCCTGACAACACCCTCGGCCTTCGGGCCGGGGGACCCCCACCTTGCTTTCTTTTTGCCCCCGTTACCGCCCCAGTTTCCCGGATCGTTGGGATTTCTCGTTACGGATCATCGAGGGTCAAGGTCTCCTACCACCCCAGCCAGCCATTCCCGGACCAACTAACCAAGCACCCGAGGCACCCGTCGGTGGGAAAATGCCCCCGAAAAGTGCCCCAGTGGGGTTGGCCGGTCGGGGCGGGCAATTTGATCACGGGTTACGACACTCTTGCTGTCGAAGGGTGGGACGGGTGACGGCGTTCGCGGTTGGTAGGGCATGGCCACGGCCTTCGTCCGCCAGCGCTACAAAGTCTCTAAGTCAACACCGTAGGCAGCCGCTTCCCAGTCGTCGCGCTTGTTATCGGCCCGACTGCCGACCTCGAGGTGGTTCGGATTGATGCAGAGCCCGTTATGGCAGCGGTGGCGCACCACCTCATCGAAGGTCAGAACCTGCCTGTTCACAATAGCATAGATGAAGCGATAGGCCCGCGTCTGGTGGCCTCTGAAGCGCACCTTCCTGCGCGATGGACCCGGCGTCACGCGGCAACCCTCGGGCGTCCCGGTGGCTTGCTGGAGCAACGATGAGACCCGCTGTAGGGCCTCACCGTGGTGGTTGCGTATGATATCGTCCAGCCAGCACTCGGTCGGTTCGATGATCAGGCGGGTCAAAGACCGATCTCCACGTCGTCCCTGATTGGCGCGCCAGTGCCGTCCGGCGCAATTACGTTCCCACGCTGGATTGAATAGCCTGGGCCGACCCAGATGACGCGCTGGTAGTCCACGCCTCCCCATTTTGCCTGTGCCTTGTGCCAGCCCAACTCAAACATTTTGTGGCGGATGGTCTCGACGTTTGCATGCATCGACTTCTGGAAGTAATGAACCAAGGCTGTTTGAGTAATGTAGCCTTGGCCAATTTCATTCAGGAGTTCCTCCAGCCGTTCTGTTGATACCTGTCGGTTTGCCTCCTGGATCATCTTCATGATGGGAGTGCAGTGCGTCTTGGTGTTCAGAGATTTGGCGTTGAACAACGCGTCGAGCTCGCTCTGAATCAAGGCGTTATACAAGGCTCCCAAAGCCGCCGGGTCTTCGATCTGCTGCTGAACCTCTTTGACCAGCGCCTGGAACGCCTCCGTGCGCGGTCCACTGGCATGCCCTTCGTGATCAATATCCACGATGAAAAAGCGACGGTCATCTGCCTCAAGCCAAAGTGGCGGGTGATTGCTGGTAAAGACGAAGCAACAGTTTTGCTGGGTCTGATACGCCTCCTGACCCTTCCGCTCGACCAATAACCTTGGCTCGCTGATGAGCGTCTTCAGATCGTTCGCCGCATTCGAGCCTTGCTTCAGTTTCACCTCCTCGCAGATGACCAGCTTCGACATGAGGGTGATGACGTTGAAGCGCCCGGTGAGCTTCGAGATCCCGTTCTGCGACGTGGTGTTGTGCTCCCCAAACAGCGCTTCGAGAATTCGGCACAACTGGCTCTTGCCGGTTCCCTTGGCTTTACTATGCAGGAACAGGCACCACGTTGGGCGATCCCCTTCATTCTGTAGGTTCCAGGCGATCCAGTCGATTACTTGGCGTCTCGTGGCGTCGTCAGGGATGATCCACTCCAGAAACGCACCAGTCGGACCCCAATCATGTTGGTTCACCTTAAGGTCACGGTACACAGGCTTTCGCCAAAGGTTGATGGTCGCAAAGCCGTCGTTCAACAAGAGCCGTTGATCGTCGCCGGGGCGGCTGATCACTTGACCCGACCAAGTAGCGACCATCTCTGTTGGCTCTTGGTGGTACAGGCTGAAGGCCGTGCCGAACACCTCGCGCAGCAACTCTCCGGTCAGGTTGATATGTGGGAACTCCCGACGCATCCGTTGAACGCTGGCTTGCTTCACGTCGGGCAATGAAATTGCCGCTCCCGGTGCGTCGATCCGGTAGTATTTACCGTCCTTGCGAACGAACCAACTTGCGATTGCGCGGGACAGCTCCCGGCGATGATTTTCTTCAAATTTCTTCATGAAATGTGCCTCCTTAACAGGCAACCAAAATGGTTGCTTCTTGCTTAAGCGTGCCCTGGAAGGCGTAGTGGCGACATTATGATTTAAAAACATACACTTAGCTTGACTTCGCTCGACTCTGGCAAAATACGTTTTTTCATAGAGTTCAAAATACGCTTTGAGGACCAATCTGTCCGCTCCAGCAAGCCACCGGGACGCCCGAGGGTTGCCGCGTGACGCCGGGTCCATCGCGCAGGAAGGTGCGCTTCAGAGGCCACCAGACGCGGGCCTATCGCTTCATCTATGCTATTGTGAACAGGCAGGTTCTGACCTTCGATGAGGTGGTGCGCCACCGCTGCCATAACGGGCTCTGCATCAATCCGAACCACCTCGAGGTCGGCAGTCGGGCCGATAACAAGCGCGACGACTGGGAAGCGGCTGCCTACGGTGTTGACTTAGAGACTTTGTAGCGCTGGCGGACGAAGGCCGTGGCCATGCCCTACCAACCGCGAACGCCGTCACCCGTCCCACCCTTCGACAGCAAGAGTGTCGTAACCCGTGATCAAATTGCCCGCCCCGACCGGCCAACCCCACTGGGGCACTTTTCGGGGGCATTCCGGGTGACCGGGGTGCCTCGGGTGCTTGGTTAGTTGGTCCGGGAATGGCTGGCTGGGGTGGTAGGAGACCTTGACCCTCGATGATCCGTATCGGGAATTCCCACTGATCCGGGAAACTGGGGCGGTAACGGGGGCAAAAAGAAAGCAAAGTGGGGGTCCCCCGGCCCGAAGGCCGAGGGTGTTCTCAGGGCAGTCTACGGGAGACCACGTAGTCGGCCAGCCACTCCCAGTAGCGGTCGGCACTTGGGAACCCCTGCGCCCGGGCAGCCAGGTCCTCCGCGTCGGAACGAGAAAGACCGCCGTCGTACTGAGCGATAGCGGCCCTCTCCTCGAACGCCTCGATGTCTGGGATGGTCATGCCACCGGCAACCGTATCTGGTCCACGATGCCCCGCTTCTGCTCGTCACTGATACCCGCCGAGTAGATGCCGTAGGTGATCCCGTTCTCAGACCGGGCCGACTGGTGGCCGACGAGGCTGGCCGTCCAGTGCTCGGGGACGCCGGTTCGCTCGCACTGGGTGATGAACCACTTTCTGGTGCTGTGGAACACCAGCCCCGGACGCTCCAGGTTGACCCGACGACGATGCCTACCGAATGCGGCTCTTAATCCCTTGATCTAGAGCAACGCAGAGTGATGGTTGCTGAAATATCTTGGTCCGCAGTTGTTTATAAGGATCGGCCGCTCCCGGGGGTCGACGAACACGGACTATGAGGGCGATCACCATGGATGATTTTGCAGGCGACAACACGACTACAGGCAGCGTCGAACCTGGCGAAATTATTGCCGGTCAGCTGGAAACCGAAGACGATGTGGACTGGTTTGAAGCCAATCTTACGGCAGGGACCCGGTATCGGGTCCAGTTTGCTGATCCCGACCTTTGGCCTGGTTCTGAGGACAGACTAGACCTGATCCTTCGCAGCTCGACGGGCTACAACATAGATTACTTCAGCTTTGACGGCTTCGACGGCGCGATAGATGATCCGCTAAGTTCATTCTATTTTGACGTGGAGCAGGGCGGCGTATTTTATTTTGAAGTCGATGGATTCAGGGATCGTTTTTCCGATCCGCAGCCATTCGGCGATTACGTATTATCGCTGACCGATATGGGACCCGACATCGGCCAGACGGTCGAAACCCTCGGAAGCGTCACAGTCGGCAGCAGCGTGGCAAGTGAAATCCAGGATTACGCCGACGAAGATTGGTTTGCGGCCACCCTGACCGCCGGGCAGTCCTATGACATCCAGGTGCTGCCCGACGAAACGTCGTCCCAGCCGCTGAATTCGTCACACCTATGGATCGTTTCTGACTCCGGCGAATATCTCGTCGGCGCAGACACGCAGATCGTCGCATTCACGGCACCGGAGGACGGGACGTATTTCCTTGGTGTGGGGAATGAAGAACTTCTCGACACAGGCCATTATGTGCTGTCCGTCGCGAATACCCAGGGGGATATTGCAGCTTCTGAAACGACTGACGCCGTTCTGAATGTTGGTGCCACTCTAACGTCAGACCTGGCGTCTATTCTGGATCGTGACTGGATCCGCGTCTCGCTGGAAGGAGGTGTGCTTTACACTCTGATGTTCGATGCCGACGATCCCGGCGACGCTTACAATTATAGTGTGGGGGTCATCTCGCCTGGAGACACTGGTCTGAATTCTTTTCCCTACGACGAGACCGGCGCGACTTCAGTTCCTGACGACGGCACGTATTACGTCGCGATCTCCAGCCATCATGCAGATTACTTCTTGAACGACCACCTGGACGCAGAGGCGGCGTCTTACACGCTCAGTCTGAATGTTGCCGAAACCGGCGATGCGGTACCCGCCGATGTCACCAGTCCAATCGTCCTGACGGCGGGTCAAAGCGCAACGATCACACTCGACTATGCCTTTGACCGCGACTGGATCGGGGTCCAGCAGGAAGCGGGGCAAGGGTTTACCGCCATTATTTGGGGTGCCCACTATGACCCCGCTTCCGGCCGTTCCAGACCGGAAATCACCTTGCGCGATGCAGCCGGGACCGCTGTCGCCGATGGAATACAACTGGGCGGGTGGCAGGCTGGTATCTACTTGGCTTATCTGGAGGCGGGGGAGTCCACCGAAGAACAGTTGATGTTCCTGGACATCGGCTCTTCCTACGACGGCAGAGGGACTGACGCGCGGGACTACAAGATACAAATCTTCGCCACCGAAGCAGGAACTCAGGTAGGCAGTGTCGAGGACGACATCCTGACGGGTCAGAGCACAAACGACACGCTTCAGGGCCTCGATGGTGATGACCGGCTGGACGGAGGTACGGGCGACGACAACATAGAAGGAGGCGCGGGAGACGATGCCCTAATCGGTCGTTTCGGGGATGACACTATTTGGGGCGGCACCGGGAATGACTGGATCGCCGGAGCGTTCGGAGCTGACAGCCTATTCGGTGGCGAGGGCGATGATCTTATCGGGGGCGGCAAGGGCGACGACACGATCGACGCAGGAGATGGCAACGACGACGTCAGGGGTGGTGAAGGCGATAATCTCGTCTTTCTCGGTGCAGGCGACGATAACTACCTCGGCCGTGGCGGTAATGACACCGTCGATGCGGGCGACGGTAACGATAACCTACTGATCCGCGACGGAAACGCGCAGGTCAATTTGGGACCCGGAAATGATACCTTTCTAGCGGACCGTGGCAGTCATTCAGTCGATGGCGGCAATGGCGATGACTCGATCGTAACCCGCTATGGAGCTGATCAATATCTTCGTGGAGGCGATGGCAATGATACGATCGAGGCGGGTTGGGGCAACAATACTTTGTTGGGCGATGAGGGCGACGATGTTCTCATCAGCTTTAGCTATAGCCATCTCGGCAGTGATGTGTTGGACGGTGGGGAGGGCAATGACCTCCTGTTAGGGCGCGGCCCCGCCGAATTAATTGGCGGATTGGGCAACGACACCATCAATGGCGGTTATGACGACGACACGATGACCGGTGGCGATGGGGCAGATGTCTTTGTCTACAACTTCTTCAAGGTCGGTGATGCGGATGTCATTACAGACTTCGAGGACGGCGTGGACCTGATCCGTATGACCGGCGTCGAAAATGCGCCGGACAGCGGACTTCAGGGGTATGTCGATGCGTTGAACATCACCGATACCGCCGAGGGCGCGCTGATCGACTATCAGGGGCACACAGTGCTGATCGAGGGCGTGTCGGCGGCCGATCTGACGGTGGAGGACTTCACGTTCCTTTGACCGGCATCGTGACTTCCTCCCTGCGGTGGTTGCTGCGGGGAGGCTTGCTGTGACGGTAGTCAATCGCGGGGACGAGGGCAGTTTGGGGCGGCCCGGCGAGAACCTGAGACAGTAAGTTGTCCGGTTGATCCTGCTCAAAGCGACGAGTGCGTCCTCGGGGTAATCACGAAGCAAGGGACCAGTTCGCCTACTGGTGCCTTCGGGGTTTTGAGAACGTGATATTTAAGATGGGGCGCCATGGACGATTATTCAGACGATGTTAATACCCTCGGCTTTGTTCCGGTGGGAGGAACGGTCGGCGGAAGCATTGAGGTGCCATACGATCGCGATTGGTTCTCAGTCGTGCTGGAAGCCGGGCAGTCATATTTCATTCGGGCGTCAGGTCTTACAACAGGCGGCGGTGACCTAAGTATCCCGGAAATGCGCGTTCTGGACGCAAGCGGAGATGAGATCGCAGTTGCGCAGAATGATTCCTGGTGGGATCCGAACCTTGTATTTTTGGCGCAGACTTCGGGCATCTACTACATCGAAATTTCTGGCTGGATTTGGGACGATGACGTTCCACCAGAGACCGGTGACTACACAGTATCGGTATCTTTGGCGGAAGGCGACATTCCGGGGGACGTGACCACAGATACCACGCTGGAACCAGGCGTGCCCTTCACCTCGGTTCTATATGGAAGCCAGGATCGCGACTGGTTCGCCGTCAACTTGGAGCCTGGTCTCGGATACTTTGCCCGCGTAACGATCAATCCCCCCCCGGCCGGCGGAGAAGGAGCTGGTTTTTTCTTGTTCGATGAAACCGGCGCGACGGAGTATTCTAGGTGGTGGGAGTTCGGCACGCCGAGTTCGTTCGGGGGTACCTTTGGCGTCGAAACACCGGGTACCTACTTCATTTCTTTCCGCGCATCGTTGTGGGGCGAAATTCCCTATGATGTAGTTTTCGACACAATTGACGAGACGCCGATCGGAACGCCGGACACCGAGGGCACAGCCGTTTTAGGTGAGACCGTATCGGGCCGCGTCGATTTCTGGAACGACGCGGATTGGTATTCGGTCTCGCTCACGGGAGGAGAGGAATACACGCTGTCCTTTCTGCAAGTCGTCGATCCTATGTACTTCGGTGATTACCAGTACGCGAATTATCTCGAATCCGGGATCATCGCCATCCACGATGAAGAAGGGAACGTTCTCGCCTCGCAACCCGGGGCAACCTATCCCTTGGACGACGACCTGACGATTACGCTATCGTCATTCGTTGCGCTCCGGGACGGGACGTACTTCATTTCGGTGCAAGGAATTCCCGAAATGTTGTGGGGCGGAATGC
>NZ_JAWHTD010000079.1:0-8502 GCF_032586235.1 Aestuariicoccus sp. MJ-SS9
CCCTGCAGGCCAAAGCCAACAAAATAAGACATTTCTCACATAAATTCAGAGCGTTGGGCGTTGTTCAGACCCGACTCATTGGTCCACCGCCCTCAGGATCGTGTGCCAATCCTGGCCTGCGCCCAAGACACGCAAGATCAAAAGTTGATTGCCCTCAACCCGGTAGATGATCAGATGCTCCGCGCTGGGATGAATGCGAACAGGTGGGTCGAATTCACCGCGTTCACGCTCCATTTCTGGCATGAAGAGTAACCGATCCAATGTATCTTCAAGGATGTCTGTATAGCGATCGGCCTGCGCGGCTGACCAAGTCCGGGCCGTATATAGCCATATTTCTTCTAAATCGTTTTGGGCTGCGGGTGTCAGCCGGTAGGCGGTCAGTCTACTCGCGGGCATCTTGCGCCCGCATCCTTGCCTTGAATGCCTTGAAGTCGAATGGCTCAGGCTCCCCGCTCTTCACGCCTTCGTCAATCGCCTGCTGCAGAGCCGCGATCGCCTGTACCCTCTCCTGATCGCGCCGAATAAGATGGCGCACGTAATCGCTCGTGTTGCTGAACTGTCCGTCCTTCAACTGGGCTTCAACCCAAGCCTTCATAGGATCGGGAAGGGAGACATTCATCGTTGCCATTCATCATCCTCCTGAAAGCATCCATCGTGCCACAAAATGACGATCATTGTCAATTTTATTGGCAATATTTGCCAAAATTGCGCCGGCCGTCCACTGTCCGCCGCAAGAGAAGAACAATCGCCTTTCCGTTCTCGCTTGGTCACTACTTGTTCCAAGCGACGTTGTGGCCGGCGCGGTGTTAATGCCTCAATGCGGCAACCAAACCGATCGACACTCTCGTCGCCAGCTTTTTCGGCCCTCCGCCGACGAAACTTCGGCCAGCAGAGCCATCGCCGAGGGCCGAGGCCACGGAGAACAACCTTTACATGACAACTTCGGGACAGGAAGCTCATTGCAAAAACGTTCGGTCCCCGCCACGCTTTGCCGGAGCGTGGTAACCCGGGAGATAGATACCGCCATGGACACTGCGTCTCCGACACCGGCAATTCGTTGAGGGCTGACTGATGGCGTGCATCGTCAAAGCTGAGATTTTAATGGTGAACCTTGTGCCCAAGGTCACTCGCACCGATGCCATTCAGTCCTTCGTCAGCCAGGAAACTCCGATCGTGCGCCTGACCGACTCCGATGGTCAAGTGGGGACAGGGTACTCTTATACCATCGGTTCGGGCGGACCGGCGGTGATCAGCCTACTGCGCGAAACCCTTCTACCCCGCTTGATCGGGCGCGAGGCCGAGGAGATCGAGGGTATCTGGCGGGACCTTCTTTTCGCCACACATGCAACGGCGGTCGGCGCCATTACCTCGCTTTCGTTGGCCGCGATCGATACCGCTCTTTGGGACTTGCGCTGTATACGTGCCGGATTGCCGCTTTGGCGCATGGCGGGCGGTACGAAATCTTCGGTCCCGCTCTATTCAACTGAGGGCGGCTGGTTGCACATCACGGCCAAAGACCTGGTGGCGGATGCGCTTGAAATGCAGAAACGGGGTTTCATTGGCTCCAAGATCAAGATCGGCAAGCCGACGCTGGCTGAAGATCGCGCGCGTCTGAAGGCCGTGCGCGAGGCGGTTGGCGCGGATTATCAAATCCTGGTCGACGCCAACCAATCCTTCACCCTCGCCGAGGCACGCCGTCGCGCCGACATGTTGGCCGAATTCGACATTGGCTGGTTCGAAGAACCAATGCCTGCCGACGATGTGGGAGCACATGTCCAACTGACTGCCGCCTCACCGGTTCCCATCGCCGTTGGTGAGAGCATGTATTCTGCCAGCCAATTCAAGGATTATCTGGCAATGGGCGGATGCACGATCGTTCAGGCCGATGTGGCCCGCGTGGGCGGCATCACTCCCTGGCTCAAGATCGCGCATATGGCCGAGGCTTTCAACGTTGCGATCTGCCCGCATTTCCTAATGGAACTCCATGTCAGCCTGACCTGCGCGGTGCCCAATGCCCCGATGCTGGAATACATCCCGCAGCTGGACGACATCACCACCTCTCGCCTCAACATCCACGATGGTTTTGCGATGGCTCCCTCGGCCCCCGGACTTGGCATCGCTTGGGACTGGGATGCCATCACCGCTCGGGCTTTGGCAGGCCTTAGCACCACAATCGAGTGATCGAACGCGGAGCTCGCCGAACCTGCAAAATAGTGTCAACCGTTAAGGATGAGTTGGTAGAGTACAAGCCAAACGATGGGCATGTGGCTCGAATACAAATGGCTTGGTCCTACACTCATCGGCTCACCTGGCTAAGAGGTACTTGCACATCCCCACGAGGTGACCTGAACCACCGCATTGTGGAGATTGTGCACCCGGGTCTGGTCATAGTGCCGGAAACCTGGGACAAGACCCGCAGGCTATGAAAGAGGCAGGATGGCGGAGAACATGATTGCGGGGGTGCTCATGGGCGTGCTGGCGACAGGCGCAATGGATCTATGGGCACTGGCGCTAAACCGATTTGCCGGGCAGCCGCTGCCCAATTGGGCCATGCCTGGACGCTGGGTGGCTCACCTGCCCCGCGGAACAGTATTTCACAACGCGATTTCTGAGGCAGCCAACGTGCCCGGAGAACTTCAGATTGGCTGGGTCTTTCACTATTCGGTGGGGATCATCTATGGCGTCGCACTTGCGACAATCATGGGACCCGGATGGTTGGCTCATCCTACATTTCTGCCCGCATTTTTGTTTTCAATCCTCATGGTGGGCTTTGGCTGGTTCCTGCTGCAACCGGGCATGGGGCTCGGCTGGGCTGCGTCAAAGACCCCCAATCCGTGGAAGGTTCGGGTTATGAACCTCGCCGCCCATACGGTTTTTGCACTGGGCCTTTGGGTGGGAGCCTTGCTTTAGGGCGTTAAACGGAGTCCTTGTCCGCAAAGGAGACATTGGGGCCGACCAAAAGAAAGACCGCTCTGGACTTGCGCTAGGTTTCTGCCTTCGCGTGCGTAGTTGACCGCTTGACCATCAGCGCGCCACCCAGCATCTCATCCAATCTGAGAGCAAATACGATCTTCGCTTATTTGGAACAGGGGATCGATCGCTGGCCGAGAGATTGATGATGACTGTAGAGCGATAGCGCCCGGAATACCTGGCGACAGCTCGAAATCAGACACTATTAAGGCCCAAAACATCCTTTGCGGCACTCTCACCTGCTGCGAGCGCGCCGCGCGCGCGAGTGCATCGCGTCGCTCAATATTACCTCGGCTTTATCCGCGCGCATGAAGGGCAGTTCCGCCAATTCCTTGCGCAGACCATGCGCAACTGGGCGGAAGACTCGGCCGTCCAGCTTAGGGGCGCGCGACGGGTCCGGGCCTTTTCGACCGCCCTGGAGCCGGTTCGGGCGAAGATGAAACCGTCCGAATTCGACGATCTCGTGCGTCGCCTGTCGATGCTCACCGGACTGGAGCAGCATATCGCGCTGTCCGATGTGCTTGGGGTGGATGAGGAGACGGGCGACCGGCTTCAGGCCGGGATCGTGGATGCAGTGCTGGACCGATACCTGCCGACGGGCTGAAGAGCTGGCTTTGCCGTATTTGCAGGGTTTGGTACCGTTTCCACGACAGGTGCATGGAATGGCGGGTCACGAATGAGGTATTACTTACTCGGAATTTCGCTGGCTGTCTTGGCAACTCTTCAGCAGCGCAATGCTCTGGCGGATGAGGGAGCGAGCTTTGATTGCGCGAAGGCGAGCACCGCCGTGGAACAGACGATTTGCGACGATGCGTATTCGATGCTCATGGACCGGGAAATCTCTCGCCAATTCAGCGCTCTGCGGTCAAAGCACCCGGGCGTCGTCGACGCGCAGAAGAACTGGCTGAAACAGCGAGACCGTTGCCAAGACGACCGCGTCTGTCTTTGGACTGCGTTGGCGCGTCGGTGGGTCGCGTTGGGCCGGCAGATCGAGGAGGATCTGGGTGTTCCGGAGCTTTCCGGTGTCTACGACTATGTCGTCCGCCCCGAAGAGATCGTGGGCGATCTGACGCTCGCGGCGGGACCTCGCGGCGACTACGGGTTCTATATTTCTACGGTGACCTTGAGACACGGACATCTTTGCGAGGTCATGGGTGCAAATGCCAGCCGGGCCGGAGCCGGCGAGGTTTCCTGGCCGATTCCCGAGACAGACCGTACCATGACGTTAACCCCAGGCGATGGCGGGGTCGTAACGCTCGCAATCGAGTACGACGACGAGCGCAGTTTTTGTGGTGCGCGCGCTTATTTTTCCGGCCCCTATCGGTTCACGCCGAACGGCGAAAACTGAGCTCTCTGCCACTGCAGCCAACGGGTTATTGCACCGTGGCGGGCTCCGGCGCAGTCGCGAGGGCCGAGATTAGGAAAACATACAACCACTCGGCCTTTTTCGAGCTCAACGGCGTGATCTTTAGGACCTTCCGGTCGGTCTCAACGCGCACGCTCGCGATCATATCGCCAACCTTCAGCACTTCCATGATCGCGTTGAGTGGATAGCGCCTGCCCGGCAGCGCCAAGACGCCGAGCGTCCGACGCATGGTGATGTTTTCCGGCGTCATTTCGATGCGATAGTCCAGCGCCATCCAGACCAGCAGGATCGCCGTAGGCAAACTGAGTATCACCAGCTTCACTACTAGGGGATCGTTGGGCAGCATCACGGCGAGGAACAGCACCGGCACCAGGCCTAGCAGGAAAGGCCAGCGCGACTTGCGGATCACCACCGAAACCATGCCGTCGGCATGCCACCAGGTCAGGCCCTTGGGGACTTCCCGCTGCTGATCGAAGAAATCCGCTATGCGCCCTTGGCGAGCCCGCTCGCGGACTGATCGGGTCAGGTCCGCGACTTCAAGACGCGTTACATTTCCGTCGCCGGAATCGCGCAGGGCCGGCAAGCCGATGGCGAGCGCCATTTCGCTCCAACGCCGGCGCATGCCATAATCGGTCTGCGATCGGTAAAGGGTGATAGAGCGCTTCGAATCGGTGCGGTGGACCAGCATGAGGATGTTCCAGGTACCGGTCTTGTCGCGGGCCGCTCGTTCCACCCGCCACAACACGCCGTCGAAATTTGTTACCGGTTCCGACCAGTCGTCCTGGCCGTCGTCGAAATAGACGACACCGTCCTGAACCGTGATTTGGTCGGTGAAGTCGTCATCGTTCGCCATCGCCTCAGAAAGGGTCAAGTCGCGCGTGGCCATTTTGTAAACCACGGTTACCGAGAAGACGCCCAAAAACGCAGCGCCGATCAGGTCTTCTATAACGCTGACGTAGGCATAGACCCCTAGTGCGCACAAAACTGCGACCAGGAGCCATCGGGGTATTGCTTTGAAAGCCATGTAACCAGCTTAGGCGTCGGGGCTCGGGACATCCACTGTCAAGCGCGCCCAGTCGACGACCCAATGCAGGGGATGAATCCGGCCCAAGATGTTGGTCACCGGCCGCAGAGTTTAACGCGTTATTGAAGAGCAAAGTCCGTCCTCCTACACTACCGCAAAGGAAAGTATGGCGAGGGGAGACGCCATCATGGGACGCCACAAGCGGTTGCGCAAACCCAGCGCAGTAAAACCGGCTTCACCTTCGACCGCCTTGTCGAAAGCTGCATCCATCGTCATGGTGGTCCTCATCATGGGGCCCGCGGGGAGCTTTTTGGGCAGCATGATTGGGGCGGCTGTCTCCTTTGATCTGAGGGCGCTGCAACTGGGCGCCGGAGACTTGTTGACGGACGTTCTCGTGACCGCCGGAGTTGGTATTGGCGCTGGCGTCTTAGCCGGTCTCGCAACCGCGCCTTTCGACCGTAGCAACATTGTCTCGATCGCGATGATCGGGGGCCTGATGTCGGCTGCCGGGTATTTCCTCTACTCCTTATCGTTGAATGCCTGGACGATGAGCCCGTGGGGCGCCGGGATCGGCGTCAGCATTGGCGCCCTATTGGGCGTTCCGGCCGGGTTGGCGGTCTGCCGCGATGAAGACGCTTCCCCTTCGTTGCGCGCGGCGACCGTGCGGGCAACCCGAGGGACGGACCAGCGAATTGACGACGTGGACTGGTGGCGGGCCGAGCTCAACTCAGAGGATGCCGCAGCCGACACCGATGTCGGTGACGCCGGTTGAGCGCCTGCTGGAGGTGACGGGCGCTGACCATAGTTGCCGGAGATCACGGGTTGCCCCGACGGAGATGACGTTCGCCGGAATTGGGGAAACGACCGGTGAAAGGAAGTTGCAGACACAATAGTTGCACCACATGCTTTTGGTGGCGCTCTATTCCTTGCATCTGTGCGGACCCAACCGACATTGGAAGCAGGTGCGCATAGTTCAAAGCGGTAGTCGGGCATGCTTGAAGTCTGGGGACGGGAAACATCGTCGAACGTCCAGATTGATCTCGCCCCAAAATTGCGCTGCTAGTTATCAAACCGTTTGATCCGCAAGGGCCACTTTATCTCAAGAGAAAGGGTCGACCGAGAAGGCCACTAGGCCTCTCACAACCGTAGTGCCGTGCCTAGGGAGGGGTGGCCCAGGTCTGCGGAGGCCCAAACGCCTCGTAGGCAGCGTTTAACATTTTGGTCTTTATCGCTAACCAAGCCGGTTGGTGCTCGCCTCCTCCAGCCGAGAGGGACACGACTGAGTCTGCCACGATTTCCGGGTAAGTAGTTACGCAGTCATTTTCGGAATGTTCAGCAGCTTTACTCGCAGCGTGTGAAGCCCATCGGCTCCCAGACACCATCAAATTCCCAGAGGCGGCCATCCTCGGATATCATGAGTAAGCGCTCTTCGTCGTATGACATGCCTTCGCCCATGCAGGAGAGCGTAATGCGCCAAGCAGGAAGAGTGGAAATTCGTTCAGACCTCTTAACATCACAACGCACTTCATAACCGATAAACGAAGTTGCTGAATACAGAACAGGTGTTGGATCATGCTCGCCAATCATGTCTTTGTACTGACAGGCGCTCGGATCAGTCGTCCAGATGCCGTGCCAGTCATCCGCATGTGCGAACGTTGGCGTTGCAAGGGCTACAAGAGCTGCGAGAAATTTCATGGGACACCTCTAACTAGTCCCGTCCGAGTCGGACGAACAATATCAGAGAAACGCAAGGTTAGCTACCAAACCCTCGCACTTCGGCCAACAGGAGAACATCTTACCTACAAACCCTCAATTGATATGCGATAAACCTGAAGACCAGAATGGCGGCTAATACATTCCCAGACGCTTATCAACGGTATGCATGGCTATTAAATATCTATAATGCATCGAGACAATATTGAAAGGACTGACATGCGCGAACAAGACGTTTATAGATGGCAATGGAAAGATGATCATAATCACCTAGCCTCTTATTGTTGTTATTCACAGATTTGCGTTGTTTGGAAAGGAGAATTGTACGATACGTACTGTGGTGTTTTGACTGAAAGATCGCGGCTCAACCAAGACGAAGTTGAGATTGAGTTTCTTGGAAATCAAGACGACATGATCAAACTTCTAGCTGGTAGTGAAAACTACTATCGCCCCGAAGATGTTGTTGATATGCGCCACCCCAACAATCGACGTGCACCTATCTACTTGAAGCGAGGTGCAGAGCGCGATGCGGATGTCATGTTGGCTTGGGCGTTGAATGCAATCGAAGAAAACCAGATGCAAGCAAGGGCAGCCCAAAATCGAATAAAGGCACTTCAAGATGCAGTTAAGCTAATTGAATCAGGCCGACTGGAAGAGGTCTATGTATAATAGTAATAGACTGAAATTATGCACGACTGCATCGAGTTCGTTAAGCCTATCCATTTGTGGACGACAAACGCAACCCTCATGACGCGAATGGCGGCGAGCAGCCAGCCGAATGAGAAACCCGGTCCAGCGACTAGCACTTCACCTGAAAAGGCTTCGAAGTAGGCTTGTTCGTCGGCTGGGGTTTTGCCGTGGAAGCAACCGGTGCGGGCACGGGTCGCGAGGACGGTGTTCAGTATCCACGCTCTGGAGCAAACCCTCCGACTTTCAGTCGGAAGCGCTTCAGCGCGAAGAATCGTCGTATGATCGTATTCTCCCGAAAATGAACCGGAGCCGGGGTCGGAGGTTCATTTTCGGGAGAATACGATCATGCAGTATGACAAGGGCAAACACTGCGTCTTCTACCATCGGTACCACCTCGTCTGGTCGACAAAGTACCGCTTCAAGGTCCTGACAGGCCGGGTGCGCCTGCGCGTGCGGGACATCTGTCGCCAGGTCTGCCGCGAGAACGATGTCGACATCTTGCGCGGGGTGCTGTCGAGCGACCACGTCCACATGTTCGTATCCGTGCCTCCGAAGCTCGCGATCTCCGATCTGGTGCGCAAGATGAAGGGTCGTTCGTCTCACAAGGTGCAACGAGCGTTCCCAGAACTGCGCAGGCGCTATTGGGCCCGCAGGTTCTGGGGGCTCGGGTATTTCTCGACAACCAACGGCGCCATCACCGAAGACATCGTACTTCAGTACCTCGAACAGCATATCGCCG
>NZ_JAWHTD010000080.1:0-8462 GCF_032586235.1 Aestuariicoccus sp. MJ-SS9
TCCTCCTGATTGCCAAGGCTCTCGTCCAGCGTCACCGCCGTGCCCGTCGTCGTCACATCCGCAACAGGACCGTCGTCTTGGAAGATCACCGCATCGCCAATCGGAATGCGATCGTCATCCAAATCGTCATCGCCGTCTGTAACCGTGAGCAACGCGTTTATGTAGCTGGTGCCACTATCAGCAACCAGATCAACTCCTTCGTCAAACTTGCTGGGGTCACCATGATAAAGTGACGTGTAGAGGACTGTCCCAACCCAACCCTGATAATTGATGGCTACACCAAGAACTACCTCTGCGGGATTGGTGGCGTCATCCAGAACGAGCTCGCCGCCCGTTACAACACCGGTAACACCCAGGATCACACCCTCTACCTCAATCAAGTAGACCCCGTCACCGCCGGTAGTGCTCAAATCGGTTGCAATGGCACTACCGCCGCCAGCAATCGGAATGATCGTCAAATCGGCTCCACTTAGGTTCAACTCGAGATCGAGAACCACCGAGGAACCTTCCTCATCCGTCCCAACATCAGTCAGAGAATTGATGCCGACAACACCTTCACGATACCCGCTGATCGCATAGTGCTCTCGACCAATGTCGTCGGCAGCGGTCAGAACAGCATCGGAAAGCACACCGTTGAAAAATGTCAACAAGTTGACAATACCAACGCCGCCTGGGTCGTTTATGAAAATAGAGCCGCCCCCACGGTCATTATTCGTCGGGTCGTAAGTTAGTTCGCCATCGGCAGACCGATCTGGCTCCGTCAATGGGTTCCCATCAATATCCTGGCGCCCTACTGTCTCATCCAGCTCAACGGAAATCTCCGGGTTGCGATCCAAAACCGCAACAGGGCCATCATCATCAAACTTGATCCGCGTTCCGATTTCGAACGAGTCTGTGGTCCGTTCGACGATGACGATGTTGCCCACGTCGAATTCAGCTGTATCGCGGTCATTCGGATTGCCGGTGCCATCGTTTTCGATGAAGAGTTGGTTGTGGGGAGTGTCCGTCAGATAGGTGATGGTGTCCCCTGCAACAGCGCCGGAAACCGTGGCCGTCCCGTCTGCGTTCCATTCGACAGAAACGCCATAGACAAGAGGATCGTCCGAATCCGGGTCTGTTGTGCCATCATCATAGAAGGTGATGGTGAAGGGATCCGGAATTTCGTCGGTGCCCCGATCGCCTGACACGGTGATCGTCTTGATCTCAGCGATGTCATCAAGCGCTTGAGTATCATAGGTTACAAAACCGCCCGTGAAGACTGGGTCATCTACAAACCCGTTCCCAATGGAATCGAACGTTTCCGAAAACGTAACTGGCTCACCACTGCGGGAATGGAATTGAGCCTCAAAGGTGCCGTCGCCCATGTCGATCAGGCCGACCCTGATGCCATGCTCGGGGGTCAGCTTGTTGATGAAAAATATCAGGTCGGCAAAGGTATCGCCTTCTTCGGCGGTATAGGTGTACGAGAGGTTTTCACCTGTATCGTCGGTGTCCCCATCACGGTTGAAATCGATGTCGATGCTGAAAGTGTAATCGCCAGGAGTGAGGTCAACAGACCCCGGTTCGCCCGGCAAGGCGATGGAGGCGACGGTTGTCAGTTCCTTGACGCCGTCTGCGTAGATATCTCCAGGAAGAAGGTCTCTGTCGAGGGCGGTGATCTTGACAACGGCAGTATCGCCGCCTTGTGTCTGCACCACATCGAAAGACACTTCTGTGGCCGCAAAATCACTTGGTTCAGGCGTCGAAAATGTATCGCCCCCAATGCCAAAATCGCCCTCAAATTGACTGGAGAAGGTGATCGCATCACCAGTATAAGACTGGATCAGAAGCTCGCCCGTGGCGTCATCGATCTCTGCAGACAGGCCAGACGTAGCGGTAGAGTTGTTGATTTGCGCGACCAGGTCTCGCACAAGGCTACCCGATGCAGTCCAGCTGAAATCACCGAATTCCGAGGAACTGTTGGTGATCGTGTATGTTCCATCCTCGATCGGATCGCTCAAATCCAGCCCGAGAGTAACGAGGTCGATGCGCGTCATGACCACCATGAACTGGATGGTCGATTCCAGGTCCGCCTCGTTTTGATCCAGGCGCGGATCGATTTCTGCGACCGTGTAATTCGGGTTTGTATCCTCGACAAAAGAGATAACGAGGCCGTCACCGCCATAAGGCTCTGCGGTGAGCATCTGGTTGTTCGAGCCAAAGGTCACAGGGCCGCCGCCCTTGCTGGTATTTGCACTGTCCCAGTTGTTCAGACTTTGCCCACCAGAAACGTCAGCGGGATTTTTCCCGGTAACAACGATGGCGACGCCACCGTCTGAGCTTGCGGCTGTGATGTGCAGGTTTTGGCCGGAAGGAACGCCTTCTAGGTCAAAGGTCGTGGCTTGCGTTGCAGAGACGTAGACGAGGTTGTCGAGGATGATATCCGACTCGTCATCTGCGCCGGGTTGCAAGTGGTAGAGGGGCTCATAGAGGGCGGTCCAGAGCTTGCCTCCTGTGATGAAGCCGTTCTCGTCTTCGACGATTTCCATGTAGATGCCGAAAGCGACCGATCCGTCGGGAGCGACGCCAAGGATCAGGTTGGGGTCCTGCTGAGCCTGGAACAGGTAGATATCCTGATCATCGAGCAGATCGATTCCGCTGTTGAACGTTTCCCCAATATCTGCTGGATCGAAGCCGCCACCATCCCAGACGGGGAACGGCACGCCATCAAGGGTCGCGGTCAGTGTCAAACCCGTAAGGAGGGAGTTTTCACTGTCTGCTGTGACCGTGAAGACCTCCTGCCCGGTATCACCTTCAGCACCAGTGTAGCCGCTCAGGGCATACTCGATCGGGTCTCCGAGGCCGGTAAACAATGAGTAGGCTTCTGGGGAAAGTTGGGAAACCAGCCCGGCAGCAATGTCATTGTCGTCCTTGTCGGTTTCACGACCCGTCTCGCCGGTGGTCTCCAGGTTCTGAAGACCCTCCGTTTCGTCCACCATGACATGGACGCCGGTATCCTGAAATTCAGCCATCGTTATTCCCCCAAAATTTCCCGCACGTGAAGCCTAATCGCGCGCGAGCAGCCCTGATCTTCGGCCAGCGAAAACCATCTTTTCGAGGGAATGAGACACCAACGCCGCACTGCCCCTCGACTGTTCGAAGGTGCGCCTGTCGTTGCCTGCCACAATCGTCAAAGCTGGGAGACGTTGATCGCCCCCGAATTATTCGAAAACCAGACTTTGCGGCCGACATCACAAGGTATGCCAACCGCCAAGTGCCAGAATTTCTCAGTTCAAATTAGGGGGCATCATGCCTGCGCGATCTGACCTATGTCAAACATTTGCCATATTTTAGACACACTTAGGGTGGAATCTTAAATATTGCCTCAACTGCGGGAACAATCACCCCCCAGGCGCGGGATTGTTTCCAAGCCTTGCACGATGGGCTGAGAGGCGGTCACTGAGAATCAGCAGTCAGCCTCTTGTTATGCGTTCACGCCCGAGCAAGTTCGTCTTCAGAACATCATCAGAACGGCGCCTGTCTAAGCAGATGAGCGGCACCTTCCGCAACGAAACCGCATCCCAGAACCAGATGGTCAGCGGGCCAGTCTGTAAGCCGACCCTTTCGGGGCCTCAGGTGCAGTCCGTCAGCCTTTTAAAGATCCGTTCGTGCTGGATCGGCAGCTTCGACGCTGCCGCAGACCATCTGGCGAATCTTAACGACAGCACGGAGGCGCCCTTTATTTTCTCCGATGGCTGGCCTACAACGTGATCTGGTCCACTTGACCTGTTAGATCCAAACTTCAGCATTTAAACTGCGTTTTTGAGGTTTTATCGGTGAACTCTGCCTTTACATCAGCCATATTCACTGCGGGCGGGTCGGTTCTTTTCCTGTCGTTTATCACCTGTCTCTTGCTTGTATGGGCGACAGGCAGACACTTTCGGTTGGCCGGCCGTTCTGATGACCTGACATCCATCCAGGCAACCCACACAAAGCCCACGCCGCGGACTGGAGGCATTGGCATCTTCCTCGGAGTGCTTTGCTCACTGTTGTTTGCGCCGGGCGGACTGACAGAGCCTTACGCCAAATTTCTTTTGGCGACATCTATCCTTTTCTGTGCCGGCTTGGCTGAAGACCTGGGATGGCACCAGCCCCCCAAGGTCCGGCTCGCCGCAGCTGTCATGGCCTCCCTGGCAACGATCGTTTTACTTGACGCGTGGATCCCACGGTTAGGCATTCCAGCTCTTGATCCTTTGGCCGGCCACTGGGCCACTGGAGCCGCATTAACGATATTCGTCGTTACCGGGATTTCTAATGGCTTCAACCTGATCGATGGGGTTAACGGGCTGGCGGGGATCGCGGCGCTCTGTGCGACCGTCGCCTTGACGATGATTGCTTCGAATGCGGGTTATGAGGAAATGGTGCTCCTGGCCTCGATGATCGGGTTCTCCATTCTGGGATTTCTCCTGTTGAACTACCCCTTTGGGAAGATCTTCCTTGGCGATGCCGGCGCGTATACTCTGGGTTTTGTTCTGAGTTGGTTCGGCATCAGCATCCTACTCAATTCAACGTCGGTCACTCCCTGGGCAATCCTCTTGTGTTTTTTCTGGCCGGTTGCAGATACGGTTCTCGCCATCTACCGGCGTAAGCGACAGAAAAGGGCTGCAATGCAGCCCGATCGCCTTCACGCGCACCACATGGTAATGCGGGCTCTAGAGAGGCGTGTGTTTCGCGAAAAAGGGCGGCAGATTGTCAATCCACTGACAACCCTTATCCTCGTTCCCTTCGTTGCCGCTCCGCCTCTGACCGGGGTACTTTTGTGGGATCAGACGTTGCCGGCCTTCATCGCCTTTGTCGCCTTTTCCCTGGTTTTCTTTGGTTCCTACCGCATTGCAGCGACGGCGCTGAAAACACGACAGCCCAGTCTGGGGCTTCTTACCGTCAGGACTGATAGCCAATAGATCACGGTTGCAGCGAGAATGATTGCGGACAGAAAGGCTTTGCGACATAGGCAGTAACGGGTTGCCACGCGCCGCTAATCCTCGAGCCTGTCGAACATGTTCTCCATGTGGTTGCGGCGCCGATATCGTCGCTTGTCGTATTTGACGGTCGTCTTTCGTTACTTTCGACCGGGAATACAGGCGCGTAACCTTTTGCCTTTCAATGCTTCTCTGAACCAGCCAGCGTCATACCCTCGACCCCGAGCAGCCATCCGACTTTTGGAATATTGCCCAGCAATGCCCGAGCACCGAAGTAATCGCTAAACTGCCCTGCGATCACAAAGAGATTGAGTTGGCGGCATTCGCCATTGTCGCTCGGACCAATGGCGCGACATGGCTCATCTGTCGCAGATGGCGTGCAACTTGGTATTTATTTCGTCCCTGGCTCGGCCAATCAGGCGGCCACGTCCGCCTTTTGACGCCCATGCTGGAAGCTCTTCGATGAGCCTTCAGTTCGACCGCATCGATCAAGGCGGTCTTCTCTTCGTCGTGCTCGGCGGCGAGACCCGCCATGCCCCCGAGCAACGCGATCGAAATCGAACAGGACCCCCAAGTTTCGGCCGGGTTCGGGTTCTCTCGGCGTTCTGCGTCGAAAACGTTCGAGTTTCGACAAAACCCCACGACTTCGAAATATTTGCCTTGAGACACGACGCCGAGAATTCGCCGCTTTTGAGGCACACTTAAACCGCAATATTCAGGCAAGTTCTTCCGCTGAATCCCAATTCCGTCAACGGGCGCCAGGGGGCGGTGCCTTCCAACAAGGCCAGTCCAGATGGCAAGCAAAGGTAAGGGAAAGGGTGGCTCTGCCGGCGAGGCCCCGCCCGACAGTTCTGACACGGGCATCCCGCTGATTTCAGGCGGAAACGGTAACGATACGCTTTCTGCAATCGGGGGCAGTTTCCTTTTGGAGGGCGGCAAGGGCGACGACGTCTATCTGGTGGACGATGCAGGAGACGTTGTGGTCGAACGACGCAATTCTGGAACCGACGAGGTGCGATCCTTCGTCGACTGGTGGCTGAGCGACAACGTCGAAAACCTGCTGCTGCTTGGCAGCGACGCTCTGAGCGGCTGGGGCAATGACGCCGACAATCGATTGACCGGCAATTCCGCCAACAACCTATTGTCGGGCGGCCTTGGGGATGACACGCTTTCGGGCGGTGGTGGCTCCGACACTCTGGTGGGTGCTGAAGGCACTGACACAGCGATTTTCGATGCGGCCTATGGAGACTATGCCTTTCAATGGGAGGGCGATGCGCTCTGGGTGATTTGGGACGAAGGCGAAGCGCTGCTCGACGGGATCGAGCTTTTGGCTTTTTCGGACCAGATCGTCGAGGCCATACGGATTGAAGACACGCCCCCGACGCTCGTCGCCATAAGCGATGCTGGCTTGGTATCCGAGGACGGGGAACTCACACTCGACGTCCTCGCCAACGACCTTGGTCAAGACATATCGCTGACGTCAGTAAGCGGAGCGGCCATTGGAGCGGTCACGATCAACGGGGACGGGACGATCACCTATCGGCCTGATGCCAATCTCTGGGGCCGTGAGAACATCGTCTACACTGTGACGGACAGTTTCGGACAGATTGCCTCGGCGCAGATCGTGATCGACGTTGCCGCCCAAAATGACGCGCCTCTTGCGCGCAATGACGCGGTCGCGACGCAGGCGGGAAAAATGCTTTTGGGCGCAAGCGTTCTGGGAAACGACTCCGACCCGGACGGCGATGCGCTTGCTGTTGTTTTCGCCGATGCGACAAGCAGGATGGGTGGCTCGGTCACAATGGCAGCCGATGGCAGTTTCACCTATGTGCCTGCAACGGGCTTCTCCGGCGAGGACAGTTTCGTCTACAGGGTGAGCGATGGGCAGGGCGGCGAGGCCCCCGCCCTGGTCACCGTCACCGTGGAACCTGCGCTCAACGATGCGCCGGTCGCCGTCGATGATGTCTTCGAAGCGCAAGGCGGCGTTACTCTGCAAGCCACAGGGCTTTTGGCCAACGACAGCGACCCCGACGGCGATACGTTGAGCGTCCTGGCCTGGTCGGGGACAAGTGCCGAGGGAGGGGTCGTGCAGCTCGGCGCCGATGGCAGCTTCCAGTATACGCCGGCCGCAGGCTTTTCTGGCGAGGACAGCTTTTTTTACACCGTGAGCGACGGGCAGGCCGAAAACACGGCGGTGGTGACACTGAATGTGGCGCCGGAGCCGCAGCAGGAGCCCACCAACGATCCGGAACCGGGGCTGTTCGCAGTGCGGGACGATGTGCTCACTCAGACCGCTGGACTGGGTTTGTCAGCTGTCTCGGTGCTGGAAAATGACACCGCCCCTGAAGGTGGGGCTCTGGAGATCGTCAGTTACGATCGCGTAACGGCCCAGGGCTGGCGGGTGACGATGGGCGCCGATGGCGTATTCCGCTATGACTCTGACGTCGGCTTTGCCGGGCCCGACAGTTTCACCTACACCGTCTCCGACGGGCTGGGCGGTATGGCTACGGCGACGGTAACACTCGACGTTCTGGCGCCAGAAGGGTTGACGGAAGAAATCGCAGCGCTTCTTCCGCGCGACTCCACGTTGCGTGTGAATTATCCCGACGATTTTGGCACGGGACAGGTGGTGACCTACGCCACACCCGATGCGTTGCCCGGCTATGACACTGGGCGCAGCGCGGATAATTACTTCGGGTTCTCCGACGCGGAACGCGCCGTTTTGCGCGAGGTGTTCGACGAGATCGAGGCTTTGACCAATCTTGTCTTCGTTGAGGTGGAACTCGCCGAGGACGCCATGATCAGCCTCGCATTTTCCGATCTGGGCGGTGCGACGCGAGGCGTCGCCTCGGCGCTTCGCGGCCCGGAAGAGGGCACTTTCCGAGGCGATGTCTACCTCGACGACTCGTTGATGGGCCAGGGACTGGAGACCGGGACACAGGCTCGGGAGACGCTTCTACACGAGGTGGCTCATGCCCTGGGCCTTGAGCATCCCGATCTTCCGGTGATGGAGGACACACAACAATTCAGCGTCATGTCCTATGTCGGGCATCTTGGATATTCAGGGCTTGTGACAGGCTACCAGCTCTACGACATCGCAGCGCTGCAATTCCTGTACGGCGCCGATACGGAGACGCGTGCGGGCGACACCATCTATGACGCCACTGCGATTGTCGGCGTGAACGAGACGCTCTGGGACGGAGGAGGGTTGGACACACTCGACCTCTCCGGCGTGAATTTCACCGTACGGCTCGACCTGCGTCCTGGCCAATTCAGTACGACCGTGGCCGACGGCACGGACAATTTGGGTCTGGCCTTCGGCACGGTCATTGAGAATGCGAATGGCGGCGCAGGCGATGACTGGCTGATGGGGAACACTGCAGACAACGTGCTTTCAGGCGGATCGGGGCAGGACAGCTTTGCCTTCGATGGGCGTTGTTGCAGAACTAGGGCTTGAGGCGTGATTGCCCCTTTCCCCGCTGAGATCATGCCACGCGGATGATC
>NZ_JAWHTD010000081.1:0-8046 GCF_032586235.1 Aestuariicoccus sp. MJ-SS9
GTTCGCCGACCTGCACACGCCCACCACACAAAATCTCCGCCTTCAGTCCGCCTGAAGGCGTTGTTCAAACCCGACTCTTTACGAAGGCCTCGGACATCCCGTTGGATTGCGGGCTCTTCACCGGCGTGAAGCAGGACTTCAACCCGAGCTGCTGGGCGAAGATGCGGGTGTCTTTGGCCGTGTAGGCGCTGCCGTTGTCCGACAGCACCTCGACCTTTTCCGGCGCGCGGTGCGTGGCGAACCTGCTCTCGACAGCTTCGAGCAGCATGTCGCGGACATCGGACCCGCTGATCCCGGCATTGGCAACGGCGCGCCAGGAGATGATCTCGCGGTCGTGGGCGTCGATCAGAAAGGCCAGGCGGATCACGTCGCCGTTCCAACATGCAAATTCGAGGCCGTCGCTGCACCAACGCAGGTTTGACCGCATCATGATGACCTTGCCGTCTTGGCTCCGTTCGGGCCGATCAAAGCCAGAACGCTGCAGCAGCAGGCTGTTGCGCTCCATGATGCGATACACGCGCTTATGGTTGACAGGCGGTAAACCCTGCGTTCGCAGTTCCCGGTTCAACAGCGCCGTGATCCGGCGGTATCCGTAGGTCGGGCGTTTCGCCACCAACGCCTGGATGCGTGGCAACACCACCGCGTCTTGGGCTTTGTGATAGCCCCGACGCGGCTTCGCGCTCCCGTTCAGCCGGTCGTGCAGGTTGGAGCGGGATACGCCCAGTGTTGTCGCCACCGCCTTCACGGCAAATCGTCCCGTTTCAGCGACTGCGCAAGCAAGGTCGGTTTTTTTGACCGCGACTTGTCCAGAGCCTCCTTGAGGATTTCGACCTCCAACGTCTTGCGCCCGAGCTGGCGTTCGAGTTCACGGATGCGGTTTTCCATCTCGCGGACGGTCTTGTTGCTTGTGACGCTGTCGTCCCCTGTCACGGCGATACTGCCTCCTTCGAGCATCAGCTTGCGCCAACGATACAGAAGATTGGGTGCCACGCCATTGCGCCGCGCAACGCCAGAGATGCTCTCGCCCTCATACAGCGTCTCCTCGACGATCCGCAGCTTCTCCGCCGCAGACCAGCGCCGACGGCGGCCACCATCGGTAATGATTTCTATCTCAGACATAAGCACGTGCTTAAGGCTATCCTTAAGCATCCTTGGTCAGGCCAAGGTGTCCGGTCGAAACGGGGGCCAGTTCAGTTCACTGCCGAAAAAGCTGGGACCATTTAATCTTTCGAAACCGCAAATTTTCGAGTGAACGTACGTTCGCAGACAATGATGTCTACGGCATTTATGAGTGTAACGGTGAATGTACAGCCAAGTTTGAACATGACCGCGACGGGATTCGGGCAGTCTGGGTTCGTTCTTCAAAAACGCTCTGCCTTTCCGCGGCGGAGCCTGCTAGAGCCTCGGGGAAAGACACACAGCAAAGCGGGCGAACATGAAGGTACTGGTCACCGGAGGCGCGGGGTTTATCGGATCGGCGGTGGTGCGGCTGGCGATCGCACGGGGGTACGAGGTTGTCAATCTCGATGCGCTGACCTATGCGGCTTGTCTCGACAACGTGGCCAGCGTAGCCGGGGCACCCGGCTATGCTTTCGAGCATGCCGATATCCGCGACCGCGACGCACTCGACCGGATTTTCGCGGATCATGCGCCCGACTCGGTGATGCATCTGGCCGCCGAATCCCATGTGGATCGGTCGATCGACGGGCCCGGAACCTTCATCGACACCAACGTCATGGGTACCTACACGCTGCTCGAGGCCGCGCGCGGCTATTGGCAGGGGCGGGGGCGGCCGGAGGGGTTCCGCTTTCACCATATCTCGACCGACGAGGTCTTCGGCAGTCTGGGGCCGACCGGCCAGTTCACCGAAGAGACGCCCTACGATCCGCGCTCGCCCTATTCGGCCAGCAAGGCGGCGAGCGACCATCTGGTGCGCGCCTGGCATCATACCTATGGCTTGCCGGTGGTGCTGAGCAATTGCTCGAACAATTACGGGCCCTTTCATTTTCCCGAAAAGCTGATCCCGGTGGTGATCCTGAATGCGCTGGCGGGCAAGCCGCTGCCGATCTACGGCGACGGCAGCAATGTGCGCGACTGGCTCTATGTCGAGGATCACGCCGATGCGCTCTTGTGCGTGCTGGAGCGGGGGGCTCTGGGCCGCAGCTACAACATCGGCGGCGAGAACGAGCGCAGCAATCTGGAACTGGTGCGCACGCTCTGCGCCATTCTCGACGCCAAGCGCCCCAAAGAGAGCGGATCCTACGCCGATCAGATCACCTTTGTCACCGACCGCCCGGGCCATGACGCGCGCTATGCCATCGACCCCACGCGCATCCGCGAGGAACTGGGCTGGCGGCCCTCGGTCACGGTGGAGGAGGGTCTGGAGAAGACCGTCGACTGGTATCTGGCCAACGAGCCCTGGTGGCGCGCGCTGCAGGACCGCGCCGGCGTTGGCGAGCGGCTGGGGACGGGCGGCTGAAAAGAGCCAGGCAAGGCGCCCTTGTTCGACGCGCCCCAGTTGCGGAACCAAGGGCGAACCCCGCCGGTCTGGCGTTTTGGCGACGTTGGCGCATCGCTCGTTCGGAGCAATGACTGGACAGAGATAAAGTGCAGAAAAATGCCGTTGCAGCGCCAACCCACGGTCCGGCGCTGGTCGCGGCGCCCCGGGCGCGTGGGGTTTGCAACACTGAATAGCTTTCTTGAAGGACCACGCCCTGCGGAGCTTTTGCGCCGCGCACCGCGCCCGATCCTGCACGAAACGCTATAAACGCTCGCACCAGCGCAGGTTTGCGCCTATGCAGTCGTGGCAGGTGAGACAACGGACAGGCAGGGCAATGACGATCCTCGTCTTCGGCAAGACCGGACAGGTGGCCATGGAACTGGCGCGTGCGGGCGGCGATCTGCTCTGCCTGGGCCGCGCCGACGCGGATCTGAGCGATCCTGCCGCCTGCGCCGCCGCCATCGAGACGCACAAACCGCAGGCCGTCATCAACGCCGCCGCCTGGACCGCCGTCGACAAGGCCGAGGATCATGAGGCCGAGGCCCAGGTCATCAACGCCGGGGCCCCCGCGGCCATGGCGCGCGCCTGTGCCGCGCTGCATATCCCGCTGGTCCATATCTCGACCGATTACGTCTTTGCCGGCACCGGCACGGCCCCCTGGGCCACGACCGACCCCGTCGCCCCGCAGAACGCCTATGGCCGCACCAAGCTGGCGGGCGAAGAGGGCGTGCGCGCCGCGGGCGGGACATATGCCATCCTGCGCACCTCCTGGGTGGTCTCGGCGCATGGGGCGAATTTCGTCAAGACCATGCTGCGTCTGGGGGCCGAGCGCGACCGGCTGACCATCGTGGCCGACCAGGTGGGCGGGCCGACGCCCGCCGCCGACATCGCCGACGCCTGTCTGACCATCGCCGCGCAGCTGCAGACGGACCCGGGGAAATCGGGCACCTATCACCTCTCGGGCGGGCCCGACGTCAGCTGGGCCGATTTCGCCCGCGCGATTTTCGATCTGGGGGGGCTGGATTGCGCGGTTGAAGATATTCCCAGCACAAGCTACCCCACGCCCACCGCCCGGCCGCTGAATTCGCGGCTGGACAATGCGGCGCTGACAGACACTTTCGGCATCGCGCGGCCCGACTGGCGAATCGGGCTGCGGGCGACCCTTTCGAACCTCGGAGCGCTCAAGTGACCAAACGCAAAGGCATCATCCTCGCAGGGGGCAGCGGCACGCGGCTTTACCCGATCACCATGGGGATCTCGAAACAGCTCCTGCCGATCTACGACAAGCCGATGATCTATTATCCGCTTTCCGTGCTGATGCTGGCGGGGATCCGCGAGATCGCCATCATCACCACCCCGCAGGATCAGGAGCAGTTCCAGCGCACGCTGGGCGACGGCAGCCAATGGGGGCTGAGCCTGGACTACCTCGTGCAGACCTCGCCCGACGGGCTGGCGCAGGCCTATCTGCTGGCCGAAGGGTTCCTGGCCGGTGCCGCTTCGGCGCTGGTGCTGGGCGACAACATCTTTTACGGCCACGGGCTGCCGCAATTGCTGGCGGCGGCGGATGCGCGGGCCACCGGCGGCACGGTCTTCGGCTATCAGGTGGCCGATCCAGAACGCTACGGCGTGGTGGATTTCGACGCTGAGGGCCGCGCCACCGCGATCATCGAGAAACCGCCCGTGCCGCCTTCGAACTATGCGGTGACCGGGCTTTACTTTCTCGACGGCACCGCGCCGGAGCGGGCCAAGGACGTGCGCCCCTCGGCGCGCGGCGAGCTCGAGATCACCACGCTGCTCGAGATGTATCTGCACGAGGGCCAGCTTGACGTGCAGCGCATGGGGCGCGGCTATGCCTGGCTGGATACCGGCACCCACGGGTCGCTGCTCGACGCGGGCAACTTCGTGCGCACGCTGGAAAAGCGGCAGGGCCAGCAGACCGGCTGCCTCGAGGAGATCGCCTTCGATCAGGGCTGGATCGACCTCGCGGCGCTCGAGGCGCGGGCCGAGATGTTCACCAAGAACGATTACGGCGATTACCTGGCGCGGCTGGCGGCGCAGGCCAAGCCCGGGTGAGCGCCCCTGTCGCCATCCTGATGGCCGTCTACAACGGCGGCGCGCTGCTGCGCGACCAGCTGAGCAGCATCGCCGCGCAGGACCATGCCGACTGGCGGCTGCTGGCCAGCGACGACGGATCGTCCGACAATTCCCGCGCGGTGCTCGAGGCTTTCGCAGCCGAGGGCCATGACGTGACCGTCCTGGACGGGTCCGGGCAGGGGGGCTGCGCGAATTTCATGTCGCTGGTGGCGCGGATGGGCGACCATGCCGCACCGGAAAGCTGGCTGGCCTTTTCCGATCAGGACGACGTCTGGCTGCCCGATCGCCTCAGCCGCGGGATCGCCGCGCTCGACGGTATCGAGGGCCCCGCGCTTTATTGCAGCCGGACCTGGGTCACCGATGCCGACCTGCGGGGCCGCCGCCTGTCGGCCGCGCGCCCGCGCGCCCCGTCCTTTGCCAATGCGCTGGTGCAGAACGTGGTGGCGGGCAACACCATCCTGCTCAACGCGGAGGCCGCGCGCCTGGCGCAGGCGGCGGTGCACGAGGCGGGGCGCGTGGTGGTGCACGACTGGTGGATCTACCAGCTGATCACCGGGGCGGGCGGGCGCGTGGTGCATGACGATGCGCCGACGCTGCTTTACCGCCAGCACGGGGCCAACCAGATCGGCGCCAACGACGCCTGGCGCGCGCGGGCGCGCCGCATCCGCCAGCTGCTGCGCGGCGATTTCGCGCAATGGAACGCGGTCAATATCGCCGCCCTCAGGGCCTCGGCCCACCGGTTCACCCCGGAAAACCGCACCCTGCTCGAGGATTTCGCCGCCATGCGCGGTCTGCCCTTCGCGCGCCGGCTTGCGGCCTTTGCGCGCCTGCCGGTCTACCGCCAGAGCGTGCCGGCGCAGGCCGCGCTCTGGCTGGCGGCGCTGCTGGGGCGGCTTTAAGGTCCGAAGCCCGGGGCGCGGCGGAGGCATCTCTGATCAATAAACAACATAATCTTCATTACAGGCCTTTATCGTATAGCCCGGACCGCGTAGGAAAAAAGCCCGCCCTTCGGGCGGGCCGGTGCGCGTCCTGAGCGCATCCTGCGGGTGGATCAGACCGTCAGCAGAATGTCGTCTAGCACCACCGCCGCGCCGGTGTCGGTGGTGAATTCCACCGCGTAGATGCCATCGAAGGCCGCCGCGTTGGTGTTGCCCACATCGTCGGCAAAGCCCACTGCCTCGAAATCCAGCAGCTCGGCCGGGGTGGCGCTGTCGGCGTCGAAGACAAAGCTGTCGGTGGCCTCCAGCACCAGGTTGAAGCTGGGAAAGCCGTTGATATCCGTCTCTTCCACCACGAACCCGCCGTAGGTGGTGATCGCCACTTGGCCCGCGCCGTCGGCGAGGTTGAGCGACAGCCCATTGAGGTCGAACGGCGTGCCGGCCCCCTCGGGCAGCGGATCGGGCAGGGACGGAATGTTCACGGACGTCCCCAGATCGCCCGGCCCGAAGGTCAGGCCTGGGGCGAGGATGGCAAAGGCGTTGTCCAGCGTCTCGGTCACGATGACAAGCGGCAGGCCGTCCTCGCCGCGCACCGGTTCGCCCTCTTCGTCCAGCACCGGTTCGGAGGTGACGATTGTGTTGAAGGTGCCCACCAGCACGTTCTCGCCCTCGGGCGTGGTCTGCCCGCTCTTGATCCCCGTGGGATTGCGCCCGTCGCCGCCCAGCTCGTTAGTCTCGATCACCGTGGCCTCGCCGCGAAAGCCGAAGCCCCGGTATTCGGGCAGCACATCGCCGGCCTGTAGCGGTTCGTTGAGTGTCGGCAAGACAATCTGTGCGCCTGCCTCGTCGGAGAGGTCCTCGAAATCCAACACCCGCTGGATTGGGCCAATGGGCGCATTCAGCGGATCGACGAAGTTCACCACGATCTGGCCGGAGGTGCTGTCGATGCCGTCACTGACGCTGTATTCCAGCGTGCCCAGCACCTCTTCGCCATCGCTCAGCCCGATATCGGCCAGGGTGATGGTCAGGCTCTTGGTCGTCGCATCATAGTTGAAGGGCGCGGTGGTCGCGCCGCCGTCGCCGCCGCCGCCGAGACCGAGGACTAGATCGCCGAAGGTGACCACCAGGTTGGCATCGGCGGTTTCCGCGTCCGAGATCAGATCGTTCATGTCAATGGTGAAGGTCAGCGCAGTTGGATCGTCGACGAGGACGTCCCCGGGTATGACACCGCCGCCGAACGGATCGGTGGCGGAAGGATAACCCGGCGCACCGGGGATATCGAGCGCCACCGGCGGGGTGTTGCCCGCGCCCGGCGTGTCGCCGATCAGATTAAGCGTGATGACGCCAGTATCGCTCAGCCCGACATCGTCCTCGACGGCGTAGTTGAGCAGGAAGGTCTGGGTTTCACCCTCGTCCACCGCCAGCCCGAGCGTGGCGATGTCGAGGATCAAGTCGCCGCCGTCGCCGGAGGTGACTCCGCCCGAGAACGGCACCAAAGCATTCGGAAAGGACGGATCGCCAGCATCGACCCGCACGCTGGTGATGGTCAGGATGTCGCCGATGTCGGCAAAGTTGGGATCGGTGATCAGCGCGGAGAGGCTGATGATGACCGGCCCGTCCTCTTCGTCGGCCACCACAGTCAGATCGTCCGCCACAGGGGGCGCATTGACGGGCGGCGGCGGGTCGTCGGCGCCGTTGATGATGATCGGCACGATGCCGGTGTCAGAAAGTTCGCCGTCAGTTACCAAGTAGCGCAGCGTCGTGGTCAGCGATTGACCCGCGTCGAGCCCGAAATCGGGGTCAATCCGCACCAGTCCGCCGCCTAGGATAGTGAAGGGAATGAGCGTTTCGCCGCGCTCGATGGCGATGTTCGAGAAGGTCAGCGGATCGCCGTCCACATCCGTCACCTGGGTGCTCAGATCCAGCACATAGGACCCGTCCGCCTCGTTGACGATGATCGCCTGGTCGAGCGAGACCGGCGCGTTGTTGCCGCCCACCTCGTAAAGGAAATCGCTGAACTGCAGGAACTCCACATGTTTGAGCCGGTCGGTGCCGTCCGACCCCACGGTGTCGGTGATCGTGACCTCGAGATCGTCGTTGATCGAGAAATCGTAATCCAGGATCGACCCGGAATAGAGTGCCGTGTCGATGCCGTTCTTGCCGTCGATCCTGTCGTTGCCCTGACCGCCCTCGACCGTGTCGTCACCGGTCCCGGCATTGATGTCGTCGTCGCCGACGCCGCCCTCGACCTTGTCGTTGCCGGCCCCGCCTTTCAGCCTGTCGTCGCCGGCGCCGCCGATAACGGTATCCTCGCCCATGCCTCCGGCGATGTTGTCGTCCCCCAGCCCGCCGCGCAGTTCGTCGTTGCCGTCATTGCCGTCAAGGTTGTCGTCTCCGGCCAGGCCACTGATCGTGTCATCGCCATCGCGGCCCTGAATAGTCGGGTCTGAACAACGCCCAACGCTCTGAATTTATGTGAGAAATGTCTTATTTTGTTGGCTTTGGCCTGCAGGG
>NZ_JAWHTD010000082.1:0-8036 GCF_032586235.1 Aestuariicoccus sp. MJ-SS9
TGGCGCGAACTTGGCGCGGTATAAGGGAAGTCCTACTGTCCTTGTGGAGACGGGTTCGAATCCGTCTGGCAGCACCCATCGAAGCGCTTGCCGGGCGGATCGACAACCACGTCGCCGAGCGCAACCCGGGAACGGCGCACATGTTCATCATCAACCCGCTCCATGCGCATGGTTATGACAACCTGTTCGCCACCCACCCGAGTACGGAGAACAGGGTGGCGGCCTTGCAGGAACTGGCGCAGGGCCATGGAACCCCGCGTCGTGATCGGTCAGCGGCCCCCCGGGCAGGGCGCGACGGGCCTTGGGGCTAAGCTGGGAGCAGGTCCACAGTCCACTTTGTAGACCCGGGAGACATCTGACAGGAACGATCAGATGTCCCCTTATCGCGGCGATCCAGACACTCATGCGGACCGCAGCGAATGGCTAGACCGAGCCCATTCTACAATATTCTGCGCGATCCATGAATGACTGCTAAACTGATCAAAACAGGGATCGCATTTCATGGTCGCAAACAAGGCGCAGGCAGAGTATTGGGCTTCCCCGGCGGGCCTGAAATGGCTTGAACACGAGCATGCTCTGGATACCGCGATGGCCGGTATGTTGGACATGATGCTCGATACCGCTGACATCGTATCAACGGACTGTATCATCGACATAGGATGTGGAACCGGAGCAAGCACCCTTGAAGCTTCCCGACGCGTTCCGGACGGCATAGGGCTTGGGGTGGACATCTCCGAGCCACTTCTTGCACGCGCCGCCGGCAGGGCTAAGGAGGAAGGCATACAGAATGCCTCTTTCCTGTTGGCCGATGCCCAAACACATGACTTTTCCCGCCGGCCCTTCGATCTTCTGGTGTCGAGATTGGGCATGAGCTTCTTTTCCGATACCGTCGCCGCCCTTGGGAATCTGTCTAAGGCACTGAACGAGAATGGCAGAATGGTGTTTGTTTGCTGGGCATCGGTGGCCGAGAACCCCTGGTTCTCGGTTCCAGCATGTGCGGCGGAACAGAGGCTGGGATCGCTTCCGAAAGGGGACCCTGCCGCACCAGGACCAACCGCATTTCAGGATTGTGATCGAGTAGCCGATCTGATGTTTCAGGCGGGCCTCTCCAATATCGAGGCGCGTCCAGTAGAGTTTATGCTTACACCGCCCGATGGGGTTGCCGGCGCAGCGCGTGCTGCCAGCAAGGTCGGTCCCGCGGCTCGGATCATGAAAGCACACAAGGGAACCGAAGATGACGAGCTGGCGATTGAAAGCGCGGTGAGGGCCGCCTTCGAGAGTTTCGACGAAGGGGGTGTGGTGCGGGTTCCGGCCGTGGTCAATCTGTTCGCTTGTTCGCGATGAACCGGTCTCGGAAAGCTGTCATCCGGGATTGAACGCTGAGCATCAGCTTTGTCCGCGATCCGGTCGCTCAGGCCTACCGGCGACAATAACTGCTCTGGTCGTACGCAGACCTTGGGATACGGCGCAGCGAACGACGGCTCAGAGCCCAATACCGTCATTGCGCAACGGCGCAGCATCAGTCGCGAAGTGCGGACAGCAGATGGGGTGGATGGCTCCCGCTCCCCGGCGTCGCAATGCGCCATAGTGCAGGTGTCAGAATCTGCGATAGAGAGGAGCCACCGGTGTTGTCAGAAGGATTCCGGTTGAGACGGGCAGGGCGGCCTCGTAGCGTCGGAACATGACCAAACCTGACCCGTTCAAGGGCTTTCACAGCAGCCCGGAAATCATCCGCCTGGCGGTGATGCTGTACGTCCGTTTCTCTCTGTCGCTCAGGAATGTAGAAGATCTGCTGCATGAACGTGGCGTCGAGATCAGCCACGAGACGGTTCGATATTGGTGGTACAGGTTCGGCCCGATGTTTGCCTCCGAGATCCGGAAGCGCCGGATCGAAGGCATGAAATCGAGCCGCTGGCGTTGGCACCTCGATGAGATCTTCGTGAAGATTAACGGCGAGCGTCATTATCTTTGGCGGGCCGTCGATCACGAAGGGGAGGTTCTTGAGAGCTTCGTCACGAAGACGCGTGACAAGAGGGCGGCGTTGAAATTCCTCAAGAAAGCAATGCGGAAACACGGTCAGCCCGAGGTCATCGTGACGGACAAGCTGCGGTCATATGGAGCTGCTCTGAAAGAACTCGGAGCTGACGATCGGCAGGAGACGGGTCGCTGGCTCAACAACAGGGCGGAGAACTCGCACCTACCATTCCGACGACGGGAGCGGGCGATGCTCCGGTTTCGGCGGATGCGAAGTCTTCAGAAATTCGCCGCTGTCCACGCCTCAGTTTCCAACCATTTCAACTCCGATCGCAATCTCACGTCCAGAGCCATTTTCAAGAGGAACCGCGCCGCCGCTCTCGCCGAGTGGCGCGAACTTGGCGCGGTATAAGGGCAGTCCTACTGTCCTTGTGGAGACGGGTTCGAATCCGTCTGGCAGCACCATCGAGGCTTTTTACGGCCGGGAACTTCGCCGCCTTGATCCGGAGCTTGGGCTCGAAGCAGACCGGAAATAATTCGCAGGACTAGGTGTTAGCTGGATATGTGTGGCTCCGCTTGCAGTAGCTCGGCGGCTGAATAATCTTTGCCCGCGGGAAATGATGTACTTCGGGTCTAAGGGCCCGACGCTATTCCGCGATGCTATGGATTTGCACCCCCTCTCCGCAGACCTCACGCGCGATATCGACGACATGCTGATGATGCGTGAGATAGATCGCCTGTCCGCGCCTGCCGACCCGCTCCATGACGCGACAGGCTGATCGTGTTCTGTCCTCGTCGAAGGTCTCGAAGATATCGTCGCAAAAGAACGGAAGCGATGCCCCCTGATCCGCCAATTGCTCGTATGCCGCAGCGCGCAGGGCGAGATACAGCTGGAAACGGGTGCCTTTGGACATGTCCTGCGCCTGTTTTGCCATGCCGCTGGCGTCCAAGGCCAACAGGGTTTCCGATGCTCCGTCGATCTGGGTTTGCAGCTTGGAATAGGCACCGTTCGTCAGCTCTGCGAAGGCCGTTTCGGTGGCCCGCATCATTGCGCTGCGATGTGCATCACGATAACGCCTGATCGCGGTTTCTGCGAGGCGGTGGCCAAGACTTAGTTCCAAATGCCGGAGTGCCGCTTCCTGCATTTCGAGTTCTAACGTCGTCTTTCTCTCGACCAGGAGCACGACATCCGCATCCCCGCCGATGGCACGCAATTCTTGCTCGGCAGAGGTCCGCGCCTCGATCGTGCTCTTATAGCGAATTTCAATGCCTTCCAGATCGGCGCTGACCTCGTCCAGTTCAGCCAGTAATCCGGTTTGTGTGGCCTCCGCCAAGACGGCGCGTGCGTTCTCGAGGCGGTCCAGTTCGAGATGTGACGTCAGCGAGCGCTCAAGCTCCGCACGCTTGGCGCGATCAGCGATGACATTCGAAGCCGTGCTGACAGCTTGGCGTAGAGCGCCGAGAGAACTAGTGTCGACGCTCTCCGGAAACACACGTGCCAGCTCAGCAACCGCGAGGTCGATATCTTCCAGGACTTTTTGGGCCTCAGCCATAGACTTTTCATGTGCCTTGATCCGTTCGTTCAGCTCACGCTCCTTATTGTCTGCATCAACCGCATGCTTCGCCAAATCCGCCAATGCGTCGTAGTTATCCAGAGGCGACGCTGTCGTAACGACACCGACCCGCTGCGCCAACGCCTGCACTTTCTCGGCAAACTGGATCTGGTCATCTTCCATAGCCGAGACCTGGCGCTCCAGCGCAACGCGCTCCTTGTCACTTTCACGCAGATCCCGGAGAGGTTGAAGAGAGGCCTCGAGCAAGCAGGCATCTAGGCCTTGCGGAAAAGCCCTGGTGACACGCGAGGCCCAGTCGCCGCGGGCCGCAGCGGCTACCTCTTGGATGCCAGAAAGTTTGTCAGCGCGTTTCGTTTGGTCGCGCGTCAGCTCGTCAATTCGCGCTTTGGCGCTTCGCAGGTTTTCCTGATGGGTGCGCTGGGCCGTGAGATTGGTTTTTGCTACGGCGACAAGTTCATCAAACTCTGGCGCATCCCGACGGATGTGTTCCGAGAGCACCTCGACCAACCGGTTCGCCTTTTGAAACGTTTCCTGGTGCTCATCCTGAATTCGGCGAAGCTCGCCATCAGCTTGCACCGCAAGATTGAGCTTGCGCAGCCAATTCACGAAGAATTCCGGCGAAATTAAGCATCCAATACCAGCTTCGGTTGCCGCTCCCGCCAATCGCTCCAACACGGTATTGCGTGCTTGATCCAGCGTTTCGACCTGTTGCTCCACCGTTTTCAACCTGGCTTTCGCAGCCGCTAGATCCTGTTCATGCTGGCGCAGTGTCCCGATATCGGCCGCCTGTGAGAGGCGAAGATCCATGGCACTGTCGACGCGCCCCATTTCAACTTCGAAGGCATTTGCGGTTTGGTCGGTCAGACTGGCTCTGTGCGCCTTCCAGAGATCGTCGCGGCCCGTGCGAATGTTGCGCGCCTCGTCATCATCAATCAGTCCGTCCACCGCCTTGATCCGAGCGATCCGTGCGCTGCGCTCCGCGATCTCGGCACGAATATTCTCCAAATCCTCGGCGGCGACCTCGTGTCTCTTTCTAGCATTCTGCAAATCGTCGAGCAGAGTTTCGGCCTCTTCCAATGTCAGAGGACTGGTCGGCAGAGTGTCGAAGCTCTGTCCTTTGGTGGTAAGCGCATCCAACGCAGCCCGCCGGTTGCGACGTGCCGTCTTCAAAGTCTCTGACGCCGCCGCATGGCGCGCGGAAAGCGTATCGATATCAAAACGCTCAAAGACCGCGGCCAAATCGACAGTGATACAGGATTGGGCCTCAAGGGTGCCCAGGTGCTCCTTGGCGGCATCGATCTTGTCGTCGATGGCTGCCACCTCGTCCTGCTCACGTTTGACGGCGGCTTCCGCATCCCGCATGCGCTCGCGGGCCTGCTCAAGCTCCGACAAGGCGGCCGAGGACAGTACCAGATCCTTCGGGTCGATACCGGCGGGGGCACCAAGATCCTGGGACGCCCGGCCCATATCTGCGAGAACTTGTTCGAGTGCCTTATGACGCCGGTCCAGATCCAGGTCGGCCGTCGCGTACCGGCTTCTCAAGTCGTCCAGGTCCTCCAATTCCTGCGTCAGCGCGAGATGCTCGGGATGGTACTCGATCGCCGCCAAGTCCGAACGCAACACTTCGAGCTCATCGCCGTGGTTCGTGACATCGCGCTGAGCCGTGGTCTGTTCGGCGAGCATCCGCACCAAGTCTTCAGGGTCGACATCCAACTGCACAGGCCAGGCGGCGAAATCCGCAAGCTTTTCGTCAAGCGCATCGATCTCGCTAAGCAATGGCAACGACTTGATCCTGGCGTCCAACTGAGCTTTCGCCGCGAACAAGTCTTTGCGACGTTCGGAAACCTGAGCTTCCTCGAGCAGGGCATCGTCGGCCGCCTTCTTGAGGCCGCGATATTGCGAAGCTGAAACATCGAGCTCCCGGATTTGCTTCTCGACCTCGGCATGCTCTTTTTTCAGACCTGCGAGCCGGGTCGTGCTCGCGCGCTTGCGATAGAGACCGTCAGCTTCCGACTGTACACTGTCGAGAACATCGGAGAGCTCGCTGATCCCGGCCGCTGCAGAAAACAGGAGGCGCCCGATGTCACCCTTGGCCCGGGTGATTTCCTCGCCCCCCTTTTCGATCGTCAGATCGTCCAGACAAAGAAGGTTCCTGTAGTCTTCCTCGGACAGGCCGCCGAGATGCGCCTGCAGCGCGCTGTTGGGCAATTCCTGACCATGAGCATCGCGGAGCGACGGATCGCGGGTCGGAAGCCGCGTGAAGGCCGTTTCATTTCCGTCGATATCCAGCAGCCCAGAAACCCGGAGGTTCTTGCGCTGGTGCAGGAAATCGTAAGGTTCACGATGCGGGAACCCATAGAGAAGCCGGAGATAGCCCTCCATCGTCGTAGTCTTGCCGGCCTCATTCGGCCCATAGATCACATGGAAGTCCGGAGTGCCGGGGTCCCGCCGCGGCCCGAAATCAAATTGCTTGCCGGTAAACCCGCCGAAGAGTTCCAGATCGAGCTGTCTTAGCCTTGTCATTCCGAAGCTCCCTTCATGAGGGCAAAGAGATGTTCGGATCCGGCCTCGGCCAGCTCCGTTGTCAGGGCAGAGAGCGCCTCCGCATCGGACATGAGCTCGGCACGCCGAGCCGACGGAAGTTGCGATAGCACCTCGTCGACCTCGGCCAGCGCCTGCGCTGCAAACCCCTCTTCGGCCGCGATCTGCTCCATAAGCCTGCCAAGCTCTTCCGTGGCACTAGTTTCGACTGCTGTGGCAGGCGCCTCGAGCACGAAGCTGAGTTTCTCGATCCAAAGCCGACCGGTTTCTTCGGCCATTTGCGAGACGGTTTCAGTCCAAATGTCCCGGTCACGCAGGACATGCCAATGCCGTGCTGTTTGCCCCGAAAGTGTCAGACGCAAAATTGCATCGTCGTCAGGTCGTAGTCCCTCGATTGGAGCATGGAGGCTGTGTCTAATCCGCTGGCGGATCTCGTCATCATTTTCGGCACCGGACACATCGATGTTGTGGTTGAGAAAAGTTACAACAGAGGTTGGAACTTCCTCGACGGCAATCTCCCCATCTTCGATCGTCAACAGGGTGGTGGACTTGGGACCCGCCTCGCCAATATCACGGCCCTGGGGGATGCCGGGCATGACGACCCATGGCGCTTCGCTATGCACTTGCCGTTTGTGGACATGGCCGAGCGCCCAGTAGTCGAAGCCGAGAGTGGCAAGTTCGGAGACGGAACAAGGCGCGTAATTGTCGTGACCTGCGGCTCCAGCCAGAGATGTGTGCAGCATCGCAATGTTGACCGCACCGGCAACCGGCGCATCGAACTTGCCGAGCAGGCTGTCTGGGGCGTGTCTCCCGTTGAAGCTCACACCGTGGACCCAGACATCCAAGTCTGGCAGTTGCACCTTGCCGCCCCGCCCATCGAAGACATGGACGTTGTCGGGGAGTGCGACTTGGCCAGTGATCGGGTTTTCGGCATCATGATTGCCCTTGATGTAGAACACTGGGATCTTGGCAGCCTGCAGTCTTTCAAACTGCCCTGCCAGAAAGGCTGCAGTTTTCGCGCTGCGCTGCGCGCCGTCGTAAAGGTCACCGGCGATTAGAAGGGCTGTGACGCCCTCGTTCAGCGCAGCATCAATCACCCGAGTGAAGGCTGACCGCGTCGCAGCTTGGATGCCTGCACGCAAACCTTCATCTCGGAGCGCCAGAGACGTCAGCGGCGAGTCGAGATGGACATCGGCGGTATGCAAAATCTTGATCAAATACTCTCTCCCGTAAATTCGTGCTACCGAGTGCTGTGCGATATCGGCTCCAGTTAACTCTTTTCAGAGTCTTTCGGCCTCGAAGCACGAATCGCTCATTAGCCATGCGATAAACCCAACACACCCTGAGCTGAGTTACGATCGAATCACGCTGCCAACACACATACATAGGACTCAGGCAGCCTTGGGTGCGGACTGGGCCTTGGACCACCCCAGCCAGACAGTGGGGCGCATCTCATTCTCCCCGAGGAAGGTCCGAATTGCGAAGACTTCCATTGGTGCGCCATGGCGAAAGGCCGGGCCCCAAGCTGGATCGGCGCAGACCTCCTCGGTGCCGCCCGCCCAGACACCGCTGCGCGCGGGCAGGTACTGGTCCTCCCGTTCGGTCAGGACGTTTCCCTTGGCAAGCCGAGCCAGCGCGCGCAGCATGGCTGTATCCATATCGCTGAGAAAATCGCGTAGCGGGCAATCAGTCCGTTCTAAACGGCGTTGCAAGACGTGGCGCGTGGCGTGAACAGCGTCCATCTTGAAGCTGATGGCGCGCTTGCCGCTCCGCACATGGACGCGGGTCCAGACGATACGGTCCTCCCTGAAGCACTGGACACGGGTTTGTCAGAAGGATTCCGGTTGAGACGGGCAGGGCGGCCTCGTAGCGGCGTTGTTGCAAAAGTCTGTCGGCGAAGGATTCACTTCGTGAATCCATGCCGTTAGACGCGTTGTATGAACAAGC
>NZ_JAWHTD010000083.1:0-7896 GCF_032586235.1 Aestuariicoccus sp. MJ-SS9
GAGCCGCTTGAGCTCCTTCAGCTGGTCGGTTCCCATACCGCCGTACTGTTTACGCCAGCGATAATAGGTCTGCTCGGGTAAACGCACTTCGCGGATCGCATCCACACGTGCCATCCCTTGTCCAACAAGCACATCAACCTGCCGCAACTTCTGAACTATTTCCTCTGGCTTGTGTCTCTTGTTCGCCATTCTCTGTCCTCCGCTTCCGAAACATAACGGTGGACCAATTCAGATGGGGAGGCTCACTGGTGGTCCGCGCAGGATGAACAGGTCGGTGAGGGCATCGAGCACGTCGGTCGAGTTCAGCTTTCACCGACTCCCGGATTTGGCGGTGGTCGTCGACCACGAGGATATGAGGTGCCCCGGCCATTTTGTGTTCAGCCTATTTGATGTGCGGGCCCGCGTCAGCGCCCGCTTTGTCGCTGTTTGTATCAGGGCGCCTCACTGCGACACGGGTATACAAATCCCTTCATGACGCCGGTTCCGAATTGCGTTGTGATTGCCCACATGATCAGTGCGAAGAAACCTGGAGGACTCGCGAGATGAAGATGCAAGCAAGAATGGCATTGTCGGCAATTGTGATCACCGTGAGCGCCGGGGCTGCCGTTGCGCACGGCGACGAAGAGGGCCATCGCCACCACGGATGGCATGGCGGGCAGGACATGATGCCGATGATGATGCCCGGCCACGGCATGATGGGGGCCTTCGGCGGACTGCCGGGCACGGGCATGATGGGAGGCATGCCAACGATGGGTGATATGTACGGCGGCCTTGGAAAGATGCTCGATGAAGACGGCGACGGGATGGTCACGCCCCAAGAGATTCGCTTGGGCCTGAACGGGCTCCGCGCGGAATATGACGCCGATGGCGACGGCACGCTTTCGATCGACGAGTTCGAGACGCTGCACAGCGCTCTGATCCGTGAAGCGATGGTCGACCGTTTCCAGTACCTGGATGCGGATGGCGACGGTCGGATCACCGAAGACGAAATGCAGGCGCCCGCCATTCTGATGGACCGGATGCAGGCAAGACGGGAATGGATGATGGACCGCGACGGCTTTGCCCCGGGCCAGATGATGCCCGGCGCGGAGCGGATGAGACCGGGTCAGGGGCACATGATGGAGGATGGCGGCCCCGGACTTCGGAACCGGAACGGCAACTAATCGCCGGCCCATGCGTTAACCAGACGCCGGGCCGGAGAGGCATTCGGCCCGGCCCATTCATCCGAATAAGGAGGAAATGAGCATGCCCTACACCTATGACCGCCTGCTGTCGGACACGACGCTAGACGAGGCCGACCACCGCGTGCGCGAGGCGCTCACGGCCAACGGCTTCGGCGTCCTGACCGAGATCGACGTCAAGGCCACGATGAAAAAGAAGATCGACTCCGACATGGACGGGTATAAGATCCTTGGCGCCTGCAATCCCAAAATGGCTTGGGAGGCGATCGGGCTCGAGCCGCGGATCGGCGCCATGCTGCCCTGCAACGTGATCCTCCGCAGTGTCGAGGGCGGTACCGAAATCAGCGCAATCGACCCCGTCGCGTCGATGTCGGCGGTCGAAAACCCGAAGCTGCACGAAGTGGCAGGCGAGGTCCGCGACATGCTCAAGCGTGCCGTCGACGCCGCCTGAGAACCGGAGGACGACCATGATGCCTTCGCTGCACCGCCGCCTTTTCCTCGCAGGAGTGTTGACCTCGCCCGTCGTGATTGCGGCGACGCCCGGTCTTGCGCAAGGCCGGACCGTCTGGTCGGCGAAAGAGGCCTACCAGGCATTGCGGGCCGATACCGCGCGCCTGATCGACGTGCGCTCGCGAGAGGAGTGGCGAGAGACCGGCGTGGGCGCGGGCATCTGGCCGATCAGCATGCATGAAGACCGTTTCGCGGAACGGTTGTTCGCGGCCAGGGACCTGGCCGGGGACCGCACGGTCGGCCTGATCTGTGCGACAGGCGGGCGCTCCGCCGCGCTCCTTGGCGCGCTGAGAAAGGCGGGATACGCGAACTTCGCCGACATCTCCGAAGGGATGCTCGGTTCGCGCCGAGGTCCTGGCTGGCTTGCAACGGGCTTGCCGGTCGTGCCGATGGAAACCGCGCTGGCGTCCTTGCCCGACGATCTCGCCTGAGATGCCAAAAGACAACGCCACCGACGCCGCGACTGTCTGGCAACGACATGCAGGATTGTCGATCGTTGTTGTGCTTGTCCTGCTCCTCGCCCTGGCCTGGGCGATGGGCTGGACACCAGGTGATATCGACAGGCAGGCTGTCGAAACGTGGGTCGCGGCAGCTGGTGTGTGGGGGCCGTTTGCCATCATCACGTTGATGACAATCGCCGTGGTGGCCAGCCCCATCCCGAGCGCGCCCATCGCGCTGGCGGCCGGGGCCGCCTATGGGCATTACGCCGGGGCCGCCTATGTCGCCATAGGGTCGGAGATCGGTGCCATCACCGCCTTCCTGATCGCGCGTGCCCTGGGGCGCGGGCCGGTCGAGCGGCTCTTGGGCGACAAGGCCGATTATGGGCTGCTCGGCTCGCAGAATGCGCTGACACTCAGCGTGTTCGCCAGCCGGCTCCTCCCTTTCGTGTCTTTCGATGCGATGAGCTATGCCGCGGGGCTCAGTCGCCTGCATTTCTGGCGTTTCTCTCTTGCAACCATGGCCGGGATTCTGCCGGCCAGCTTCGTGCTGGCACATTTTGGGCATATCGCCATGTCGGGCGATGTCGGCAGCGCCGAGTGGGTCGCCCTGGGCCTCGGGTTCGCGACCGCGCTTCCGCTGGTCGTCCTCGCCCTCTACCGCCGCAGGCCCGATGACGCCACAACGCCCGATCCCGATCGAAAAGGAGACCGCGTGTGAGTTCCGAGTACAGAAAGAACAGCCTCTCCCTTACCGATTCCGTGGCCATGGGCACCGGCGTCATGATCGGGGCGGGGATACTGGCGCTCACCGGACAGATCGCCGAGCTTGCAGCCCCTCTGTTCCCAATGGCCTTTGTCGACGGCGCCGTGGTGACAGCCTTCAGCGCCTCCAGCTACATCAAGATGTCCAACGCCTGTCCTTCGGCGGGCGGTATCGGGATGATCCTGAAGAAGGCTTACGGCTCTAGACGGCGGTGCGGCAACTTGGCTTTGCCGCGGGAATGCAACGCAGAGACTGGGATTGAGCGATAAGTCCACCGTGTGAGCAATACTTGGAGCTTGGCACGCACTGCAAAAGGATTCATCGCTTCTCGAAATCCGCCGCTGTCGCCCAATCGAAGGCAAAGGCACTTGGCCCGTGCTGACGTAGATGGTCCAGCCGTTCGTGCGCCTCTGCGAACGTAGGGCGGACGTCCTCCTCGACATTCCACAGGACCATCATCGGTTGACCTGGAGGCAGGAACCATTCCGACTTTCGTCGGTAAAACCTCCCATGCAGCGTGTTGTAGACATAGTGCCGCAACCGCTCAACATCCTGCCAGACCGACAGGGTGACCGCCACGTCGGCTTCGGTCGAATAAGCGTCTCTGTCCGCCTGCGCCTCTGCACTGACCGATGCGTCCGCGCGCCAGAGAAACCCCTCGCTGCGCTCGGCCAATGCAAAAACCGCTGGCACCGCATTGGCAAATTCCGCCACCTCTGGTTCGTCGCGACCCGCCCTGAGACGGCCGAAAGTATGCACTGCGATGTTCATTTCACGCTCCTCACCTAAAGGCCCTCAACGAGGATGAGGTCAGTGTCGGAGATCTTCTCTCTGACGGCACGTGCCTCTGTATACGCATCGCTTTCGTAGAAAGCCCGCGCAGCATCAATGCTCTCGAACTCAATCACGATGGCAAGACCTTTGGCGCCGCCTTCGCGATGGTCCGGTAATGGGTTCCTTACCAGCACCTTCCCGTTGTGCGCTTTGATCGCAGCACCCGATAGCTGCTTGAACTCCTCAAATGCATCCTTGTCGTGAACACGGATGTGCGCGACCAGATATCCTTTCGCCATATCAGTCCCCCGTATCTTGTTGGTGTGTTTAGAAGGTTAACTGTGGGGCAAAGAGTCTGTCTATGCTGTTGCTAGCGAAGAATTGAGAGGAATTAACTCCACCGCACATCAGCGCCAAACAACGTGGCTGGGGGTGAGGAGCTGAGAGCGTGTCACGGCTGCTGCGGTGGGCTAGTGCACAGTTGGCGATCGCAGGCAGCTGCTCAAGGTGATGGCCGAATGGATCATCCCTCCACTGGTGCCACGGCCCGCTGGTAGAGATGCCATGTGGTGTGACCAAGGATTGGCAGGGTGAAGATCAGACCAAGAAATGCCGGAACTAGCGACAACAGCATGGTCACCGAGATGATCATTGCCCATGTGACCATGACCGTGGGGTTTTCACTGACCACGCGGATGGATGTGAGCATGGCGGAAACAAAATCGATTTCTCGTTCGAGTAGCATAGGCATTGCGACGACGGTCACTGAGAACAGTATAGCCGACAAAAGTGCGCCCACGCAGGAGCCAATAGCCAGAAAGGTCCAGCCTTCCGGCGTAAGGAATACGGTAGTCAGGAAGCCCTCCAAATCCGAGAAGGAGGAGTCTTGCAGGACGATCACCAGCACAGTCCGAAACTGGTAAAACCAGACCCACAAGATAAATAGGGTAACAAATGCCATCCAGCCCATTTCGCGTTTACGTTGATTGGCCATGACCGTAAGAATTTCAGGCCAGCCGAAACTCTCTTCCCTCTGCAACCGCCGGGACATTTCGTATAGCCCGGCGGCTGCAAAAGGTGCGATCAGCGGAAAGCCTATGGCGGCGGGAATGACCATCCAGATCTTCCCGAGCCAGAACAGGCACCAAACAAACAGGATTCCGAAAACCGCATAGAACAGACCGAAGAAACCGCTCATAAAAGGGCGCGCCACAAAGTCGGAAAAACCGGCCTTCAGCGACGCGGTGACATCACCCGAAGTCAGCTTGTTGACCTTGGGCATGGTCGGCTTCTGCGGCGTCAGATTGCCCGGTGGCTTGGAACCCCTGGCGTTGGATGTCATGAAACGATCCCCTCAAAGTATGGCGCCGCATTTGTCTGTTTGCACACAAAGCCAGCGGTGAAACATCCATCCCTCCTGCACGAACAGGTTCGCATCAGGTGAGGCTTCGGGGCAAGCGCGGAATATAGCAGCTGGGTCGCGCACGTTTCGGGAACGACATGTTGGGCGCCTTACGCGAGATCGGAGTAGTCAAAGTGAAGCTGCCGGTCACCATAGGTCGCCCTTTTTTGGCTTGCTTTGGACTCCAACCAAGGGCGGGACTTACATTTCTGCGGCGCAGTAGTCCGCTCCGAGCCCAGACTGACAGTGACGTTGAGGACCTCGCTTCGCAGCCGCAGCACAATAGGCCCAGTAAGATCGGCCCGAAGCTGACCTTGAGCCCCCCATTGGTTGCTGCAAGGACTTCCCGCTCAAGCCGAGATGGTATCTAGCAGATATTCTTGCTCGCTGAGGTTGTCTGAACAATTATACAACCGCGGCTTGGATGTCTTGCGACCCACAGAGGGAGGAACAGAATGAAAATTTTTCTGAGCGTACTGGCCATTCTTGGCGTTACCGTTGCTGTCACCCCGGCTTATGCCCAGGACGGTGGAGGCGCTGGGAAACCCGACTTTGGAAATGGTCCTCCAGCAGGAATGGGAACTCCGGCAGGTGACCGTATAGACGCGCCTGGCAAGTCGGAAGACAGCAATGGGAAGTCCGGTACTCCTGGAAACCAAGGCAACGACGAGTTGAACGGCAACGCAGGAACGTAACGGGTCAAAACCTGACCCTCCCCAGTAAGCGAACAGAGCGGCCAACCGCACGGGTCTCAGGACAGGTCACTCCCCGGTCGGCAATCCCGAAGATACGAGCGCCGTCTTAATGGTGCGACGAAGCTCTACGTCAGTGAATGGCATCACGGCAAAGAAAGCAGCGCACGTAGCATCAGGTCGCTTGGCCAATACGGCATCTCGCCATTTCTCCGCTTTCTTTTGTTTGCCGGCCACAGCGTTCGCGATGATTGCCGGGTACATCGCCATATGGTGCGCCCGAGCCTTCAAGGCAGCGTGCTCAGTCGTTTGAACTGCAGTATCGAGTTGACCTAATTGCATTTGGGCCAAGCCGCGCCCCCCGAGCAAGGGCGCCAGAAGGGGGTCCAGCGGACTGAGCGTCTCCGCACTTTTCATGTCGTCGATTGCCTCTTCCGCACGTGCCGCCATGACATTCACCATGCCGCGCGTGTAGAAAGCCCTTGCGTAATTAGGGTCATATAAGAGTGCCGTTTCAAGCCAAGGAAGTCCTTCGTCTGCGGCACCGAGTAACCACGTCACTCGGCCCATGGCAAAATTGGACTGGGGATCATTTGGATCAATTTCCAACGCTCGCTCGGCATAACGCCGGACATCAGCCACGGCGGCATCGCGGTCCGACCGTAGATTTAGAAAGACATCTTGGAACTTGGCGAAAGACATTGCGGCATGCGCGCTGGCGAATTCGGGGGACAGTTCGAGCGCACGCTCGAAATACTGTTCTGCGAGCCGGTTATCATGCGCGTTGAACCGGTAAACATGGGTTAGGCCAAGGTGGTAGTTGCTCCATGCGTCAAGCGTGTCTGGCCCCAGAAGCCGAGCTCTAGCGGCTTCATGCTGAGGAATGTACAAGTCGAGGGCCGCTATGACTGAGGCAACGAGCCGTGGCCTCAGTTGCTGCAAAAGCTCTATCTCAGTCGTGAACTGATCGGCCCAGACCAAAGAGCCGTTTTTTGTGTCGGATAGTTCTACCGTGACGATGACTTTCGCACCTGACGCTTCAACGGAACCAGTCAGACAATAGCCAACTTGTAGAAGACTGCGCAGTGTGTCGAAATCGACCACATCACTATGAAACCGGAAACTGGAGCCGCGCGCTATGACTTCGATCCAGCGAAGGCGGGATAGAGATGCAATGATTTCAGCCGGTAACGCGCTGTTGAGGCCCAAGAAGTGTTCTTGCGCGCCGATATAAGAGAATGGCAGGACAGCGATCCGCGGACTTTTAATCTGCTCCACGCAAGAGTGGTCATCGTCCCGCGCGGCAATAGCCACATCTGAACCAGCGCGAAGCCGAACGGTTCCATCGAAGCGAAACCCGCGTCCCCTTATCGTCTTGAGCCAGGTCTGTTCAGTGCCGTCATCCCCGAGGGCGCGACGTGCGGCCTTGATGGCGGTTGCTATGGCTGCATCCGAAACGATACGCCCGCCCCAGACCGAGGCTATGAGTTCATCCTTTTCGACAAGGCGACCGTGTTGCTCGACCATGTAGGCAAGCAGCGTGAAGGCCCGAGGCTCTACGGGCACTGGCCCATCTTTACCGAGAAGCTCTCCCCGGTTCAGATCAAGGATGAAATCGCCGAACGCGTATTCCATGAACGCAAGCCTACTCAATCCCCATGCAATCACCAAGAAATCCCCAAAGTGCGCTCAAGCGACGGCGTTTGGGATGGGGCAGTCTGTTTCTACCAGAACAACAGGCCAACCCAAAGGAGTTCTTCGATGTTCACAGCCACGCTCTCCCGCCCGATTGCTTCGATCGCAAAGCTTTTCGTCACTCGCAGCGCGACGAACGCCCCATCTCGCGGGCCTCTGCCCTCTTGGATCAATGACCGGCAGCTGTCCGAGCAGCTTCTGAAAGACACGGGCCTGAGCCCCGAGGACCTCAGCGGCAGTCCGTCTTATGATGACAGAAAGCCATTCTTCATGCAGTCAAATTTCTGGTAAGAGATAACTGCTGCCGCGCCGATTTAAGGCGCGGCGCCGGCCTCGGTCAGGCATTCCAAAACGTCCGCTAAGGGCTCTTCCAAGACATCTGAGCAAAATGATCAGATGACCGCTGGACGGCGGTAAGCAGCCGTCAGAGCCCACGGAA
>NZ_JAWHTD010000084.1:0-7299 GCF_032586235.1 Aestuariicoccus sp. MJ-SS9
GTTCGCCGACCTGCACACGCCCAACACACAAAATCCCCGCCTTCAGTCCGCCTGAAGGCGTTGTTCAAACCCGACTACTGACAAGTTCTCAGTTTTCTGGTATCAACACGGTTATATTGAGGCATCGTTGGACGTTAAGATTTTTTGAACCTCCGAGCATGTGAACTTACCGCCGGTCAAGGCGGCGATTTATCAAGGGGGACAAGCAAGTGATTGATTGGGAAATTCAGGGCGAAGAACTGGCCAACTGCAACTGTAATTTCGGCTGTCCGTGCCAATTCGGGGTACTGCCGACGGATGGGACGTGTGAAGCCGCTGTGGTCTACAAGATCAACAAGGGCCACTACGGGAACACAAAATTGGATGGCCTGACCGCTGCTGGCGTGTACAAGTGGCCCGGCCCTATCCATGAAGGCAATGGGCACATGCAACTCATTATCGACCCCAAGGCGGACGCGGATCAACGTGCTGCGCTCGAGGCGATCATGACTGGTGCCGATACGGAAGAAATGGCCACAATGTGGTTTGTCTTTGGCGCAATGAGCCCAAACAAGCACGAGACAATCTATGCGCCTGTATCGCTCGATCTGAATATCGAGGACCGGCTTGCAAAAGGGGTCGTGGAAGGTGTCTTCGAAATCGATGCAGAGCCGATTCCGAACATCGTTACCGGCGAGCCGCATCGCATCGGCATCGCTCTTCCCCATGGCTTCGAATTCGGCTTCGCCGAGATGGCAAAGGGGCGTACGCATACCAGTGGCGGTGAGCTTGAGTTAACTAAAAACGACGGTACACATGCTCATATGGCGAGCCTCCACTTGACCGGTAAAGGCCGCGTCGCCGCCTGAGGTGCAGAGTTCTCATGAGTGTTTCTACTGGGCCCGTTGAACGGGTGATGAAGCGCGACACCTGGGTCGTGGTCGGAGCGGTGGCTTTGATCGTGCTCCTGGCCGGCATCTACACGCTGACCGGAGTCGGCATGTCGATGTCGGCACTCCAGATGACGCGGATGGCAGGTCCGATCGGAGAACCCATGGCCATGAGCATGTCGCTTGAGTGGACTTGGGGATATGCGACGCTGGTTTTCTTCATGTGGTGGATCATGATGATCGCCATGATGACGCCAAGCGCCGCACCGACGCTGCTTTTGTTCACGGCGCTCAAGCGCCATGGTTCGGAAAGCGCCTCCGCCACCGAACTCAGCTTTCTATTCCTTTCGGGATACCTCATCGTTTGGGGCGGTTTCAGCCTGCTTGCCATGGGTGCGCAATGGGCATTCGAAGCCATCGGTGTGGTCAATGGCCCAATGATGACTCTGGCCTCCAGGGTTATGGCGGGTTGCGTATTGATCCTGGCCGGATTGTATCAGTTTTCCACCTTCAAGGCGGCGTGTTTGAAGCAATGCAGTTCGCCTGCACAGTTCCTGACGCAACATCGTAGAAAAGGCCGCCTCGGTGCGCTGCAAACGGGCATGCGGCACGGCTATTTTTGTTTTGGATGCTGCTGGGCTCTCATGGCGCTCCTCTTCGTAGGAGGCATCATGAATCTTTACTGGATCGTCGGTCTCGCACTTTACGTTCTGGTGGAGAAGATTGTTCCTTACCCAAAGGCCATAACGTTCACCTCCGGCGGGCTCTTGCTTGCCGGAGGGCTGTGGTGCGTCGTCACCGCCTTCTGAACATATTGAGAAAAGGAAAAACCTGTCATGGAACATAAGGATTGGTATGTGGAGGGTCCTGCCTACGGAAACTGTGTTTGTGGCTATTCGTGCCCCTGTCAATTCGAAGAGGATCCGACCCACGGTCATTGTCGAGGCTTCGAGGTGATGGAGATCACCAAAGGTCATTTCGAAAATCTTGACCTATCCGGTCTGAAGGTAGCTGTTCTCTATGCTTGGCCAGGGCCGATTTATGAAGGCAACGGAGAAATGCAGCTGATCATCGATACAGGCGCAACGACGGATCAACGCGCGGCGCTTGAGACGATACTGACCGGCGGCGAGACCGAAGAGGAGGCGACACATTGGTGGGTGTTTCGCGCTATGTGCCCAACGCTGCATGACACAATTTATGAAGACATCGAGTTCACATCGAACATGGACGCACGTACGGCATCGGTGAAAATTGGATCAGTGCTTCAGTCCTCGGGTCGCCCTATCAAACCGCCACACAGCGACGGCGAGCATCGCGTCCGCATCGACATGCCGAACGGGATCGAGTTTTCGTTTGCGGAGATTGGCTGCGCATCCACCAAGGGCACGACGTCCATTCCGCTAGACCTGGAGGACAGTTACGGCCAGTGGCATTTCATGAAACATGGTCCCGGTGGCGTGGTTCGTTAGTATAGGATTTGCGGGCTCGAGGCCGCTTGCGGCGGGCCACTGGACTGCGATCTTGAAGGTCGGCTAGGAGCACGTTGCCGACCCTTTTACCTCTATCCCGCACGGGAGATTCCGGAACTGAACGCCAAGGCTTTCGGCTCAGCATAACCGGGCAAGGCCCGCTACTTTCGAAACGGACGCCCAGCCGCTGCGATCACGCGGTGACCATCGCCTCCCGTAGCTCCTTATTGAACCGATTGGGGTCCTCCAACATCGGCGCGTGGCCGATGTCCTTGTACCAGGAGGCTTTGGCGGTCGGGCACACCTCTAGGATGTGTTTGCCCATTTCCGGAAGGACTATCGTGTCTTCCAGCCCTTGCGTGACGAGAGTGGGCACGCTGAGGCCGGCCAATACGTCATCATTGTCCAGATTGCGGGCGCCGAGCGCACCTCTTACCTCTGGCGGGACGACCATGTTCCAGCAAAGCGCGGTTTCGAACTCTTCTGTTGGAAGCGGATTGTTCGTTACGCTCCTAAGAAAGCGGCGCATGGCCGCGATGTTCTTCGAGAGATCATCGGCAGTCGCATCGGCGAAGGGTTCGAAAAACCCGGGGCCGATGAATGTTCCGAATGCTTCGGTGTTCAGCGTGGTAGCCGCTCCCACGAAGTTGATGCCGCCGACATGGTCAGCGCCATGGTGGCGAATGTAGTCGCACAGGACCAGGCCGCCATAGGACCATACATGGAAAATGGGGCGGTTCAGGCAGAGTGTCGATACGACGGCCGCTACGTCGTCCGCCCAAAGGCGCGAGTCGGTATACGCCTCTTCCGAAGCCGGTTTTTCCGACATTCCATGTCCGCGAAGGTCCAAAGAGATCATGCGGTAATCTTTCGCAAGATCACTCGTCACCTGCTTGTCCCAGCACATATGGCACTGGGACCAACCGTGAATAAAAAGGAGCTCGGGGCCATCCTTGCGCCCCCATTCGCGCACGTGCAGTTGCACACCGCTGCCGCCTGAAATCTTGTGATCGAGCATGACATATCCTCCGTCGTTGTTGTCACGGTCGCGCCCATTCGGCCGACCCGTAGGACGGAGCTTTGCCGGTCCGCGTTGGAATTGCCGTTGGAAGGCCGGTCGAAATTTGTCCTGGGAGCGTTGTTTTTTCAGGCCCTTCCGCAGGCTCCGGTCACACGCGCGGCAAAGGTGCAGCCTGTCGTGGGTCTTCCACGAAAGACAGAACTTCCCGCACGAATTCGTCGAAAGCGGGCTCGTCTTGGGCAAGGATGTGGTTCTCGCTGTCGAGTTCCAGAAATCGGGCCCCCGGAATTCCCGCCGCGATCTCGAGACCGCAGCTAAACGGCACCATCGCGTCGCGACGGACGTGTGCGACCAGTGTCGGGACGGTAACCTGCGCCAGCCGGTCCTCGACATCCGTCCGGCCGAAGGCCTCGTGCAGGCGAGCCGCATTTTCCGGGGATACCGTGCGCCGCTGCAAATCATCCAGCGACCTGGCATCGGATTCCTGCGCACCGGGGATCAGTAGTTCCGTAAACATCCGTCGGAAGGCGGGATTATCCTGTCCCCACCCCTCGCGAATAAGCGTTGTCATCGCCTCGTGCGATGCGATGGAGTGTGGATCGCCGCGCATGCGCCAACCCTTCGCGAATCCTCCGTATAGGATCAGGCACCGCACTTTTTCGGGATGACGTACCGCGTATTCAATCGAAATCGGACAACTTTGCGAAACGCCTAGCAGGGCAAACCGGCCCAGACCTGCCGCGTCGACGACCCGTTCCAGATCATGCACCATCCTGTCGAACGCCATGTCCGGCACATCCCAGTCCGACAGCCCATTTCCTCTCTGGTCATATCGTATGAGGCTCGTCCGCTCTGAAAGGGCGGTGATCCAGTGCCGCCACACGGGGCTTTCCCATTCGTATTGAAGATGGGACATCCAATGCGCAGATCGCAGGATCGGCAGACCGGAGCCCGCGACCGAGTAGGCAATTCGTACCCCGTCATCGGCACGACAGAAATGCAGGGCGGGGGCCTTGGGTCTTTCGTCGGATTCCGGGGCGGATTCGTACGGGCAGCCGGCGGCCTGGTGCCGGCCCGTAGCACGGGGAACGGCCGTGTCGTGCGACTCTATTTCGGTTCCGAGACCGCTGGACATCATCCGGAAATACTCGGCGCGTTCGGGGTCCGTTTCTCTGAGCCGTTCGGCCAGCGCGCGTAGAATGCCCGATCTCTGCGACAGCGTGAGGGTTGAATGGTATGTGCGCCAGGCCTCGAACCGCTCGCAAAGCGGCAAATCCAGTCCAGCCAGAAACCGCCCTCTGAACTTTCCAGCACCGTTTTCGAGTTCGGATAAACTTGCATTTGCCAGGTCCAGTTTCTGGACCTCGCGAAAATCGAGTTCGATGGCATCCGGATCGAGAGATACGCTTTCACTGTCCGAGCGAATGCAATCCAATCCAGCGCGTGCCAGGGCTTGTCGAAGTTTGTGGACGCTCCAGCGGAGCGACGCACGCGGATCCGCCGGACCTTCCCACAACAGGTTGCAAAGATGATCTCTCGTGTGCGCCCGTCCGGAAACAGCCAGATAAGAAATCAATGCCCGGGTCTTTTTTGATGGCGGCAATTGCAGGTTCTTCCCAGCGACGCGCAGACGCAGGTTTCCGAGAACCTCAATTCGCAATCTATCTTGCATGAAGCAGCCGCAGCCCAAAAAATGCATTTAATTTGAGATATTGTTACACCAAGCTCGGGCATCTTGCACGCGTCGACCTAGGCTCAGGTCTCGTTCTCATTTCATAGCCAGAACATGACGGTTGCGGCTAACGCGATGGCTGAGAGGAAGGCCTTCGGACAACGGTCGTATCGCGTCGCGACGCGGCGCCAATCCTTGAGCCTGCCGATCCGTATCGAGAAATCCCAAAGATCCGGGAAACTGGGGCGGTAACGGGGGCAAAAAGAAAGCAAAGTGGGGCCCCCCGGCCCGAAGGCCGAGGGTGTTGTCATGGCAGTCCTCTAGGAGGCACTCGCCGGGCAACCGCTTAGTACACGCTGTATTGAGACCTGCCACCTCCGGGTGGTGGTCTGAATCAAACATCTCGAACCCTTGTGCAAAGCACACACAGGGAATCTGCACAGGCTCCGGTTCGTGGGAGATTTTCTCTTCTGACCACCGAATGCTACTCTGCCTCAGAAACGAAATAGGCAACGATGTGGGCGATCATTTCGGGCTTATGATCGGAGGTCCACTGCATCCGGGTACCTGGAACCGTGAGCGTCGGAGACAATGCGTATGCGTAGAGCCGCTCGGGTGTCCATGTGCCAGAGTATTCAATTAGTCCTGCAGAGTATTCGAAGTCCGGCAATCCGGCGACTGGTCGCCCAACCACACCAATCAGCGGAATGGCGCGCCCAAAGGAATAGTGGTCCTTGGTCGGTTCGTCTTCAGGAGAAATGGTGTGACAGCCGCGGCAATTGGCAACTGCAAGCTCGCGGCCACGCATCGGGTCGCCAAGGGCACCAAGATCGGCGGGAACGTCTGGCGGAATCGGACCTGCTCCAGCGGCACGCAGGACGGAGACGATTTCATCATGTCCAAGAAAACTTGCTTCATGAAGAGCGATGGTCAGCCCCCTGACCTCGCCACGAATAATCGCAGTCGTGACCGAATTCACGTCTGCGCCGCCGGCGATGAGGGCTGTGACCGCGCCGACGCGATTGTTTGCAATAGCTCGCAACAAGGGCGGGTATCCGTCCCGGTCGCGCACGTCGGGATCGGCCCCAGCGGCGATCAGGGCGTCTACAGCCTCGACGTGGCCGAAATTTGCGGCGGCATGAAGGGGCGTCCCGAGGCTACTTGGCGCATCGAGCCTGGCACCTTGGGCAGCGAGAAGCGCGACCGCTTCGGCATGCCCGGCCATGGCAGCAAAATGAAGCGGCAACGCCAGCGAGCCGGGTTCATTCACATCCGCGCCGGCCTCTAAAAGACGCGCGATCTCGGCAACGTCGCCTTTCCTTGCCGCGTCCGACAATGCGCCCGCCGCTGCGGGGGCTGACAGAAGGATCCCGACGAGCCAAACTGCCATGAAGGTCCGCATCCCTGTCTCCCTATGCCATACCGACTGCGCGCGGCCCCTCTCAATCAAGGTTACCATGCGCAGATCATCCGGCAAAGCTTCGCATTTGCGAGCAATGCATCACCGACTTTGAGGACGGTACCAATAGCTTCCTGATCCGCATCGTGAACCCCGAGACCGGGGACTGTGCCCGGAGTCGGCCCGATCGCGGCTTTGACTTTCAAGGCGGCGGTCGATGACCCTGCGCGGTTCAAACGGTCTCGCACCTTGGCCGCGCTGCAGCAACCTTGACCTGGACTGAAAGTCGGCATTGGGCCGGTCGCGACGGTCGAGGCAGTCAGGACGAAGGTCTGGAAAGTCCGCAAGCCGGACCTAACCTCGATTACGGCGAACGTCTGGAACCGGTTAAAGCCGTCGTTCGAGCGTGTCTCTGCGGTTCCGTCGGCTCTTACGGCTGATTACCGCCGTCTAGCGGTCATCTGATCATTTTGCTCAGATGTCTCAGAAGAGCCCAGAAACGCCATTCGGTGAAGTTGTAGATAATAGTCGCTTCGACCCGTTTAGACTTTCATCGATCTAGGTCGCGGCGTGCTGAGACTTCTGCATACGTCCCCGCCACGAGGAAGACGCACCCTATAATCGTCAGTACGAAAACCATTCCAGTAATCCACTCGATGAGCACAAGCGTTTGGATCAATTCGCCGATTAGCGTCGGAAGGTTGTGACACGCTGTTCCGACCCCACACCCGACAGCCTTTAGTATCCACGCTCTGGAGCAAACCCACCGACTTCCAGTCGGTCTGCTTCAGTATCCACGCTCTGGAGCAAACCCACCGACTTCCAGTCGGTCTGCTTCAGCGAGAAAGAATCGTGATATGATCATA
>NZ_JAWHTD010000085.1:0-7113 GCF_032586235.1 Aestuariicoccus sp. MJ-SS9
TCACCGAAGACATCGTACTTCAGTACCTCGAACAGCATATCGCCGATCCTACCGGCGCCAGCCGGTAGTGGTTCAGTACGGTCGATCTTTTCGAGGTGGAAACCGTTCTTTTCTCCGATAGTTCCTACGAGGTGTGGTGGTTGGAACAGGACCCGCCCTACGTGGAGGACCAGTTGCTGATCGGCACGCTCTTCGCGGATCAAATCATCGGCGGTTCAGGAAACGACAGCATCTTCGGACTGGACGGCGACGATTCCCTTTCCGGTGGCTGGGGCGGCAACAATGTCATCGCCGGTTCTGGAGGTGACGATGTTGTCGCCGGCAGCGACGGCGATGACAGCCTGGGCGGTGGGCCTGGTGATGACTGGATGGTCGGGGGGAACGGCGATGACACCATGGGTGGTGGCCTAGGAGCGGACGAAATGGAAGGCGGCACCGGCAACGACGTTATGAGCGGCGGCCCGGGGAATGATGGGCTGTTCGGTGGCGGCGGATCAGACACGATCGGCGGAGGCTTCAACGACGACGGAATCAACGGCGGCAATGGCGCTGATTCAATTGGTGGCGGCACCGGGGCTGACGGGCTTTTGGGCGGACCTGGTAATGACATTATTGGGGGCGGAGAGGGAAACGACACGGTCGATGGCGGTTTTCATGACGATTTCCTGGCAGGCGGCGGCCGCGACGATGTCATCTACGGCGGGTTGGGCAACGACACGATCAACGGTGGCGACGGCGACGACACGATGACCGGCGGTGACGGTGCTGACGTTTTCGTATTCAACTTCTTCAAGGACGGCGACAATGACATTATCACCGACTTCGAGGACGGCATCGACAGCTTCCTGATCCGGATCTTGAACCCCGAGACGGGCGAGACCAATATCTCCAACGGGGGCAAGGGGCTTCAGGGCTACGTCGATGCGCTCAACATCACCGATACCGCCGAGGGCGCACTGATCGACTACCAGGGCCACACGGTGCTGATCGAGGGCGTGGCGGCGGCTAATCTGACGGCGGAGGACTTCACGTTCCTCTGACGGAGAGCAGATTTCTCCCTGCGGCGGTTGCTGCGGGGAGGCTTTTAACCGTACCAATCTAACCGACGCTAAATCCTTCATGCGCTCCAGGCTCGTGTTCGTAGCGCTGCTGGATTTGGGGAGGAACGCGTATTTTGGAGCCTGATCCTGATTTGCATTCCCCAGCTAAAAAAGGCTGGAAACAATGGGACCCGGCAAGTTTGCGGGGGAGGATTCCTTGGATATTATCACGAAGAAGGATACTCCCATAGACGGCACCGAATGAGGAAGAATGACGTATCGATCGATCAAGGCAGCTGAGCCGGCGGACCACCCCAACGACACTTCCACAACTGCGGTTTTGCCCCTCGACACTCCGGTGCAATCGAATTTTGGACAGGACGGCGACCGAGACTGGTTCCGGGTCGAACTCGAGGGCGGTGAGATCTACACGGCCACCCTCACGTTGGCCGAGCCCGTCGTCGGATTCGGCGGTTTTGAAGGCAGAGCCGAACTCTTCGTAGGAAATAACGAGAATGCACCTTACTTTCCAGGCGACCCCAGCGTTTCGGCGCTATATATCGACGAAGGTGAGACGACTTCGGTAGCGGTGCTGAGCGTCGAGACAAGCGGCTTCTATTATCTGGATTTGGAGACCTTTTTCGGCACCGGCGATTACAGTGTTGAGCTCAATCGCGTCGAGAACGACCTTCCATCCTTCGACAGCGGCGTCGTTCTCGAGCCGGGCGTGCCATATGCGTCGAACTTTTATGGCCCGAATGATACCGATGGTTTCACCGCGACACTGGTCGAAGGAGCGGTCTATCGCTTTACGTTCGACCTTCCGATCGCGCCTTACGTTGGATTAGAGGGTGAAGGGTATCCACAGACGGATGGCCCATCGATATTCATAAGCGCCAATTCGAACGAGCCTAACCCCAGCTTTTTGGCCCGCGCCTCGGGCCTCCATGATTTTTCGTTTACGAATTTCGCGAATGCATACGACTATACAGTTACACTGCAAGAAGTGCCGCAGCCGCCCGATATCGGCGATTCACCAGAAACGGCCCAGGCATTGGCGATCAATGAAACATTCGCATCGCGTTTCGAGGTGATCGGCGGAGATGAGGATTGGTTCGCGCTGACCTTGGATGTTGGGATGTCTTACAAACTCATCTTGACGCGCGAGGGACAGGGATATTGGGGTGGCTCGCAGGGCGTGCCGCGGCTGCAGCTTCTCGATCCGGAAGGGACCGTCCTGTACGAGCTTGATCAGAGCTACGGCATCGAACTGGAATCGGACGTCTTCACACCAGACAGCTCAGGCACCTATTATGCTGCGGTGATTGCCGATCAGGTCAACGGTTTCGAAATTGACGGCGACCCAGACTACGCGCTGACGCTGTTGTCGGGCGCGCCCGAAACGCTGACCGGATCGGATGGTCCGGATGTGCTGACTGGCTCCTTCGCCGCCGATCTTATAGATGGCGGAGATGGCAATGACAGCCTCACTGGCGACGCCGGTGACGACACGATCCTCGGTGGCGGAGGCAGAGACAATATCGCCGCGGGCGAGGGTGCCGACAGCGTCTTGGGTGGACCAGGCAATGACAGGATTTTGGGCGGCTCGGGCAACGATACGTTGCTCGGCGGTTTGGACGAGGATCAGCTTTTCGGCAGTCTCGGAAATGACCTCATCGACGGCGGTTCAGCACGCGACCTACTCTGGTCTGGTGAGGGCGACGATACCGTGATTGCCGGCAGCGGTGACGACCATATCGGCGCGCGCAGCGGCGCGGATCTGATCGATGCTGGCGACGGAGACGATATTGTGGGTGCGGGGCAGGACGCCGATAGCGTGGCTGGCGGGCCAGGCAGTGATACGATCTATGGCGGTTTCGGCAACGATACAGTGAGCGGCGGGGAGGGTGACGATGCGCTCTTCGGGGGCTGGGGTAACGACCTAGTGGACGGCGGAAGCGGCAACGATACGCTCAATGCGAAGTGGACCGAGGATACCTTGACTGGCGGCGAAGGGGCGGATGAGTTCGTTCTGGAGTTGCGCGACTACTTCTATTCCAACGAAAACGAGGTCGTCATAACCGATTTCGCTGTCGGAGAAGACACGCTGGTTATCGCGCCATCGCATGGTGTAGGCGCGAACCCGGTGGACATCGCCTTATTCGAGGGTGGCGTGGAGATCACGACGGGTGAGAACACCCTTTTCGTGGACCTTGCCAATGGCGCGTCTCTCACAATGGCCGATGTGATGTTGCTGGAGGGATAGCACAAATCCTTGCACTGCGAGTGCAAGGGTAATTTCGTTCCCTGTTTTCTCGAAAACTGGTCCCTGCTCGGCGGAAGAATTTCCCTGTTTTGATATTTAGGGAATTTTACATTAAGTATCTGAAAAAATTTATAAAAATTTAGTGGGTTTCGTCTTTTGGGCCAAAATTTGCAATATTCCCTGTAAAAATCCCTGTTAGCAGGGAAATTTTGGGGAGACTGGCTAGCTCAAGACTGCGTCCACAGCCAGACTCTCCCTTCAAGCACTTAATTTTATTAGCTTATCTTTCTGAGAAATCTGTCTACTTGCCAAAATACCGGCCTAATGAAGGCCTGATGGTGCTAGAGGCGTTGGAGTGAAGCCTTAGGCGCTTCAGGTGTTTCAGTGTCATGTTGCGTTGGCAGGCTAGGGCCCGTCAGCATCATTGTCGTCACCCGTGTCGCCAGCAGGGCGCCTGGTGCGGGGACGACATGGGGCAGAAGGCGGCGGCGGGTTTCGAAACGGTCAAGCTCGTTCAGGTCCTCATCCGTCCGGATCGCTGCGAACTGCAGAATCTGGTCGAACGTGGTGTCCGTGCCGGTGGTTTCGGTGTCGTAGAAGACGTAGGGCATTTATCCAAAGTATCCGAAAAGCCCGGACCTACCAGACTGCTGGCCTGTCGCGCCGCAAAGCTAGATGCCTGCATTCTGGCATCGTGGAAACCAGACGCTGAATGTCTGATTAAGCTGTAAAGGCAGACACCGAGGCGCTCCCGCCAGTGAAAAGCCCGATGCCCATAGCCGTCCTTCGTGCAAAACGCAGCGAAAGACCGCAACGAGCCCAAACTTACCTGATGCTGCGCTGGTGACGAACGTCCGCAATCACTCAACTCGCACCAACACTGGCTGCACCCTCATTTTACAGCTTGCCAAACCTCTTCGACCACAGTGCGTACCATCATTACGTCTTCGCGAGCGGTATCGAACTGGCCAACCTGAACACGAATAATCTTGCGACCTTCAAACGCGCCTTGCGTCAGGTAGACGCGCCCGTCATCGTTGATCGCATCCACCAGTCTTTGCTGGGTGGCGTCATCGCCGGGACAGCGGAATGAAAAAAGGCTGAGCATCGGTTCTGTCGCGATCTCGAACCCATCAAGCGCACGGATTTGCTCGGCCAGTTCTTCGGCCCAAGTGACATGATTGCGGATACGGGCTTGCAGGCCTTCCAAGCCATAGGATCTGATCAGGAACCACAGCTTGAGCGCCCGAAAGCGGCGACCAAGCGGGATCGTCCACTCCGAATAGTTGGTCACCTTATGGCCACTGGTCTTCAGATATTCGGGTTCGATTTTCAGGGTGTTCCTCTGGAACGTCGGATTGCGAAGGAACTGAACCGAACAATCGAACTGCGCGCCCAACCATTTGTGTGGGTTGAAGACGATGCTGTCGAACCCCTCAACACCGCGCCAAAAGCGGTCCCGAAATTCAGGACAGATCATCGCGGCGCCTGCCCAAGCTGCGTCCAGATGAGTGTAAAGGTCATAAGCACGCGCAACTTCAAGGATTGGAGCGAGGTCATCCGTGCCTCCCACGCCAGTCCCACCGGTGATCGCAATAATCCCGGCAGGCGTGTGACCCGCCGCCAGGTCCTCCCTGATGGCCGCATCAAGGTGGGCTGCATCCATACCAAAGAGCGGACCGGTGCCCGGAATTTTGACAAGGTTGTCCTGACCGATCCCAGCCACCCAACAGGCGCGATCAATCGAGGTATGCACTTGATCCGAACAGTAGACACGCAGTTGTCCGCGCCCTGAAAGGCCCGTCCGGTTACCTGTAAATCCTGTGGCCCTTTCGCGCATGGTCAGTACCGCAGAAAGCGTGGCCGATGACGCGCTGTCCTGAATCACTCCGGATATGCCGTCAGGCAGGCCCAATGCTTGGCGCAACCAATCCACCATCACGGCCTCGACCTCGGTTGCCGCAGGAGATGTCTGCCAAAGCATGCATTGCGCTGCCACGGTGTTGACAAGCTGTTCTGCAAGCATCGACGGCGGCGTTGCATTAGCCGGGAAATAGGCAAAAAATCTTGGGTGCTGCCAATGCGTCATGCCTGGCATGATGATGGCGTCGAAGTCTTGAAGGATCGTCGCCATTTCCTCTGGGTGATTTGGCGGTGATTTAGGAAGCTGGACCGCGATTTCGCCCGGTTTGGTTTGCGCGCGTACAGGCCTGCTTCTTAGGGTCTTGTGATACCTTGCGCCCCAGTCGGCGATTTCCTTGCTCCAGCCTGCAAACTCATCCCAGTCCATAACTCAATTCCTTTTGGATCACTTACGAGCGGGACCTGGCCGGTCGTTTCCAAGTGTCGGGCTTAGATTGTCATCAATACCAGTGTTAACATAGCAGGAACGCCGACATTCGATCCGATGCAGCGAAAGGAGGCTTCGTCCGCCAAGCTGCCGGACCGCGGTGCTGAGGTCTACGGCTGCTCCGGGTGCCAGCGGACATTCGTCCGCAGCGCAGCGATGGACGGCAACGAGCCCAAAACGAACTTGACCGAAGCGATCCCAGTAAGAACAGTTTCACCAGGGTTCTAAGCGTCGGAGAGGGCCAGACTCATGATCTACTTGGTGCGCCACGGTCAAACGGAGATGAACCTCCAGGGACGCATCCAAGGACAAGGGGATGCGCCGCTGACCGATGCCGGAAGAAGCCTGGCCTCAAAGATCGGGCAAAGACTCGCGGAAGACATCGGCAGTTCCACGGCGTTGATCTTTACCAGCCCACTCGGTCGCGCGGCCCAGACCGCAGGGATCATTGCCAACTCTCTGCACAACGCGACCAGCGTGATCGAAGATGAAAGGCTGGCCGAAGTGAACCTTGGGGAATGGGATGGCCTGACAATCGCCGAGATCGATCAGGGCTGGCCAGAGGCCCGCACGTCTGCCCCACCTGGGGAGTGGTTTTTCAACGCGCCCAACGGCGAGAGCTTTGAAAGCTTTCGGCAGCGCAATGCTGCATTCCTGCGAGACCTGGGCGGTGCCGATGCGTCGATCAAGATTCTCGTCACGCATGGGATTTCGGGGCGGGTATTGCGCGGCCTGCATGCCGGTCTGGGGCGACAGGAAACAGTGAACCTGCCTGTGCCAAATGAAGCCTTTTTCGTCATGCGCGAAGATGGTTCTGTTGACGAGATCGCAGTGCCGTAGATCGACCCTATTGTGTGCAAGATGCTTGAAGCCAGAGACAGGGGGCCTCGATAGGATGAACTTGGAACTGGACCCGCCTTTGCGGTGGGCGCGAGAAACAGACGCGGCCCAGCTGGCCGAGCTCGTGAATTTCGCGGGAGAAGGCCTGCCTCTCCACGTCTGGACTGGTCTCGCGAGCGAAGGGCAAGACCCTTGGGATGTGGGACGCATGCGGCAAGCCGAGAAGGCCCGCGAAGGCAAGATCGTGGTCGTGGACTACGGCGACGGTGCGGTTGCAGGCCTCACGGGGTATGAAATCGGAAACGAACCAGAGCCGATCGGCGACGATTTCCCGGCGCTCTTTCGGCCTTTGCAAGAACTAGAAAACCTGGCTCTGCAAAGCTGGTACGTGAATGTTCTGGCCAGCTACCCCGAGCACAGGGGAAAGGGGATCGGGTCCCGGCTGCTCGACTTGGCCGACGAAATCGGACAATCCTGCGGCCTGTCCCGTATGAGCGTAATCGTCGCCAGCAACAATACAGGCGCGCGACGTTTGTATGAGATCGGCGAGGAAGGCGCCGAGTGGCTTCTGACCAAGACGATCGAAGCCGGTCGGGCGTCCGGCGCGGTGGAGGATG
>NZ_JAWHTD010000086.1:0-6794 GCF_032586235.1 Aestuariicoccus sp. MJ-SS9
GGAACGACCCTCTTTGAGATATGGAGTGCATTATAGCGGGATCCGGTGTGCCAGGCATTGGACGACATCGAGACGCCAGTGCCATTGCGTGTATAGGTGTGGGTGCGCCGTTCGGGGACACCAGGCGCCATGGGCAGAACGGGCTGCTCGCGGTCGAGCGCCTGGATCTGAGATTTTTCGTCTATGCACAAAACGATAGCCCGGTTCGGTGGCGACATGTAGAGACCGACCACGTCCTGCACCTTGTCCACGAACAGTGGATCGGTGGACAGCTTGAAGGTCTCGGCGCGATGCGGCTGCAAGCCGAAGGCGTTCCAGATGCGCCGAACGGTCGTATGCGACAGCCCCGTCTCCGCCGCCATCGAGCGGATCGACCAATGGGTCGCATCCCTCGGTGTCGTCTCCAGCGTGCGCTTGATGACGTCGGCCACTTGCTCATCGGACACGGTGCGCGGGCGGCCTGCGCGGTACTCGTCCGAGAGGCCTTCAACGCGATGCTCGGCAAACCGCCGCCGCCACTTGCCGACCGTGTGTTCGGAATGGCCGAGCTCGGCGGCGATCTCCTTGCTGGTCAGTCCCTCAGCACATCTCAGAACGATCCGGCACCTGTCCGACAGCGACCGCGCCGCCTTGTGCCGGCGCAACTGGGCTTCCAGAAAAGCGCGCTCATCATCGCTGAGCTCAATCACTACCGATGCCCGGCCCCGCATCAACGCCTCCCCGAATTGCCTCAAATCAATGATGGCAAATTTGGTTCCGGGTGACTAGGGTCAGGACGCATTGATTTCCCGAGCGCTGCGTGATTCACGGCTCCGAAAACGGAGCGGTGACATGAGCGATCTTTTCTGGCTGACCGACGCGCAGATGGCGCGTCTGAAACCCTACTTTCCGAAGTCGCACGGCAAGCCCAGGGTCGACGACCGGCGGGTTTTGAGCGGGATTATCTTCATCAACCGCAATGGGTTAAGGTGGCGCGATGCGCCTGCCGCCTATGGCCCACACAAAACGCTTTACAGCCGTTGGAAGCGCTGGAGCGAGAAGGGCATCTTCGCGCGGATAATGGTTGGTCTGGCCGCCGAGCACGGCGAACAGAAGACCGTGATGATCGACGCGACCTACCTGAAGGTACATCGAACTGCGACCAGCATGGCCGCCAAAAAGGGGGGCGTGGTCGTCTGATTGGTCGAACCAAAGGCGGCATGAACACCAAATTGCATGCCATCTGCGACAGCCAGGGACGCCCGCTCGACCTGTTCGTCACCGCCGGTCAGGTCAGCGACTACATCGGCGCGCGGGCGTTGCTCAGCAGTCTCCCAAAAGTCGATTGGCTGCTCGGGGACCGAGGCTACGATGCAGACTGGTTCCGAGACGCGTTGAAAGACAAGGGGATACGCGCCTGTATCCCGGGTCGAAAGCAGCGCAAGGCGACTGTCAAATACGACAAACGCCGATACAAACGCCGCAACCGCATTGAAATCATGTTCGGCAGGCTCAAGGACTGGAGGCGCGTTGCGACCCGCTATGACCGTTGTCCAAAAGTCTTCCTGTCGGCCATCGCTCTCGCCGCAACCGTCATCTACTGGTTATGAATCCTGACCCTACAAGCACCCATCGGGTGTTCCAGTTTAACCGCCGGTGCATCGCTAGGTGTTCCCCGCGGCAAGCCAAGTTCTTCTGACACTGCTCTTAAGGGATTTGTGTGACAGGGCCGACGGACACTATGAAAAAGTCCGCATGCGCCTGGAAAAAGGAACCGGCATGGAAGTCGTCTCTGGTCGGCTCATCACGAATCGGGGCGCGCGCCTCGGATCCGTTCGCGAAGCGCCATCGGGGTCATCGGCAAGGCCTCGACCCGCACGGCAAACGGGGAAAGCGCATCGGATACGGCATTTGCAAGGGCCCCGATCGCACCCATAACCCCGCCCTCGGCCATGCCCTTCATCCCGCCCGGCGTCCGGGCGCTTGGCGTGTGCATCGGGACAAGGTCGATTTCCGGCAATTCGCAGGCCGTTGCGATCAGATAGTCCGCAAAAGTGGCGGACAGGTTCTGACCGTCGGGATCGTAATGCACGGATTCGAAAAGCGCGCCGCTCAGCCCCATCGCGACTGCCCCTTGCTGCTGCCCTGCGACGATGATCGGGTTCAATACGGTCCCGCAATCCTCCGCCACGACATAGCGGCAGATCGTCACCTTACCGGTCGTCGCTTCGACCTCGATCTCGCAGGCATGGGTCGCGTTCGAATAGGTCATCGGTGGCGGATCGTAGGTGAGCGAGAAATCCAGCCCCGGCGTCATATCCGGCGGAAGGGTGGTTGGATCCAGATAGGCGCGCCGGGCGATCTCGGCGAGATCGGTTCCCGTGTCCTCCCACTTTCCAGCCAATCGACGCTTTACGCGGCCCGCAGAAAGACGCAGCGCCTCCGGATCGTTCACGTTGAGCATGCGCGCCGCAATGGCCAGAACCTTTTCGCGGGCCTTCTGGGCGCAGAGATATAGCGTTCCGCCCCCAGCCGTGGCGCCCCGTCCGCCACGGCTGCCCATTCCGTAGGGCGCGACGTCGGTAAGCGCCCAGAACACTTCAGAGGACGGAGAAACTCAAGATCATGATCTTTTTCATCGGCTTCCCTCCCTCACTGCGCGCTCACCGCGTCGATCAACAGATCGGCAAGGGCGGACTCCAAGGCGGGGACGAGGTCAGAGCTGTCATCCGCCACGCCCACTTCCGTGTTAATCTGGAAGGCGATCGTCAGGTCGTGATCCGCGTAGTGCCTGAGGCTTGACACGTAGCCGGGAATCCATCCGCCATGTCCGTAGACGGGCCCGTGCAGCGTCTCGGTATAGAGCGCCACGCCACTGCCATAGCGGATGCCCGGTGCGTCCGGGTGGACCGGAACGGCATCGAGAAGACGGTCCATATAGGGTTCATCCATAGCCACGCCCGTGAACAGCGCGTGCCCCCATCTGGCAAGGTCGGATGACGTGGAGACGAACCCGCCACCCGTCCATTCGACCGCCGGGTTCCACAAGAGCGCACCGGTTTCATCCGACGTGCGGGATGGAAGCCCAAACGAGTTGGGCGCGACCGTATAGCCTACGGCCAGCCCCTCAATCATCGGCCCGTCGGAGGGAATGGTCTGGAAAAGCCCGAGTGGGGTCAGAAAGCGCTCCTGCACGAGTTCGAAGACGTCCCTGCCGGTCGCAGCCTCGATCACCAGCCCCAGCAGCAGGTAACCGCTATCAGTGTAGGCCCATGCCGTCCCGGCCTCGAACAAGGGCGGCTCATCGAGGATGAACGCAATTGCGGCCTCTGGCGCGAACGGCGCGGTCTGCCCCATGTCGATCAGCGCCCCAGCGACGCCGTCCAAATGAACGTGATCCGGCACGCCGGAGGTATGCGTCAGCAGATGGCCAATGGTCATGTCTTGCGCATTCGGCACGCGGCCAAACCAGGGCAGTTGGCCGAGATATCCGGATACGAGGTCGGCCCGAGCCAACACGCCCTCGCTCTCCAGTGAGAGAACCAGCGCACCCCAGATCGTTTTCCCGATGCTGGCCGCTAGCATCCGGCTTTCCGTCGTCATTGGAATATCCGCCTCTACATCCGCAAGGCCTACTGCGACCGCCCCGGTCGTGCCGTCCTTCAGCGTGTAGGCGACGGTCGCCCCCGGAAATCCGTAAGTCTCGCGAAAGGATCCCAGAAGCGAACGCAGAGCGGCATTTATCTCGGTGTCGTCCGACAAGGCGGGGCTGGTGGCCAATCCCAGGTTCATTAGGAAAAGCGCCACGATGGTGAGCACGTGTTTCATTGTGTGCGCCCACCATCGTCCGGAATTACCTCCGTCAAAGCGCCCTCGCGGTGCAGCATCGTATCTCGATTCCACCAAACGACAGCGACGGTGACGGCCACCAGGATCCACGTGTCATAGGGCTGCGCGTCCGGCCAGAACGGATTGATGAGTTGCCAGTGGAACAGCATCGGCCAAAGCAGACTGCCTCGCGCCGAATTGAAGATCGGGGTGACCAGGATCGCGAGGGTGACGTTGCCGATGAAGAACGGCAGGAAATTCCAGGCCGCAAAAACCGTACCCGACAGGAAGAACGCAGGCAGATGCCAGATCCCCCAGACCGATCCAATCACGGCCCCAGCCCAGAGCGGTGCCAGATGGCGTTGCAGGATAGGTTGCGCGACCCCGCGCCAGCCGAATTCCTCGATTGGCCCGAGAAAGAGCATCATGAACAGGATTGACACTATAGCGCCCGGACCTTCGGGCGACATCGGCGTGAGGACAGGACCACCCTTCAGCAGCGACCCAAGCACAAAAACAATAGGAATGCCGATCAGGATGAAGAAAACCCAGAAGGACGAGACCCGCCACAGGGTGAGGCGCGACAGAAAGGATTTGAGACCGCCTATGCCGCCGAAAAAGAGCACCAACGCAAAAGCGGAAATCGCAGGTGCCCAAGTCGCAAGGAAGAAGAAGGGATGCGACCCGCTGATCTCTCCGAAACTGGCGGAGGCCCAATCAGGTGCAACAATGTAGACCGCGACGATGCCCCACGTGATGGCGAAGGTCAGCGCGAAAAAGCCGATCAGGGCATAGGACGGAACGCGAAAGGTCCGAGTGGGCGCGGCAATATCTGTCATGGGATGATCCCTCGCGAAAAGCGTTGAGACAGGACGCCCAAGGCCGGCGAACTCGGCTTCGGACTTGAAGATGGGCGTAGCTGTTTGCGCTTTCCGGTAGCGGTGCGGCAATCCCTATGGAGTTCCCTGCTCATTCCTCTAATCGGCCTTGTTGCATAAATCAGGTTCTGAGCGGAGTTCCCCTTTCCCCGGACCGACTTATCCTACGGCCACTGTGACGGGTATGCCAAGCGCGGTGTAGCCATTCAGCACGGCGATGCGGACTTGCAGCTCCGCGACCTGGCGGTCGAAGTCTCGAGCCATCAGTGACTGACCAAGCAGCTTGATGCAGTTCATCTTGCTTTCGACCCGGCTCCGGCGGTGAAGCATGCGCTTGCGTGACAACCAGCGTCTGACCTGAACACCGGGGCCGCTTGCCGATCAATGGCCGGCGGCCCTTCTTATTTCAAGAGCGGCCCGGTCTGATCCAAATAGGCTGCATCAAACTCAGCCAGCTCCACCAACCCGGCATGATCTTCAAAGGACACGCGACCGTCCCGAAAGGTCACCAGTCCACTCTCGCGAAGGTGACGCAGAACGCGGTTCACGTGGATGGCACTCAGCCCCAGTGGAGAGCCCCCATTGGGTGATCCGGTTTGATTGTTAGTGCATGGTCGGCCTTTGGTCCATTTGGACGATTGTTTCTGGCGCCGGTGGTCGGTAGCCAAGAACGCTATGTGGCCGCTTCGTGTTGTAGTGCTTTCTCCAGCCTTCAATGATGATCTGAGCTTCTCTGAGCGAGTAGAAGATCTCGCGGTTCAGTAGTTCATCCCGGAACCGAGCGTTGAAGCTCTCGACATAGCCATTCTCCAAAGGCGATCCCGGCTCGATGAAGGCGGTCTTGGCGCCCAAGGGAGCACAACAGTGCTGCCGCACCCGCTCAATATACATCGTAAAGCTAAACGACGCGTCCAAACTAAAGGACGCGCCAGAATGTCATGGTATCATCGAGACAGCGCGTTAAAGAAGTCCGTGGCTTCGATGGTCCCGTTGTCAGGATGCATAGTCAGCAGAACCCTTTTGCCGGTGCCATCATACGCACTCAGCAACAATTCGTTACCGTTTACGGTTTGTATCGACGTGTAGCCCTCAAGCGTGAGCGAGGCTGTCACGTCCTTTGTATATCTGCTTTGGACTGGCCAAGTGTCAGCAGCGTGGGCAGCGGCGGTTACGAGAAGCGAGAGGCTCGAAAGCAAAGCGATTGATTTAGCGGTCATAATGATCTCCATCATACGTACAGAATGACAGTCCAGAAACTGTCCCGGACAGTTATCTTGCACATGGGTTTTTGGTTTCCCTGCTCGTGCAAGCCTCAAGCATCAGCTTGCGGCTGAACTGGAGCTTTCAAGAATTGAAGTAGGGTTTAGCGACGTTTCCGATAGCTGCGCGCAGCCCTGTGATCATTCGTCGGCCCGGTGAACTTTGGTCGTCGACAAGACTGTACGGGAGAGTTCTTCGACCTGAATGATGACCTCGCTCCCTTCTGGATCGTAGGCCGACATCTTGCCCGACGCGGAGTCCATGACGCGCACATCCTTGTAACCGCCCATAATCAGCTTTGTCGCGATATAGTCGTAATGGATCGAGGGCATGACGTTCACCTCGCCGGCTAATCCCGAGAGAGGGAATAGCAGGCAAGCTGCAGATAAAGCAGCAAAATATCTTTTCATCGGAGAATCCACACGTGGAAATTACAGGAAGCCGCACGCCAACAGACCACGGTCCTACTGGCGCTGCGCGTCACGTAAATCTTGCGACTTTCCTAGAGATAAGTGCCGTGCTTCAAACTTATAGAATTCTCGGGGAAGCACCGCTGTCAGACGGTACGTCTGTTCCAAAACTTCCGCAAGCGTATTATTGGGTCCTATTGATGAAACCCAAGACGTGGCTCGGTTTGTTTGAAAAGTTTGGGCTTTTCCGAGACATCTGAGACTTTCTGTCAGATGTCAGCAAAACAGCGTTCAGAAGCCATTCGAGACGACGGGACGGCGCGGCGACGTCCGCTTTGGTGCCTCAACGGCCTCTTCTACAGGGGTGCTGCCAGACGGATTCGAACCCGTCTCCACAAGGACAGTAGGACTTCCCTTATACCGCGCCAAGTTCGCGCCA
>NZ_JAWHTD010000087.1:0-6619 GCF_032586235.1 Aestuariicoccus sp. MJ-SS9
CCTTCCTCTCAGCCATCGCGTTAGCCGCAACCGTCATGTTCTGGCTATGAAATGTGAATGAGTCCTGACCCTAATCACCGAAATAGCTGCAACCATTGCATTTCCCCCTGGCAGGCATCCCCAGAGTATGGCAATGGCTGAATTTATTATTATTTTCAGTATATTGGCATCCTCTTGCCAGGATACCGCGATGAGCGAGCGTCGTTCAAGTTTGCCGAAGAATCAAGTTTTTTGTACTTCAGGCCGGGCCTGCCGACATCGGACCGGGCCCGGTTGCCGGGATGACAGCCCCCGACATCGAGGCGTTCGGGAAGAGGCCCGCCATCGCCGATCAGGACGGCGGTGTTCTTCTTTCCGACGCCTGGACCCTCTCCGCCTGTTGGCAGAGCCCGAGGCAAACCGCCATGCGGCTTTGGAAAGATCGGACATGGCCGCGTGGCCAAGATCAATCGGCCTCTGCCAAACCCGGCGCGGTCCATCCCGACGACCGAAGCGGCAACCAGCTTTCCCCGATACATAAAGTCCCGCTCGTCCCGATATGCGCTCGGCGGGACAGGCTTGATTGACTTTTCTGGCCGTGCCATGCGTAAACTTGCGAATGGCTCGACGCGGCTGGCGTCGCTAGGAGTCTTGACCAGACCCTGTCTTAAGGTAACCGGATGATCTTCGGGTAGCTCCGAGATCGGTCTTACCTGAAGGACGAAACATGAAATCTCGAGTTCTCATTCTAGGCGCCGGCTTTGGTGGTCTGGAACTGGCAACCCTTTTGTCGGACGCGTTGGGCGAGGACGCCGACGTTACCGTAATCGACAAGAGCGACGCCTTCGTCTTCGGTTACAACCGGATCGACGTGATGTTCGGCAAGACCACGCTCGATGACGTTCGTCTGCCGTATGAGACCTTCGACAAGCCCGGCGTTCGTCTTTTACGGGAAACGATCATCGCCATCGATCCAGATGCCCGGCGCGTGACCACGGATGGCGGCACCTATCACGCCGATTTTCTCGTGATCGCCTTGGGCGCCGATTATGACATTGCGGCGACCCCCGGGCTGGCCGAGCATGGCAATGAATTCTATTCCAACGCGGGGGCGGATCGGTTGCGTGAGGTGCTTCCCGGCTTTTCATCCGGTCCGGTGATCGTCGGCATCTGCGGGTTTCCGTATAAGTGCCCGCCCGGGCCCAGCGAATGCGCCTTGACGCTTCACCATTACCTCACCGAGCGCGGCATCCGCGACCAGTGCGACATCACATTCGTCTCTCCACTGTCCACGCCGATGCCCGCCTCGGCCGAAATGGCGCAGGCGCTGATGGATTCGTTCGAAGAGTTTGGCATCCGCCTTCTGCGTCAGCGTACGGTGGTTCGGCTTGATAACGGGAAGGCGACTTTGGACGACGGGACGGAACTGCCCTTCGAGCTTTTCCTGGGCGTGCCAAAGCACACCGCCCCGCAGGTGGTCATAGACAGCGGCCTGACCGAGGACGCCTGGGTGCCGATCGACCTGGCGACGCTGGAAACCCGACACACGGACGTATTCGCGATCGGTGACATGGCCGCGACGGGGCTTCCAAAGTCCGGGACGTTTGCGGAAAGCGCGGCGCGAAGCGTGTCGACGGCCATCCTTGCAAGGCTCGCAGGCGGCGAAGCGGAACGGAATACCGGGACGGGCACTTGCATCGTCGAATACGGCGATGGCCGGGTCAGCTATGCCGAGCTTGATTTCCTGACGGGGGAATCGCTCAAAGCGATTTATCATCCGCCGTCTGTTGACGGTAAGACGTTCAAGGATGGGTTCGATGACACACGTAGAGGCCGCTGGTTCAACAGCTAGGATGCCGGAGCGTCGGTACGACGTCTTCGTCGGTTCCAGAACCAGAGTACATCGAGCCTGAGGGGAGCAAGGCCCGGCGGGGGCAGACCACCGGGCTGGCGCCATGGCCCTCGTCAACGCCCCGGCTGGGCACTTCCGTTCGACGCGGACCTCGCCACTTCTTTCACCGGCGCCGAAACCTCCAACCGCTACCACAGGGCGTTCATAAGGCGATAGATCGCGCGCGCGCCCAGCCCGCCGTGTCGTTGATAGAAGTCTTGTTCGGTGTTGCGATCCGCGCGGCGCTTTGCGGCGCCGCATCGGGCGGCGAGTGTCGCGAGCGCTTGGATGTGGATAATCGATGTGATCATGACGCCCTTCGTCTTCTTTCGGTTGCCATGAAGGTAGCGATCCATGATGCTGCCGAAAATGACACGATATGAACAGGTCAATTCATGAGTGAAAAGAAATGGCGTGCATCGGACATGGCTGCGGGGCGGGGGGCAGAGCCCATATCGCCCCTGAATTTCGGTCGCGTGCCGTGGGACGATCTGGCGGCGTTTCTGGCGGTCGCCCGGCAGGGCGGGTTGTCGCCAGCGGCACGAGAGTTGGGGTCGAGCGCGCCGACCCTCGGGCGGCGGATGCGGGCGCTGGAACGGGCGCTGGGACGCGAGCTTTTCGTGCGCCGCACGCATGGCTATGAACTCACGGACGATGGCGCGCGCCTGCTGGACCAGCTTCGACCGGCGGAAGAGGCCATCGCGCTGGCCACGCTGCCCTTGCGCGACGATGCGCTGCCGCTGGTCAAGATCGCGGCTGGCACCTGGACCGCCTTCCTGATCGCCGACATGCTTCCCCACCTGACCGGTGACCCGCCCGATCTGCGGGTCCGGCTGTTGCAGGGCGAGGACGTCCTGTCGATCCCGCGCCGCGAAGCCGCCATCGGCTTCCGCTCGCGCCGGCCGACCGAAGCGGGGCTCGCGGGGCGGCGGCTCCGCAAGGTGGAATTCGCGCCGTTCCAGGCCCCGGGGGCCCCGGACAGCTGGATCGTGGTGCGCGCGACTGTGCCATCGGCGCGATGGGTGGCCGAACGCTGCGGCGATGCGATCGCGGCTGAAACGAACACGCCGCGTCTGGCGCTGGATCTGGCGCTAAAGGGCCTTGGCCGCGCCCTGTTGCCCACCTTCGTCGGCGATCACCAGCCCGGGCTCGAGCGCGCCGGCCCGGTGGTGGACGAGCTGACGCACGATCAATGGCTGGTCTGCCACGACGAGGATCGCGCCCTGCCAGAGATCCGGCGCGCGCTCGACCGGATCGGTGGTTTCTTCGGATAGCGCCGACCCGGGCCCAGGGCCGCTGAGCGATCGGCCAAGCATGACCGAAAAGCTTGACGATACGACCATATTAGGGAAATATCCCAAATATGGGAATCACCGTTCGATCAGAAGCCGCCAAGCTTGCCAGCCACCTGCGTGGTCTGCGAGAGGCGCACAGCCTGACCCTGGCCGCGCTGGCAGAGCGCAGCGGCATAAGCCGGGCGTCCCTGTCCCGCATCGAAAACGCCGAGGTCAGCCCGACGGCCGAGACGCTCGGCCGGCTCGCAACGGTCTATGCGCTGCCCATCTCGCAGCTCTTGTCCCCGCTCGAACAGGATTTCCAGCCGGTTCAGCGACGCGCCTCTCAGGCCGTCTGGCGCGACCCCGAACACGCGTTCGAACGCCGCAGCGTTTCGCCCCCGAACGGGCAGCTTTCGGTCGAACTGATCGAAGGCGTGCTGGGCGCAGGTCAGCGGATCGCCTACGCGGCTCCGGCGATCCCGGGGCAGGAACACCACGTCTACGTTCTGTCGGGCGGGATGGAGGTCACCGTCGAAGGCATTGCTCACGATCTGAGAGCGGGGGATTGCCTCAGATACAAACTCTTCGGCGAGACGGTTTTTCGGACTGACAAAACCCCCTGCAAATATGTGATCGCGCTGTCATGACGGACCAAACCCAAAGCATTCGCCAACTCGACGACGCCCAGGTTGCCACCCACCTGAACGATCTGGTCCTCGTTCTGATGGACAGCGTCGCGGACGGGGCCGCCATAAGCTTTATGCACTCGCTCACGCAGGCCGAGGCGGAACGGTTCTGGCTGCAAGACGTGGCCTCAGCGGTAAAGCGCGGAGACCGGCAGCTTTTCGGCGCTTTCGTCGAAGACCGACTGATCGGAACCGTCCAGCTGGTCACGGGGATGCCGCCCAACCAACCCCACCGCGCCGAGATCTCGAAAATGATCGTGCATCCCGAAGGCCGCCGCCGTGGCCTGGGCAAGGCACTGATGGAGGCGGCGCTCGACGCGGCGCGGGGCGCGGGGAAATCGCTGGTGACGCTCGACACACGCACCGGCGACGTGTCCGAAAACCTCTATCGCAAAGTCGGATTCTTGCCGGCTGGAATCATTCCGGACTTCGCCTACGATCCGGACGGCGCGGCGCGCCACGCGACGACATACATGTTCCGATATCTCTGAGCCATGTCCGCGACATTACTGACATTCGCCGCTCTGGCCTTTATCGGCGGAATGCTCGTGGCGGCACAGGGCCCGATCTATGCGCGCCTGTCCGAAGGTCTGGGGCGCGACCCGCTTCTGGCCGTCTTCCTCGCCTTTGCAACGGCGGCCCTTGTCACCGGCGCGATGGCCTTTGTCGCGGGCAGCTTTCGCAACCTGACGGTGGGCACGCTGGGCGGCTTGCCTCTCTGGGTCTGGCTCGGAGGCGTCTTCGGGGCGGTCCATGTCGTCATCTCGATGCAGAGCATACCGGTGCTCGGCGTCACGGCGTTTCTGGTCATCGTCGTGACCGGCAATCTGTTCGGCGCCGCGCTTTACGATCATCTGGGCGCGATGGGCCTAGCCGCGCGGCCGTTCTCGCTTGCCAAGGCGCTGGGTCTGTTGTTGGTGATCCTCGGCGTCTGCATCGTGGCCCGGGCCTGAGGCAATGTCACCTGGTTGCAGGTGCTCTGGACGTCGTCACAGGCAAGCCACGCGCCGCGCTTTTTTCAAAGCCCTGTGACCGGAGCGACGGAAATTCCCCCCGCGGCAATTGCCGCGGGGGGAACGCTGATACCCCCGTCAGAGGAAGGTGAAGTCCTCGGTCGTCAGATCCGCCGCTGCGATGCCCTGGATCAGCACCGTGTGGCCCTGATAGTCGATCAGCGCGCCGCCTGCGGTATCGGTGATGTTCAGCGCGGCAACCTTTCCGGCCAGACCGGAACCCGGCGCGTTTTCGACACCTACCATGCGGAAGCTGTCGACCCCGTCCTCGAAATCGGTGATGACATCCGCATCGCCGTCCTTGAAGAAGTTCCAGACGAAGACATCGGCCCCTTCACCGCCGGTCATGGTGTCGTCGCCGTCGCCGCCGTTGATCGTGTCGTTGCCCAGGCCGCCGTCGATGTCGTCGTCCCGGCCGCCGCCCGCTAGGAAGTCGTTGCCGCCGCCGCCCGTGATCACGTCATTGGCCTCGCCGCCGCCGACGCTGTCGTCGCCTGCTCCGGCCGAGATGCTGTCCTGGCCGGATCCGCCGCCGAGGTCGTCGTTCCCGGCATTGCCCTGGATTGTGTCGCTGCCGAAGGACCCGCCCATGGTGTCGTTGCCGTCGCCGCCGATGAGCAGGTCGTTGCCCGGCCCGCCGTTGACCACATCGTTGCCGATGCCGCCGTCGACCGTGTCGTCGTCCTGGCCGCCGCCCATGAAGTCGTTTCCGGCATCGCCGTCCATGTCGTCGTTGCCGGTGCCGCCGCCCATCAGGTCGTCGCCGGCACTGCCGCGCAGCAGATCGTCGCCGGGCCCCGCGCCGATATTGTCATTGCCGCCCGCACCGTCGAGCGTGTCGTCACCGCCCAGGCCGAAGATATTGTCGTCGCCCTCGTTGCCGGTCAGGTCGTCGGCGTCGTCGGTGCCGATCAGGGTCTGGTCCGCTGGCCCGTCGCTGGTGAAGGTGTTGTCCGCCAGATCGAGCGTGCCGTCGAGGAACTCGACGAATTCAATATCCTCCAGCTCGTCGTACCCTTCGGAGGATTCGACGACCGTTGTGCCGCCGTCTTCGGAAATCGTGGCGTCGTCGTAGTTCACGCCGATCACCGCGGTGTCCACGCCGTCGCCGCCGCGGAACCGGTTGTCGCCGACGCCGCCGATCAACCTGTCGTCGCCGCCTTCGCCGCGCAGCTGGGTCCATTCGGTCATGCCGGTTGCGTCCATCAGATCGCCCAGCTGGCTGCCGCGAATGCTCTCGATGCCGGTGAAGGTGTCGGTGTTGCCCTGGGTGTCGATCACCGTTCCCGCGTCCCAGTCGACGGTGATGCCGCTGCCCTCGCCGCCGAACCAGTCCATCTCGAAGTCGTATTGCAGCTGGTCGAAGCCCGCGCCGCCATGCACCGTGTCGTCCCCGCCCAGCGGCGCATAGCCCTGAAAGCGGTCCTCGTCCGCGCCGGTGATCAGATCGCCGTCCTGGCTGCCCTCGACGAAGTTGACGAAGGTGAAGGTGTCGTCGACAAGACCCGCGTCGCCGCTGACGGCGGTGCCGGTGCCGTCGACACCGATGGCGATGGTCATGCCGCCCACGCCCGAGATGTCGCCGTAGCTGAGATTGTTGCCCTCTCCCAGCTCCCAAAGCCCGGCATGGCCCAGGATGGTATCGGCGCCCAGACCGGGGCGCACCTGATCGCCGAAGCCCTGCGTCTCGGCCGCCCCGCCCGACGCGTCGAGCGTGTCGTTGCCGTCACCCCCGAAGAGCCGGTCTCGCCCATCGCCGCCGTCCAGGCTGTC
>NZ_JAWHTD010000088.1:0-6576 GCF_032586235.1 Aestuariicoccus sp. MJ-SS9
AGATCATCCGCGTGGCATGATCTCAGCGGGGAAAGGGGCAATCACGCCTCAAGCCCTAGTTCTGCAACAACGCCCATTGGAACAATCAGAGGATGCGCAATGGGACCGAATCTTCCACCCGAACACGCCCATTCAAAGCGCATCAACGGGCTCTGAGCTGTTTGAGCGGTGGAGCACGATGGTTCTAGCGGGCGAGCCTCCCAGTCCACGGCGCTGTCGAAGTCGTTCACCGCGGGTTTGATCGCATTGGGTTGCAGTCAGACAAGCCGTAGCGTGCTACCAAGCTGCGAATGACTGCCCTGTCCGCTCACCGGTCATAACCTCGATTTAGACGAACGTCTGGAGCCGGTTAAAGCCGTCGTTCGAGCGTGTCTCTGCGGTTCCGTCGGCTCTTACGGCTGCTTACCGTCGTCTAGCGGTCATCTGATCATTTTGCTCAGATGTCGTGGAAGAGCCCGAACCGGACACGGGTAATAGCCCGAGGTTGCGGTCAGTGGTGAAGTGTTCCGTCGCATCATGACGGCCATCCAACGGCTGCGCGCGCCGCCGGTTCCAGCATGGTGACGTCGGCGACAAAATTCAGAGGAAAGCGGCTCGACTGGTCTGCCCAATGGTGTGCCAATCCGTCCGAAAACCGGATCAACCCGGCTGCCAAGGCCACAATTCATGCTCAGTTCGCGCTTCAGGTGCCAGAACCACCAAACTGTGGACACATGAAGCTTGATCAGTGCCCAAAGTCGCCGCAACATGGAACGGTCGGCGTTCTACTTGGGGAATTTCGGGTTATACTGATCCCGCCGGGGCGGGCCCTTCGCGCGCCAAGGTGCATATTTGGAGAGATAGAATGAAGAGATTTTCAGTACCGGCCTTTCTGGCCGCTTTCGTTCCTTTCACGGCTCTGGCCGAAGACGTCGATCTCGACGCGATGCGGGCGAGCGTCGAGAAATACAAGGATATCAACGTGGCGCTGGCCGAAGGCTACATCACGCCCGACAACCACTGCGTTTCGGCGGCGGCCGAGGGGCTGCCGGCAGAGCTTGGCGCGATGGGCATCCACTACATCCATCCCGCGATGCTCAAGATCACCGGGACCGATCCGCGTGTGGACGGCGAGTCGACCTATACCGACTGGTCGCAGCCGGCGATTCTGATCTACGAGCCGCAGGCGGACGGCTCGATGGAGCTGGTGGCGGTCGAGAATCTAGTCTTCGAGGCCGCCTGGAAAGCCGCAGGAAACGACGAAGCGCCGGCGCTGAACGGCCGCACCTGGGACCATATGGCCGACGATCCGAACACGCCGGGCGACGAGGCGCATGGTTTCATGCCGCATTACGACCAGCATGTCTGGCTCTTCCGCGACAACCCGATGGGGGTGCTGATGCCGTTCAACCCCAACGTCACCTGCGAACACGCCAAGGGCTGACCGGATCGCGCATTGGGGGCAGGGCGCCGCGCGGCGCCCTGATCAGCCGCTTTCGGCCTCGGCCACGTTGTGCAGCACCGTCAGGAAACTGTCCGGCGTGACCGAGATGGAATCGATCTAAAAGTCGTTGGCCTATTAGTGGGCCATTCGCCATAAGAGTGGCTCTTAGGGGCGGTTCCATGTAGCACGAGTCATGTCCGCTTCGTCCCGCAAGCTGGACATGACATCGATTTTGGCGAACGTCCGAAGACTGTGATCTGTGATCGAAGTATAACCGCCGCAACAGTGCCGTGCGAGGACATGAAGCGATGAAACTGCATTGTCCGCCAGCCGCACCACCGACGCCTCTCAAATGTGTGCTCCACCGGCCCGACGGCGGGCGATGACTTCGGCAATCGCCGCCTCCCAACTCGGGCGCGCAGGCTTGTGGTTCGCGCCGGGCGGCGCAAGTTCGGATTTCACCGGAACCAATGGCGCCCGACATTGCCGTCATGACCGTCATCTGGCACAGATAGCTGGTCGACCCCAAGCGCCTCACGGTCCTCGAAGATGTCCAAGAAGACCCTCAATCAGAAGAACCTCGAACAGCTAGGGGCGGAGAAGCTCGCCGCCCTTGTCATGGACCTCGTCCAGGGCAGCGCGGCCTTGCAGCGGAGGGCACGGATGGAGCTGAGCGCTGCACAGGGGCCAAAGGAGGTCGCGGCCGATGTCCGCAAGCGCTTCGCCTCGCTCCGTCGTTCGACGAGTTTCGTGGACTGGCGCAAGCAGAAGGCCTTGGTCAAGGACCTGAGGTGGCTGTTGTCCATGATCGAGACCAGCGTCGCGCCGGACGATCCGCACGAGGCCTTTGAGCTGCTCTGGTCGTTCCTGCAACTCGCCCCGTCCATTCATGAGCGGACGGATGACAGCAATGGGGCGGTTGGCGACGTCATTGGCGAGGCCGTCGAGATGATCGGTCAGCTGTCGCCCAGGATCGCCATCGACAGCAAAACGCTGGCAGAGCGCATTTTGGATGCCGTGTCCAAGGCCGGGTACGGCGAGTTCGACGGTATCATATCGGCTGCCGCTCCGGCCCTGGGGGATGAAGGGCTGGAGCAGCTGAAGCGGATCACGACCGCGTGGCAAGCCAAAGCACCCAGCGAGGAGGACATCGACCACTACGCGGGCTTCGGTCTGCGGTCTTCACCGGAGGACACGGCCAGGCGAAACAAGGACCTCACGGCGTCGGTTATCCTGGCGGATGTAGCCGATGAGCAGGGCGACGTCGATGCCTATATGGCACGGTACTCGGCCGAACAGCTGGCCTATGGCACCATCGCGCCGGGTGTTGCACAGCGCCTGTTGGACGCGAACCGCGCGGACGAGGCCCTGCAGCTCATTCAGCGCGCCCGGGCTGCCGAAGAAGGCAAGCCGTTCTGGGTTCATCGGTACGATCTCGACGAGGTTTACGAGGCATGTCTGGAACGGCTTTGTAGGACGGATGACTTGAAGGCCCACCTCTGGTCGACGTTCGAGAGGACGCTGAGCGCCCGTAGCCTGCGGCGGTACGTGGATTTGCTGCCGGACTTCGAAGACATTGAGGCCGAAGAGAAAGCCTTGGCCCATGTTGAAGCCTTTGCTGGCCTCGGAACGGCGTTGAGCTTTCTGATCCAGTGGCCTGCCCACGACAGGGCTGCCCGGCTGGTCCTCACACGGGCCGAGGATCTGGATGGAAACGACTATCAGACACTTACGACTGCTTCGGACGCTCTGGAGGCAAACCATCCGCTGGCTGCCACCATCCTGCGTCGTGCGATGATCCGGGACACACTGGACGGGGCCAAGTCCTCGCGTTACCGGCACGCTGCTCGTCACCTAGCGGAGTGCGCTTCCAGCGATGCCATGATCGACGACTACCAGTCGTTCCCGCCACACTCGGAGTTCTTGGTCTCGCTTCGGGAGCACCACAAGCGCAAGTACGGGTTCTGGCAGCTGGTCGGCGAGTAACATCGGGCTGTGCTGCGGTTGCCACTAGAGATAGCGGCGGACGTTTGCGAAACATGCATTATGCCTCTCTTAGGCCCGGACTTCTGCGGTAGCGAACAGGTGTTTTTCCACAGAACAGCTTATTTCGTTGAAAAACTCTTCCTTGATCGACTGGTAAGTCGCTGATTCAATTCTTCCTAGATGGAGGGGTTGGCGATGATGGGACCGAGGAAAGAAGCGCAAGCGGGAACCCCTTCACCCTGGCCGAGGCGCCGGTGAAAAGGATGGTTCCTCGTGTGCCGTCGATGGGCTCGGCGGCCAGCATCCGCTTGGCCGCGTGCTTGGCGGTCAGAAAGGCACCGATCGCCGTCACCTCGACCGCTCTGCGCACATCATCAGCGGACAATTCGACGATCGGGCCGCGCACCCGAGCGGGGGAGTTATCGATCACGACCGGGGGCGAGGCGGGCAGGGCGGCGATGAGGCCTGCCAACTCGTCCTCATTGGTGGCGTCCAGAAGTACCATCTCCGCGCCGGTTTCTGCTGCGACGGCGGCCATCTGGTCGCCGCTGCATTCGGCCCGGGTCAGCGCATGATCCGCAGCAAGGTTGCGCGCCAGCGCGGCAGAGAGTCCATCGCCGAAGCCGACGATCACGGCAAGGGGTTTCTACATGGCGATTTCTCCTTGCTTTGCAAAGCTGATGCTTGACCTCTGAAGGCGTCTGTCATAGGGCTAACGCGCTGAGCGGGCGTTGTGTAGTGGTAAGACCTCAGCCTTCCAAGCAGGAGGGTAACGTTTCATCCTCGTTCAAATTCATTCTAATATATTCTTTTTGTTGACTTATGTCTTTCATTTATGTTCCGATGAATTCCCTTCTTTTCCTACTGATACCGACAAAAAACAGACAATATGCCAAAACTCACAGAAACCTTTGCCCGTAAGGTTCCGCAGACAAAATCCGGCACCGACAAGCACTGGGACAGCGAGGTCAAGGGCCTCGTGCTCTTCGTCGGCAAGCGCTCGAAGACCTGGTACTTCCAGAAGGACGTGGGCGGGCAGACCAAACGTGTCCTGATCGGGCGTTTTCCGGTTATCTCGGCCCAGGCTGCGCGGCAGACGGCCCTCGGCTTCGCGCTGGAATGGGGCAGGGGAGCCGGCAAGAAGATCCAGATCGGGGCTCCAACCCTTGAGGCGGCCATGGAAGCCTACCTGGCCCGCCCCAAGCTCCGCAGCAAGAGTTACAAAGAAAATGTCCGAGCCTCGCTGAATTTGCATCTGAAAGATTGGCTCAGACTGCCACTCGACGAGATTACCAAGTCGATGGTCGTGCGACGACACCAAGAACTGGCGGCGCGCCCCGTCAGCGCCAATCGCACATTGAGAATTGTACGGTCGATCTGGAACCATGCCCGGCGAACCTACGATCTGTCAGAAAGCCCGACGATGGCGATCGAGTGGTACGAGGAGAAGCCAAACGGAACGATCATCGAAAATCTGCGCGAATGGCGGGACGAGGTTGATGGGTTGTATAACCCGATCCACCAGGTCTTCTACGAGATGGCCCTGTTCACCGGTTTCCGGAAAACCGAGTTGCTGACCCTCGAATGGAAGGACGTGCATGAGGACCACATCCACCTGCCCATGACAAAGAACGGGCGCAGCTTCGATCTTCCGATCGTGCAATGTCATCATGAAATCCTGGCGCCTCTACGCGGGCTGAGCCGGAAATGGGTGTTCCCATCGCCGAAGGCGCCGAGCGGGCATCTGACCGGACCGCAGCGGTTCAAGTGGAGCCCGCATGCACATTGCCGGACTTTCGCAACTGTCGCCATGGAGGCGGGGATTCTGGAGGAAATCGTTGGTCGGCTTTTGAACCATACACCTCTGTCCATCACTGGTCAGCGTTACGCGAAGCCGTCACTGGGGGCTTTGAGGCCCGCAATGCAAACTGCTTGCAATGAATTGAAAGCGAGAATGGGGCGTGAGGCGAAGAATGCGTGTGCTTGAGGTCTATCGCGGCGGGAAACTGCTGGCCAATGCTTACCCGACAATCGCTACTCGTATGGTTTACCCCAATGATGAGGTCTCAGCTCAGCAGGCGCTTTCGGTTATGGAACTGGAGACGCGCCGGCGAGATGGCGTTCAGGGGCCAATCATGAAGGCTGTGGAAGCCGAACTGGTGAAAACCCAGTCCTTGGGCAGAATGGCCGGGGATGTTGCTCTGGCCATGATCAATGAGCAGGCTCGTGGTCGAGTTGCTAGCCTTGAGTACGCGTCAACCTTTGTAGCGCATTATTTTGAAACGGAGCAAACAGCCGATCAGAAGTTTCCAACTGATGTGCGCCGCTTGCAGGATCACTTTAGGCGTCTGCGGGACAGTTTACATCTCTGGGCTGCTTGGCAGTTATGCCAAAACCTTGTTGGTTTCGACTTCGTACGTAACCCTGGCCATACGAAGTTGTTTTTGCAGCAGGCTGGCTTGGCGCAAATCTCGCTGAGCCGCATTCCTTACTTTGGTGATTGGAACCCATGGGCCGTTCCAAAAGAGATCATCCAGATTATTCAAGACCGCGACCTGCGCCTAAGAGTATTAGAAGACACTGACTTTGAACGCGAATTTCGGAAATCCTATCATAGCCGGCAGGGACGTTAGTCTCGCATTTAGCGCCGCGCAGGTCAGGTATACAGCGATTGTCAAGTGGTGCTAATAGGAAATTCCCCAGAGTGACCTGACCCAAACGCATCCGGCATGCCTTTCCACGCATTTGAATGGAAAGGAAAAGCGATGCCACAGACTGTCCCGGCTGCAATCCAATGGTCAGAAAATATGAGGGCAAGCGAAGCAGCTCGGTATTTGGGACTTTCGGTCTCGAAGCTGGCAAAACTTCGGATGCGCCACAATCAGGCAGTCGGCCCACGCTACGCGAAACTGTGCGGTGTAGTGATCTATCGACGCCGCGACCTTGATGAGTGGCTTAAATCCAATCTCGTCGGAGGCGCAAATGAAACCGCGGAATAAGCGTCCTGGCGAAGATCGCCTTTTGACGATCGCAGACGTGGCCGGCTTTCTGAAGTGCTCTCAGAAGACCGTCCAACGCCGTATCGGCACCGGCGAACTGCCTGTGATCCGTGATGGCCGGATGATCCGTGTGCATCCAATGGACCTCGATCGGTACATCAAGCAACG
>NZ_JAWHTD010000089.1:0-6355 GCF_032586235.1 Aestuariicoccus sp. MJ-SS9
GGAAACACTGGAGGTCCGGGCCGTCGAGGTCACAACGAGCAATATCGGCGACGCGCCGATGCTGCCTGAACTGCTGAGTCCCGATGAATGGCTCGGTGGGCGGCGAAGCCATGAAGCCATGCCACATTGAGTAGATACCGTTCGGCCCCCCGTTTTCGAAGTTGGCGTCGACTGTGCCAACGCCACCCTCGCAGGTGGAGGTGCCCGCACCCGTGGCGGAAGACCACTCACCGGGCGTGAGTCCGAGCGGATAGGGCCCCGTATCGCGCGTATCCAGAAAGTTGTGCGAGACTGGCGCTGCGGACGCGAATGGCGGTGCGTCCATGTTGCGTGTCGCAGACAAGGGGCGAAACACTTCGTCCGAGCTAGGCACCTTCTCGTAATAGACGTCCTGCGCGACCGGATCACAGGCCGCCGCGACGACCGGCAAGGTTTCGATGGCGTCTTCGGCAAGCCCGAAAGGTAGCAGCACGCAAAGCGCAGCCAATGAAAGGGGTCTTGTCATTATGCTGTCCGGACCTGTCTTTTCGAGATTACATCGGTGAAAGTCGGATCAGAGTGAGAGGCTGCCACGCGGCTGGATGGTTCCGGCGGGCGCGCACGCCCGCCGGAATGAACCCGGTGTCAGTGCGAGTGAAAGTCCTCGGCTTCGGGTGTCAGTACGATTGTGTTGATCGTCAGTCCCGCGTCCTTGAACGTGTCGATGCTGTCGATCCGTTCACCCGTCGCCAGATCGATCACAGAGATCGAGCCGTCGTTCATGCCCTCAAGATTGAGCAGGCTGTTTTGCACATAGGCCCGGCCGCCATCGGGCGAGAATACCAGATGATGCGCTCCGCCTGCCGTGTCTGTGGCCCAAAGATGCCTTGGCGCGCGCGGGTCGGTGATATCGAACGCGTTGAGAGTTCCCCGCATCGCCGATGTCACATAGGCCCTGTCACCCTCCGCGTTGAAATAGACCTCCAGGGTCATGCCCTGGCCCAGTTCGTCGAACCGGAATCCCTCGTGGAATTCGAAGATCTCCAGGCCGGGCCGCCACTCCGCCAGCCAGAGGCTGCCGTCCATGTTGGTGATGTAGGCAAGCGCGGGCTCCACCCCCGGCACAAAGAAGGCCTCTACCGGTCCGGCGCCCGATGGCGAAGGCCTGTCCGACACCTTGTGCGTGGAAAGAACTTCGCCAGTACTCGGCTGCATGACGACGATTTCCTCGCCCCACTGGGCCATATCCGAGGGGTTCGCGGTGCTGGTCACAAGTTGCCGATCAATGGCGTCATTGGTCGCGATGCCGTGCGGCCAGGGCGCGGGCATTGTCAGCGTCTCCAGCACTTCGTCGGTCCGAGCGTCGCCGACGATGACCACCGACGACCCCATGCAGGTCAGGTACCACTTTCCCTGAGCTTCGGAGAATGAGACGTCCTCGCCGACCACGCAGCCCGCGACTTCGACCGAGGTATGGCGATAAGGGAATGCGCTGAGGTCCAGAACGCGCAGCTCGGGTGTGTTCAGTGAGGTTACGTAGGCCTTGGTGCGCGACGGGTTGTAGAAGATGTGGTGCGAGAAGAAGTCTTCCGGCAATGGGATCTGGGCCAGTATCTGCCCGTAATCGGGCGACGTCGGATCCAGTTCGACGAAGGCGATGCCGTCCTCGCGTTCGCTCTGATCCGCGCCCTTGGTCTCGTATAGTACGAGCGCTGTCTGCTCTGCAGAAGCGATGCCCGCCACGAGCGCAAGTGCGCTGCTGGCGAGAAAAGTGGTGATGCAGCGTTTCATGGTCTTATCCTTGTTTTCAATTGGGGTGGGTCTTTGGTGTCCGGGTCGCCTCGCGGGGTCTGGAAGACATTTGTCGGCTGTTGCGAGGGTGCTCGGTCATGGATTTTTCCGACGTCACGGCACCCAGATATCCTGAGATGCGGACGCCGAAGTGTTCTCGTCTTGAGGGTCGTGCAAGATGGGCGAAAGGGACCGACGTCCTTGAGCATGTGCTCATTCAGGCGATTGAGTTCACACATCGATTTGTGCTGATGCGACTGATGCCAAAGGCGGTCTGCCGCCTCCTTCAGCTTCTCGAAAATCGCGAGATACCTGGGCTGGCACGGCGTGCCGACACTCGTGTCTCGCGCATATTCGAGAAATTCTGTGTGAACACTCATGTTCTTCTCCTGTCTGATCGGCCAAGGCGGCATGAGTCCCCTCGCTCGGCACGTCGGTATGGGCGCCGCGAGGTATGCGGCAGGCCTATTGGGGGACGGGATCCCTGGAATTGCCGCCCGTCCCGACGAAAAGGCCGATCGTCCGTAACCGCCGGCGCTGAACGACAAACAGTGCTCAGTGGAAATTGCCCCCTGTCGGGGGACGCGACCGGACCCTGCTGCGACCGATAGAGCTGTTTGCGCCGGCGGAGATCTGTTTGTGACGTTCAACTGTACCTGCGGGGGCACACCAGGGGGATCAGAGCCGGTGGTAGCCGCCCAGACGGTCCCGCTCCTCTCTTGTCAGGTGATCAATGCCGAGATCCCGCAGCAGGTATGGCGGCAAATGGTCGAGCCGGCGCAGTTGGAGTCTGCGCTGCCGCCTTTCACGCCAGCGGTGCAGAATACCTGCAAGGGGCACGCGTATGCCAAAGCGCGGGGGCAAGGTGAGGGTGGTCATTGGGATGCTCCTGTTGATGCGAAGGGTGATGTAACGGTGCCCGACTGTCGGGCGCGCCGGGCCCCGGCGGTCGACAGACCCTCGGGGGTCAGTTCGGACCGGCTGAGCCCCATATCCATCAGTTCGTGGTCTCGAAGACCGGAAAGGCTCGTCAGGTCACGATCGAGATGGCGTCGTTCATTCATGCTGCGCGCCGCGTGGCTTCGTCCGATCTGCCGTGCGATCCGGTCCGCGGTGACGCCGGCTGCGTGGAAATAGCCGGTGAAACCGGGTGTGAAGCCGCTGAACCAAAGACCCGGATGATCGGGGTCGGCCTGGCCCATTGGGTGGCGTGGGTGGCCGTTCCGGTCGAGAACGTCGAGGTCGCCGAACAGCCGCTCCAGCCCCGACCGATAGCCGGTCGCGCAGATCACGATATCCGGATCGACCCGACGTCCGTCGGCAAGTTCGACCCTGTGATCGTCGAAGCCCACAGTCTCGGCGACGGCTTCGAACCGACCCGCCTTGAGCGCGGCGACGAACCCGTCGTCCAATGCAAAGGTCACGCCCTCGCGATGCATCCGGCTGCCGCCGCCCATGGTATGGCTTCGAAGGCCGAAGCGGCGCAGGTTGCCGAAGGCCAGCCACTGGAGAACGGCGAAGGACGGGTCGAGCGACCATTTCGGCACGCGGGTGAACAGCTTGGCAAGCCGGTGCAGCGGAAAGCCCAGAATCCGGGTGGGCAGGATCGCCGGTCCATGGCGCACGGACACCCAGACCTTTGCCGGTTTGATCCGCGCGAGGTGGTTCAGAACGTCCGTGCCCGAGTTGCCGGCGCCGATGACCAGCACATTGCGGCCCTCGTATTGAGCCACGTCGCCGAAGTCCGCCGCATGCACGATCTTGCCGCCGAAACCGTCCATGCCGGGCCAGACGGGGATCGTCGGAATGCGATCGCGTCCGGTGGCGATGACGACGTGCCCGGCAACATACTCGCCCCAGGCGGTCTGCACCCGCCAAACGTCTCCATCCCGGGAAAGCCCGTTAACCGAGGTATTGAATCTTATCCTGTGGCGAAGCTGGCTTGCGTAAGTCTCCAGATAGCTCACGACCGTATCCCGGCGGACAAAGGTGCCGTCCTCACGGGTCATCGGTTTCCCCGGAAGCTCGGCGAAATGACGGTGAATGTTGAGCCGCAATTGTGGGTGCCGTGCCCGCCAGGGATCGGCGACTCGCCTGCTTGCTTCCAGGATCGTGACATGGATGCCCCGCGCCTGCAGCGCGTGAGCCGCGGCAAGCCCGGAAAGGCCCGCGCCAATGACGATGGCGCGCTCAGATTAGTTCGGTTTCATTTTCGTGTCCTTCGATACGTCGGCGGCCAGCGGCCGGGCGACGGATCATGCATGACCACGGGCGATCAGACCGATCGCCCCGTGGTCGTTGAAATGGGATCATGCGGGTATGAGACAGGTCTCGGCGATCTGATGGACGTGACGATGGTCGGTGCCACAGCATCCGCCCACCACACGCAGCCCCGGCAGACGCCGGGCCAGCCCCACATGCAGCGCGCCCAGCTCTTCCGGATCGCCTTCGTCCAGGCTTTCGGCCACATCCAGTTCGGCGTGGCTGAGGCGCGAGGCGTTGGTCCTCACGCCCCCGATCCGCGCGGTCCATCCGCCCGACAGGGTTTCCTGGAAATGCTCCGGATGGGCGCAGTTGACCATGTAATAGATCGGGGCGGCGTCCGTGGCCGCGTCGACCTCGGCGATTGCATCGGCAAGGGACTGGCCATTGGGCAAATCGCCATCGGTCTCGACCGTGAAGGAAATCACGACCGGCAAGCCTGCGGCAACGGACGCACGTGCAATCCCGATGGCTTCTCCCGGATGGGTCATCGTCAGCGCCGAGACCATGTCCACGCCTTCCCGCGCGAAAACGTCAATCTGAGGCGCGTGAAGCGACTGCGCCAGCGCCGGATCCAGTTCGACATCGGGCGCGTAGCCGTCGCCAGACGGGCCGACAACGCCATTGATCAGGATCGGCGAGACGCGGCCCGACCAGTCGGCGCGCAACTCCTTAGCGAAGTCGACGGCGTCGCCGGTCAGCCGAAGCATGTCGGCGGGGCTGCGATTCAGGGTCGACGCCCAGTGAACGCCGGAACGCCAGCTGTTGGTGTCGAGAACAAAGCCGGTTCCGGCAGTGGCGGCAAGCCCGAGATATCGCTCGAAATAGCGGGTCATCGCGTCACGACCGGCGTCGCTGTCGAGGATCACGCAGGCTGCGAAGCTCGGCAGATCCAGCCCTTCATGAAACAGCATTGACGTCTCGAATCCGCCATCGGTCAGGTACAGGCGCTGGTCATTCATCAGGCGTCGGGTGGCATCGTTGTAAAGTGGCATTCATCGTCTCCTTGGGTGTCGGGGCATGTCCCCGGGGTCGCCCTTCTATTGCTACGGGACCGCCTGTCGTGATATGCGCGGAATAGATGGAAACGGTGATAATCGGACATTCGCGATGACGATCGAACGGGCCACCTACAGGACGGCGGTTCTGGCCATGCCCTGCGTGGGCACTTCGACCGCGTTCAGCATTCTGGACGTGATGGCCTCGGTCGGACGCGACTGGGAGATGCTGCACGGGGACGCGCCGCGCCGGGCGGTCTTCGAGGCATCGCTGCTGTCGCTCGACGGCGCACCCTACACCGACGTCAACGGACGCAAGATCACGCCCGACGGGTCCGTTGCGGAATTTGGCCAGCCTGATCTGCTGATCGTCCCGGATCTTCACCTCGATCCGAACGGATCGATGCCGGCAGAGTTCGGGCCTCTTGCGTCGTGGATCGTCGATGCGCATTCCAGCGGCGCGATGGTCGCTTCGGTCTGCTCGGGTACACTTCTGCTGGCCGAGACGGGATTGCTGAACGGTGTCGATGCTACGACCCATTGGGGGTTTTGTGACGTCATTGCGCGCCGCTTTCCCGAGATCCGGCTGCGTCGGGAAAGGATTCTTGTTCCGTCGGGTGAAGGACACCGTGTCGTGACAGCGGGAGGCGCGTCAGCCTGGGCCGATCTGATGCTGTATCTTATCGGCCGTCTCGCCGACGACCGTGAGGCCAGGCGCATCGCAAAGATCTACCTGCTGCAGCCCCATAGCGAAGGACAGCTGCACTATGCATCGCTCGTGGCCGGACGACAGCATGACGATGCGATCGTCGCTGACGCCCAGGTCTGGGCGGCGGACAATTACGCGTTGGCGTCCCCCGTCGCCGCAATGGCCGCCCGCGCAGGGCTGACCGAGAGAAGTCTGCTGCGCCGGTTCCGCAAGGCGACGGGGCAAACCCCTGTCGACTACATCCAGACCCTTCGGATCGAGGAAGCCAAGCAGATGCTCGAGACGACGGATGCACCGATTGAGGACATCGCGACGGAGGTCGGGTATACCGAGACCTCGAGTTTCCGAAACGCCTTCAAGCGGCATGTTGGCATGGCGGCCTCGGCCTATCGCCGCAAACGGCTGCAATTGCCTTCAAGCACTTCCATTGCGTCGGTCGCCTGACTGTCGGCCGGCTTGATGAAGTAAATGTCAATATAAAACAGATATTTATAGGTGGTGAAGGTTGGATGTGAGGCCCATCCCCTCCGCCACTTGCCCTAGGGTCAGGACGCATTGATTTCCCTAGCGCTGCGTGATTCACGGCTCCGAAAACGGAGCGGTGACATGAGCGATC
>NZ_JAWHTD010000090.1:0-6317 GCF_032586235.1 Aestuariicoccus sp. MJ-SS9
CTGGACCGATGTAATCCCGAATTCGCTCTATCTTAACGGCCACCATCCTTCACTCCCTTGGTCTGAAAAGAGCCTAGCGGGGCTGGTATGAAAGCAACAGGTATTAAATGCATAGTCTGGGTCGGCCAATTCAAAAAGCGGTTTGTTGCATACTGTCGGCTTTGGTCGAGGATCATTAAGAGGCTGTTCTCGGCCAGGTCGAGCGCGGCATGGAGTGTTGGTATGGAGTGTTCTCCACCGTCTCGATCACGGAGCCGCAATTGCGTGATGTCCTCCAATGTGTAGTCAGCAACCAAATATCGGCGGGCAGTAGAGTTTCCAGGTTCGAGACTTGGTGCTCCGTTCGGGAAAACCTCTCTGACATTCGTCGTCGTGCTAAGCGTGGGATCATGCATCAGGATATGATCACCACCGCGCGTGACCTGCACATCGACTTCCACCATGTCGATGCCTGCATCGATCGCGTTCTGAATCCCAGCAAGCGAGTTTGATGGCGCCCTCCCAACTCTCGCCCGATGTGCGATCACCAGCGGTGGTTGGCCGGGTGTGGTGCGCGTTTGAATACTAGCTTGAGAATTCGCAAGTTCTGGTGCGACAAACGCCACAGCGGCCGCGCCGGTCAGGAAGTTACGTCGTTGCAGGGTGATGCTCTCACGAAACAGTCGTTCTGCACGCACCAGAATTTCCCTCGCTGTAAGTTGCTGCGGATATGGGCAACCCTCGCAAGCAGCGTCCTTGTCATCATTGATGGTGATCAAACGAGCTATGACCGCAAAGTCCGCGACCCGGTCATTTCTCGATTTTTCGCCAGCGTCCGCTCCGGATCGAAGCGGTCATTGAGAGCTGGAAGTCCCGCTTTCCGTGACCGAACGACTGCTCAACGGCACTTAGTCGTCATTTGAGGGAAATACTCAGATGTCGGAGTTGAGCCCAATCCGGCCAAAACTCAAGACCGCGCCATCCTACTCGATGGGCGGAGAGCAGACCTTCGCTGCGGTCCGCGTGAAGGTCTGCTTCGGCGAGCCGTCTGGAATCCTGCAAATCATTCTTCGCGAGCCACTTGAGGCTCTAAACCCTCAGGCGTTCCATTTTCGGATCGAACATCGGTTTCAGCGAAGCCTTCGCTGGAACGCTCCGCCCGGCGATCAGGACGCTCCACTTACCTGACGCAATGCGTTCGGCCGTAAGTGGCTCGTCGATCTCCGCAAACCCGATGCCGACTGCGCCGCCCAGCGTGTGTCCGTAGGCACCGACTTGGATGTAGCCCACCGGCTGGCCGTCGAGATGGATGATCTCGTTGCCATGCATCAGCGGCTCGGGGTCCTCCAGCAGAAATTGCAGCATCCGGCGCCGGTGCGTTCCTACCTCCTTGATAGCGGCGAGCGCGTCGCGACCGATGAAACCGCCAGGCTTGTCGAGTTTAACGGCAAAGCCGAGCCCGGCCTCGATTGGGTTGTCGGTGTTGTCCACGTCGACGCCGAAATCGCGATAGGCCTTCTCCAGGCGCAGCGATGAGAGCGTCTGCATGCCGGCATTGCGCAGACCGTGCTTGTGGCCCGCTTCAACCAGAAGGTCGTAGACCTGCACCGCGTGCAGCGCCGGCACTTGCAGCTCCCAGCCCAGTTCACCAACGTAGGTGACGCGCAATGCCTGCACGTTGAAGAAGCCGACATCGATCTGGCGCGCGGTGAAGAACGGGAACGCGTCGTTCGACAGGTCTGCGGAACTGACTGCATTCAGGATGGCGCGCGCCTTCGGACCGTGAAGGTTGATCTGCGTGATTCCGTCGGTGACGTCGGTGATGGTGATGAACTCGCCTTCGGCGATATGATTGCGCATCCAGGTTTCGGTATGGCCGTGGCTGTTTTCACCTACGACCACCATGAAGCGGTCTTCGGCCATGCGGGTCACGGTTAGGTCCGCCTCGAACCCGCCCGCGTCGTTTGTCCACGCGGTGTAGACGACGCGGCCAGGGGCGACATTCACGTCGTTGCAGGAAATCCTGCTGAGCAGGGCACAGGCATCGCGGCCTTGCACGAGGAACTTCGCCATCGACGACATATCCATGATGATCGCGTCTTCACGCGCGGCATGGTGTTCGGCGGAGTGCCAGTCGAACCAGTTCTGACGGCCCCACCCATAGCGTTCCACGTTCGCCTGCTCCGGCGAGGGCGCGAACCAGTCGGGCAACTCCCACCCGTGGCTCTCGGTGAAATACGCGCCGGCCGCCTTGAGCCGGTCATGGAGCGCCGAGCGTTTCAGCCCGCGCGCGGTCTTGAACGTGTCGTTCGGGAAATGCGCGCCGAAGCTTTTGGCCAGAAGCTCGGGCGTGCGCGCACGGCGGAAGGCGGGCGTGTTGTGGGTGCCGTCGGCAAAGCGATCGACGTTGAACGCCGTGTGATCGACCGGGCAGCGCCCCTCGACGATCCAATGTGCAAGCGTCTTGCCGATCCCGGGCCCATAGAGGATCCCGAGCGAGTTCATCCCGGCCGCGACCCACGCATTGCGCAGCCCCGGGGCCTCGCCCACCAGCGGTGCGAGATCGGGTGTGAAGCTTTCAGGCCCGCAGAAGAACTTGCGCAGTCCTGCGTCGGCGACCGAGGGCACGCGGGCGAAGGCGGCTTCGAGATGCGGCGCCATGCGGTCCCAGTCGGGCTCGATCTCTCCGAAGGCAAAATTGTCGGGTATCTTGTCGACCATCCAGGGCGCGCCGTCGGGCTCGAACAGGCCGATCAGCAGCCCGCCGACTTCTTCTCGGTAGTAGGACCAGTTGTGCGGATCCTCGAGCAGCGGCAGGTCCCGGCTTAGACCCTGGATTTCTTCGGTTATCAGGTAGTAATGCTCAGCAGCCTGTAGCGGCAGGTTGATCCCCGCCTTGGCACCAATCTGGCGCGACCACATGCCTGCGGCGATCACCACGTGATCGGCCGCGATCTCGCCCCGGTTGGTGCGCACGCCCACGGCGCGGCCGTTGCGGGTAATAATGTCGTGCACAGCGACGTCCTCGATCACCTTAGCGCCGCGGTTGCGCGCGCCGCGGGCCAGCGCCATCGTAGTATCGACCGGATTGGTGCGCCCCTCGTGGGGATACCAGAACGCGGCGAGCGTGTTCGAAAAATCGCCGATCGGAAAGCGCTCGGCCGCCTCGGCGGGCGAGATTTCGTGCACTTCGATGCCATGCAGCTTCATGAAGGCTGCCCCCCGGCGCATCTCCTCGACCCGCTCCGGCGTGTCTGCGGGCTGTATGTAGCCGACCTGCCGCCAGCCCGTCGCCTGCCCGGTTTCCTCTTCGAGCCCGGAGATTAGGTTGCGGCCGTGCAGGTAGAGCTCGCACTCCCACTCGGCACCGAGCACAGCGGGCACGATCTCTCCCGCCGCGTGCCACGTCGTGCCCGAGGTGAGCTTATCGCGTTCAAGCACCACGACGTCCGTCATCCCGAGCTGTGCGAGGTGATAGGCGATGTTGCAGCCGATCGACCCGCCGCCGACGATGGCGACCTGCGCGTGGGAGGGAAGTGTCTGAGCCATGCCGAGTGGTCCTTTCTGCCCTGTCTATTTGATCAAATCTTTGACTTGACGGCCTGCGGAAATCAAGGAATTGATTGAATGACCATTCAATGAAGGCGCTGATGTCCGAAATTTCGCGCACGAAAGAGCCACGCACCGCGCCTCCCGAAGCTCGTCGCAAGCAGTTGATCGAGGCGACGATCACCGCGATCAGCAAACACGGTATCGCGGGCACCACACTGACCAAGGTCACTCAAGAGGCAGGACTTTCCCTGGGCCTCGCCAACTTTCATTTCGACAGCAAGGACGCTTTGCTGACAGCGACGTTGCAGCATCTCGCTGACGAGCATCGCGCGCTCTGGATCGACAAGTCGCGGCAGCCAGACTTGAGTGCTGCTGCCAAGCTGCAGGCCATCGTAAACGCGCAATTTCATCCCAAGGTCTGCAATCGCAGGAAACTCTCGGTCTGGTTCGCCTTCTTCGGCGACACGCCGCACCGTAGCGCATACCTGCGGACGTCCGGCGAGCTGGACAGGGAACGTCAGCGCGTGACGGCGGACCTCTGCGCGAGGATCATAGGAGAGCGCGGATACACCATCGTCTCGCCCAATCAGGTGTCGCACATGCTCGAAGGGCTCTTCGACGGATTGTGGCTTAACATCCTGATGTATCCAGACCTGTTCGACCGCAATACGGCGCGCGATCAGGTCAACGCCTATCTTGCGCAGTGTCTTAAAGAAGATTTTCTGTGACGCGAGCGGAGTGCTCGGCCAACGCGAAATTCATTTCGGACAAAAGGTAAGTGAGCTGACCGCTTGACACGGAAGCGGCCCCGAACTGTGCGTGAGCATCAATTTCGACGTCAGAGCCGAAGGGCAAGATAGTCTACCAGAGCGGCCGGCCCGAACCGACCACTTCGGATGGCGCTTTAGACCGTGTTGGTCGGGAAGCGGGCGTTCGGCGCGGCAGGGCTGAGTGTCGGTTATGGGCCGAAAGCGCCAGTTGGACTGATTGGCGTGAAGGTCTGGAAAGTCCGCAACTCGGACGCAGGCCGCTTTCAATCCAGGGTCCGGATCGTCGCTCAAGCGGACATAGGGCTGCCAAAGCAGACGTTGCTCTGTCGAAATCTTGCCAGTGTCCGGTTTGGAGGCCCAAAGACTGCTCACGGACGAACTGGAAGTGCATGAGCGCGTGGCTGGATATCTCTTCGACCGGTTTAGAACCGCTCGACCCAAGGACGTACGGCCACTTCATGCGTCCAGGCGCTTCGGTCCTGCTCGATGAGGTGGCGATAGGTGCGGGCAATGGCCTCGGGGCGGAGCATGGAACTGGGGTTGTCCGCGGGTTCGGTGCGTCCAGGATTGAGGATTGCGCCGTCGATATTGATCCAGGCTACGTGAATGTCCTGGGGGTGCAGCTCGCGGGCCATGCTTTCGGCAAGGCCACGCTGGGCGAACTTGCCCATGGCGAAAGGTGCCGATTGCGGGAAGCCCTTCACCCCGGCCGAGGCGCCGGTGAAAAGGATGGTTCCTCGTGTGCCGTCGATGGGCTCGGCGGCCAGCATCCGCTTCGCTGCGTGCTTGGCGGTCAGAAAGGCACCGATCGCCGTCACTTCGACCGCCCTGCGCACATCGTCCGCGGACAGCTCGGCGATGGGCCCGCGCACCCGTGCCGAGGGGTTGTAGATCACGACCCGTGGCGGGGCGGGCAGGGCGGCGAAGAGGTTGGCCACCACGTCCTCGTCGGTGGCGTCCAGAAGCACCGTCTCCGCGCCGGTTTCCACTGCGACGGCGGCCATCTTGTCGCCGCTGCGTGCGGCCAGGGTCAGCACATGATCCGCAGCAAGGTTGCGCGCCAGCGCGGCAGAGAGTCCATCACCGACGCCGATGATCACGGCATGGGGTTTTTGCATGGCAATTTCTCCCTGCTTTACGAAGCTGATGCTTGACCTCTGAAGGCGTCTGTCATAGGCCTAACGCGCTGAGCGGGCGTTGTGTAGTGGTAAGACCTCAGCCTTCCAAGGAAAAGCTATGAGTTTCACTGGGTCGCACCCAGTTGCTATGAGTTTTATTTAATTTAATAATATATCGCACTGAGGCGCATGGGGTCGCGCCCAGTATCGTGCTGTTACCTACAAAAAGCTGACAATTATGCCCAAGCTCACAGAGACCTTCGCCCGCAAGGTTCCGCAGACAAAATCCGGCACCGACAAGCACTGGGACAGCGAGGTCAAGGGCCTCGTGCTTTTTGTCGGCAAGCGCTCGAAGACCTGGTACTTCCAGAAGGACGTGGGCGGGCAGACCAAACGTGTCCTGATCGGGCGTTTCCCGGTCATCTCGGCCCAGGCTGCGCGGCAGACTGCCCTCGGCTTCGCGCTGGAGTGGGGCAGGGGAGCCGGCAAGAAGATCCAGATCGGGGCGCCAACCCTTGAGGCCGCCATGGAAGCCTACCTGGCCCGTCCCAAGCTCCGCAGCCAGAGTTACAAAGAAAATGTCCGAGCCTCGCTGAATTTGCATCTGAAAGATTGGCTCAGACTGCCGCTCGACGAGATTACCAAGTCGATGGTCGTGCGACGACACCAAGAACTGGCGGCGCGCCCCGTCAGCGCCAATCGCACTTTGAGAATTGTACGGTCGATCTGGAACCATGCCCGGAGAACCTACGATCTGTCAGAAAGCCCGACGATGGCGATCGAGTGGTACGAGGAGAAGCCAAACGGAACGATCATCGAAGATCTGCGCGAATGGCGGGACGAGGTTGATGGGTTGTATAACCCGATCCACCAGGTCTTCTACGAGATGGCCCTGTTC
>NZ_JAWHTD010000091.1:0-6035 GCF_032586235.1 Aestuariicoccus sp. MJ-SS9
AGTTCGTGATTGCCCATGATGGCATGGGCAGTACCGGCATCAATCATCCGTCGAACGACGTCGATTACCGCAGCGTTGCCAGGCCCGCGATCGATGTAATCGCCTAGGAAAACACACTGTCTGCCAGCTTGAGAATGCCGAAACGCACCATTGCGCTCGCTGTATCCCAAGTTGCCTAACCGGTCGCGAAGCTTTGCTGCTTGGCCATGTGTGTCTGGGATGATGTCATACATCTGCTACTCCTTCCTCAAATCTGTTCCAGCGCGGTTCACGCCATCAATCGAGGCGCCATTGTTTTGACGCTCAGTCCTATGGTGAACGCGCAGGACAGATCGCGTTCGCCATTCCGTGCAGATTTTGGGATGCCCGTTGCCTCTGCTTGGCCGTGTGTCCTTTCGAAAACCACCCATGGGAGGCGGGTTGGTGGCGCCAAGACGACGCTCTCTTCACACATTTCTAACTTAGTCTCGATTGGTCAGAATTACAACGACACGAAAGAGCACACGCCGATAGTGCTGGCAAAGCCAACAGCGAATGCACGGGCGTGTGGTCGGTCCATTTGCGGCGTTCTGGGCCACCGCACAGCGTCGTTGGTCCCCGATTGGTGGTAGAGATCACCGCTAGATGCCTAACAAGGGCTAGGCCACGCGCTATTTGGGGCTCAGCAGCAAAGGACTGCCCTACCGCCCGACGACCGGATATCGAACTAGAGCGGTCATCTGATTATTTTGATCAGATGACTGAGAAGAGCCCGAACCGGACACGGGTAATCTACTATCTAGGCTACCATCGCGGCTTGAGCTGCCCGAAGCCAGAGCGAGTCAAGCTCATCAACCCGTTCAATGGAAAACTCTTCGGCAATCTCCCAATAGCGCCCCGACTCACATCGATAGCCCAGTCGCTCTTCCACATCCTTTGCCATGTCGAACAGTGGTCCAGGTGTTATCGATATTCTGGATGCCGCTGCTCGACCAAGGTCTTCGTGGTCCATACTTGGAAACACAAGGCGGCTCTCGCCAGATGACAACCGCACGCAGGCACATTCGAGTTCAGCCGCATGCAGCAACAGTCGTGCTGACTTCGCCTCAAGGCTTCGGAGACTGAGATCGTCTCGCAGAGGGTCGGCGTCACCGGAGCCGTAGAAATGCGTCTTGCCTGAAGCGGCATAGACCATATCGCATCCAACGAAAGTAAGGATCGAGGGGCGTAGTGCATGAAGCGCCCAATAGCCGGCGGTGAAGGCCATCGTGCCGCCGGCGTAGAAGACACCACCAAAACGATTGTTTGCAGGAACATATTCCGCTGAGCCCACGAGACTCTGACCAGGGCGGAGGATGTGTGGAATTCGCTCGCGGGGAAAATCATCGGGCGCGATGAGGTAGTCCCAATCATCGCGAATGCGCCATGCATTATTTATCGCTACGATTTCCGAGAAGGTCGACCGCGGCCAGAAGCGACATCGCACGACATCTGGCGCGCTGCCAACCACAAGAACTACACAGGCTTTCGTTTCTGGCGTCACTGTGCGGTGCGGGCAAGCGTAAGGATCGATTCACCATAGCGGACATCGGGGAGAATGTCTTTGACGTGCGCTCGGAGCCCGATCCGGACTTAGTTGCTTGATGCCTTGCGCACAGGTTTACGGGTTTGCAGCACTGAAAAAGTTCAAGCTCGCCGGGATACGAACACCTTTCTCACCCACGAAAATTTGGAAGTTGGCTGTGACGTATCGAGTGATCTCGGCAATGTCGTCACCGGACCCGTTGTATTTTTTTAGTATTCTGGCCGCCGGACCGATGTTCGACGCCAGTGCGGCAACGCGCTCAACGGGGCCCGGATGTTCCAGGTACACTTGGATCGTTTCACCAACCACGCTTTGAAATCCGGCCTTTTTCAACGTCGCGACAACGTGGTCGACATTCTGAAAGCCCAGCGGTCCGGGCGCGTTCGGGTCGGATTGATCCAGCGGGCCCAGCCTTTGGACTGCGGCGTCCTTGGGGACTTCGAACCAGGGGTTTCCCTTGGCCCTGGCCCAGGCGGCAAGAACTATGCGCCCGCCGGGCCGCATGTGCGTACGAATGTTAGCGAATGCTGCCGCTGGATCGGAAAAAAACATTGACCCAAACCGCGAGATCACCAGATCAAAAGGCGCGCCCGGAATTTGGCCGCTCTGCGCGTCGACCAAATAGTATCCGATATTCACACCATCTTCCGCCTGATGGGCCTGCGCGTGGTCCAGTAAGGGAACCGAAATATCAACCGCGCTTATAGCTCCGTTGGGCGCGATCCGTGTTGAAAAGGTCCGCGTTGTCGCCCCGGTGCCGCAGCCAATGTCCAAGACCCGTTCGCCCGGCCTAGGGCCTGACCAGTCAAGCAACGCCTTGTCGACGGCACCAAAGACCAGATCGAGTTCATTCTCAAACGCGATCCATTTGAGACCGCTTTCCGAACTCCAATAGTCCGCTTGAGCTTGGTTGTCCTGCATTGTGATGTTCGCATCCCGGCGCTTTCCTAGGCTTAAGTAAAGCAAGGAATTGCGCACCTGTAAAACGTCCGCACTGTCCGCAAGCCGAACCTGTGCTCGATTGCCGCGAACGTCCGGTACCGGCGGAAGCCGCCGTTCAAGCGAGTCTCTGCGGTTCTGTCGGTTTTGACGGCAGCTTGCCGCAGTTCAGCGGACATCTGATCATTTTGCTCAGATGTCTTGGACGAGCCCAATCCCGCCATTGTTTTAGGAAGGTCGAATGAGGGCTTTGCCGCGGATAGCCGCTTAGAAAGCGAGTTCTTCATTTATTTTTTTGGGTTCCTCAGTCAGAATTCTAGCGAACACGCCCACCTAGGTGTTTAGTCCCGGCATCTGGTGGCTTGGATGACAAAACTGTCGTCATTTGACCGGCTCCATCACGCAATGGGATAGGCATCGGAGTCGACCCTGTAGTGGTCCAAGCCATCACCCAAAGTCAAATTTACACCTTCGACAATAGCAATTAACTCGTCTCGACTATCCGACCCCGGGCGCCACACGTCCAAGTAAATTTGGGTGTCTGCCCCATCCCACGTAGCTATATACGATCCTGTGCTCGACAGGCCGAGCTTATCTTGAGTGATTTCAAAGCCGACGATAAGCGCATAGTCGAGGTCGCCGCCCCCTGGTTTATTGCTTTCGTCGTCGTAAAACACGCCGCGGCTGTCGCCGAATAAAAATACATCCGCGAGGTCCGACCCTGTCAGCGTGTCTTGGGTTCCAGCCCCGTTGAATGTGCCGTCTTTGGACAAGCCACTGATGATCCCACCTTTGGCAAGCAGATCATCAGGTAGGGTGTCGTTTCCGTAAACATCCAAGCTGGGTTCGTTGACCGTAATTGACACAGTCGCAAGGCTCGATCCCAGTTCGCCATCAGAGGCGGTGTATGTGAAGCTGTCCGTTCCGAAGAAGCCTTCATTCGGCGTATAGTCGAACTCTCCAGTCTGACTGTCTAGCGTGACAGTCCCGTTCGACGGGCCGTCACCTAGAACAGCATTGATAGAATCCCCGTCTGGATCGTAGTCCACACCGAAGCCGTTGTCTTCAAACACATTTCCAGAAAGAGTTGTGCCGGTTTCGATTGTGAAAGCGTCATCAGCGACAATCGGCGCGTCTTTTACAGGGTTTACCGTGACGGTAACGGTCGCCGTGTCGAAGGCCTGCCCATCGGAAATAGTGTAGACAAAGCTGTCGGTCCCATTGAAGTTTTCATTGGGAGTGTAGTCGACCGTGTTGTCTTCGTTGATGACGACGGTCCCGTTCACCGCTTGCGTCACACCCATTACCGTCAGGACATCATCAGGGTCGGAGTCGCTGTCATTAAACAAGACGTGGACGGTTACCGCCGTGTCCTCGTCCGTCGTGTCGCTGTCATCCAATGCCACGGGTGCTTCGTTGGGCTCCGCAGGGCCGGATATCAACCCAAGCATCGCGTCAATGGTGAGTCGACCGCCGGTGACCGTCTTGCCGTCCAGCGAGCCAGTCGGCACCGCGGAGTCAAGCAGATGCGTTCGCAGCTGTTCAGCCGTGAGCTCCGGGTATGCTGCCGAGACAAGCGCCAGAGCTCCGGTGACATGTGGTGACGCCATCGAGGTGCCGCTCGCACTGGCGTAGCTTCCATTGGCAAATGTCGACCAGATACCTTCACCGGGCGCGCCAATGTCGACAGTCGAAGCTCCGTAGTTTGAGAATGAGGACAGCCCGCCTGCCTCATTAATCGACGCCACCGATATGACCGCATCATAGGATGCGACAACTGATGTGTCGTAGTTGCTTGGGTAGTGAGCCGACTGATCGGTGTTCAGTCCGTCATTGCCAGCTGATGCGACAAAGAGAACATCCTCGTTTGCGCCGCGCGTGATTGCGTCGAGAAGGGCTTGAGACAAGCCGCCGCCACCCCAGGAATTATTTGTCGCAACGAAATTTTCCGCGGAGAGCGCGCCGATGGCTTGATCGGTGAAGTAGTCAATCGCCAGGATGGCGTCGGCCAGTGATCCTCCGCGCTCACCGATGAAGCGCAACGCCGCGATCTGGACTTGCTGGCTTACTCCGACGACCCCAATTCCATTGCCTCCGATTGCCCCGATCGTGCCGGCGACATGGGTGCCGTGCGACGTTCCGCTGCCAAAAGGTCCGCGGCTTTGGTAAGCCTCGAATGGATTGTTGTCGTTGTCGAGGAAGTCCCATCCGACGAGGTCGTCAGTATAACCGTTACTGTCCTCGTCATCTCCGTTTGCCCAATTCGGGTCCTGCAGAAGGTCTCCCGCGTCGATATAGCCGTTGCCGTTGAGGTCATTGACACTGTTGACGTAGGTGCCACCCACCATGACGTTGAGATCATAAAAGGTGATAAGACCGTCACCATCTTGGTCGGCGGCAAGTTCGCTTGGTATCTCGCCCTGATTGATCCAAACATTGAGATAAAGATCGGGATGGGTGTAGTGCAGACCCGTATCGATGACGCCCACAATGCTTGTGCTCGCGCCGATATTGCCATCACTCCATGCGTCCGCGGCGTGACTGCCGAAGACGGTTGTATTGTCTCCCCCTTGCATGCCCCAAAGCGACCCGTTGGTGAAATAAGGATCGTCAATCGTGTCGACGGTGAAGACAAAATTCGGTTCGGCAAACTCAACGCCAGGCCGATTCTCCAGGATCTCGACCGCGCGCTCCGCGCTCAAACCTTCGCCGAGCTTGATAACCTGAAGCTTCCCTGCCTCGCCGGTCGGCCCTCCGTTCTCCCGCAGGACAAGTCCCGGCGCCCCGCCAACGGCACCCATGGCTCCCCTGATGTCGGCCGCGCTTGCCCCAGCAGAGAACTGAACGATAAGCTCTATCCCGTCCTGAACGGGTTCATCGCCAGGCTCTTCGGCCACCGCTATCGTATCGAAAGACCCGAGTAGACCGAAGCTGGCAAGCGCGTCGCTTCCCGTCGATGTGTCAGCGGTGGGATGCACGAATGAAACAGGCGGAACCTGAATGGCGTGGCCACCCGCTTGTGTACCGGCCTCAAAAGCCAGACCCTGGAAAATCACCGGTGCAATATTGTGTAGGTAGTTTGACCCGGGATCACTCGGCTGCAGCACCTCCTGGAGACCGTACGGGACATATTCATCCTGCTGCAGCAGCGCGGTGATACCATGTGAGATATCTTCGGCATCCGTGGGGGCGGTCTCCGGGATCGACTGCCACGCAGGAATGCTGTCGGGCTTTCCGGGGCCTTTGACCAACTCGGCAAGCGCTTGACCAAATGCAGCCACAGGCGGCGCGAACGGGGGCGGGGCAGCGTCCTCTGGCAAACCAAATTGAAACGTGAACGAAAAATCAAGAAAATCAAATTTCACAGCCGCCTCCTTCAAGAGCGCTCTGCCCCGCAGTAGGATGACTCTCGAAGCTTTGTGCGTCAAGCTTCACGACCGTTTGCACCCCCCCCACGGCGTTGTTGCAAAAGTCTGTCGGCGAAGGATTCACTTCGTGAATCCATGCCGTTAGACGCGTTGTATGAACAAGC
>NZ_JAWHTD010000092.1:0-5996 GCF_032586235.1 Aestuariicoccus sp. MJ-SS9
CCAACAACTTTGATAAATCCTTGGTGTATAAAACCCAGGGCTTCCGGGGGGTTGTTTGAGGCCGCGCCGCCGTGTCGTGCGGGCCCCCGCCCCCCCCCCCCGCGCTCTCGACGCGGCGGGTCCAGGCATGACAGGCATCGCGCGACCCGCCGCGCCGCGTTCTGCCGCGATGCGGAACGGCGGCGCTCATCTCCGTCCCCCTGCTTCTTCTTGGCAAAAATACTCCCGCCGGAGGCTCCAACCCTTTACCCCGGGCGCGGCGGCTCGTCATCGGAGTGCACCATGATCGAGGTCTATGGACGCGCGACGTCGTCCAACGTGCAGCTTGTGATGTGGGCCTGCGGCGAGCTTGGCCTCGACGTCACGCGCCACGATGTGGGCCACGACTACGGCGGAACCGACACCGCCGCCTTCCTGTCGATGAATCCGATGGGCAAGGTCCCCGTCCTGCGCGATGGCGATCTGGTGCTCTTCGAGAGCGCCGCGATCCTGCGCTACCTGGCCGCCCGCTACGGCGACGCGTCGTTCTGGCCCGACCCGGAAACCCGCGCGCCGCTCGACACCTGGGCGGAATGGGTCAAAACCAGCTTCGGCCCGGCCTTCCTGCACGGGCTCTTCTATCCGCTCGTGCGGCGCGATCCGGCGCTGCTGACGCCCGAAGTACTCCGCTCGGGCGAGGCCGAGGTCGCGGCGCTGGCCTCGATGCTGGCGCGTCGCATCGGCGACGGACCCTGGCTCGGCGGCGCGGCCTTCACCTGGGCAGACGTGATGTGCGGTCATCTTCTGTGGCGGTATTTCGAGCTGCCTTTCAAGCGCGCCGACCTGCCGGAACTAAAGACATATTACAAGCGGTTATGCGACCGGCCGGCCTTTGTGCGCCATGTCATGGTCAGCTACGAGCCGCTGCGATTCAAAGAGACCTGAACATGGGACACGACACGCAACCGACCGCCAGCCACTTCGTGGACGGCCAGTATATCGAGGATACCGGCGGCGAGCCGATCGAGGTGATCTACCCCGCCACCGGCGCGGTGATCGGCCGGGTTCACGCGGCCACGCCAGCGGTGATCGAACGCGCCATCGCCTCGGCCCGCCGCGCGCAGGGCGCCTGGGCGGCGCTGAAACCGGTCGAGCGCGGCCGCATCCTGCGCCGCGCCGCCGACATCATGCGCGAACGCAACCGCGACCTGTCGGTGCTCGAGACATACGACACCGGCAAGCCGTTGTCGGAAACGCTCTGTGCCGACGCCACCTCGGGTGCGGATGCGCTGGAATATTTCGGCGGGCTGGCCGCGTCCCTCACGGGCGAGCATATCCCGCTGGGCGAGGACTGGGCCTATACGATCCGCGAACCGCTGGGGCTCTGCGTTGGGATCGGGGCGTGGAACTATCCCACCCAGATCGCCTGCTGGAAGGGCGCGCCTGCGCTGGCCTGCGGCAATGCGATGATCTTCAAACCCTCCGAGACCACGCCGCTCTGCGCGCTCAAGGTGGCCGAGATCCTGCACGAGGCGGGTCTGCCCGCGGGGCTCTACAACGTGGTGCAGGGCGCGGGCGCCGTCGGCGCGGCATTGGTGGGCGACCCCCGCGTCGACAAGGTGTCGCTGACCGGATCGGTGCCCACGGGCCGCAAGGTCTATGCCCAGGCCGCGGACCAGATGAAACACGTCACGATGGAGCTGGGCGGCAAGTCGCCGCTGATCGTCTTTGACGACGCCGACCTGGACAACGCCGTGGGCGGCGCGATCCTGGGGAATTTCTATTCCACCGGGCAGGTCTGTTCCAACGGCACCCGCGTCTTTGTGCAAAAGGGCATCAAGGAGGCCTTCCTGGCGCGCCTCGCCGAACGGGTGCAGGAGGCCGTCATCGGCGATCCGCTGGACGAGATGACGACCCTTGGCCCGATGGTCAGCGCCGCGCAGCGCGACATCGTTCTGGGCTATGTCGACAAAGGCCTGGCCGAGGGCGCGCGCCTGGTCTGCGGCGGACATGCGCTGGACCGCGACGGCTTCTACGTCGCGCCCACGGTCTTCGCCGATGTGACCGACGACATGGTCATCGCGCGCGAGGAAATCTTCGGCCCGGTCATGGCCGTACTCGATTTCGAGGACGAGGCCGATGCGATCGCCCGCGCCAACGACACGCCCTACGGCCTCTCGGCAGGCGTCTTCACCCGCGATCTGGCGCGCGGCCACCGGGTGATCGGGCAGCTTCGCGCGGGCTCGTGCTTCATCAACTCCTACAACGACGCGCCCGTCGAGGCGCCCTTCGGCGGGGTCAAGATGTCCGGCGTTGGCCGCGAAAACTCCAAGGCCGCCATCGAACATTATTCACAGCTTAAATCCGTCTACGTCCGCATGGGCGATGTCGAAGCTCCATTCTGAGGTCCCCCATGCTTCTTCTTGGCAAAAATACTCTCGCCGAAGGCATCCGCCCGCGACCCCTGGTGCGGCCTCAACCTGACCGGGGGCCACGCTGATGCAGGCCGATTACGTCGTCGTGGGCGCGGGCAGCGCCGGATGCGCGATGGCCTACCGCCTGGCCGAGGCCGGGCATTCGGTCATGGTGATCGAACATGGCGGCAGCGACTGGGGGCCGTTCATCAACATGCCCGGTGCGCTCAGCTATCCGATGAACATGAAGCGCTACGACTGGGGTTACCAGACCGAACCCGAGCCGCATCTGGGCGGGCGCAGGCTGGCCTGTCCGCGCGGCAAGGTGATCGGCGGGTCCTCGTCGATCAACGGCATGATCTACGTGCGCGGCCACGCCCGCGACTACGACCACTGGCGCGATCAGGGGGCCGACGGCTGGGGTTATGCCGACGTGCTGCCCTATTTCAAGCGGCTGGAAAACTGGCATGACGGTGGGCATGGCGGCGACCCGGCCTGGCGCGGCACCGACGGCCCGCTGCACATCACGCGCGGTGTGCGCGACAACCCTCTGGTGCAGGCCTTCGTCGAGGCCGGGCGGCAGGCCGGCTATCCGGTCACCGGCGATTACAACGGCCACCGGCAAGAGGGCTTCGGCCCCTTCGAGATGACCGTCTGGAAAGGCGAGCGCTGGTCGGCGGCCAAGGCCTATCTGCGGCCCGCACAGGCGCTGGGCGCGCAGGTGGTGCGTGGGCTGGCGCAGCGGGTGATCTTCGAGGAGGGCCGCGCCCGCGGCGTCGAGATCGCCACCCGCGGCGGCACGCAGACCGTGCGGGCCGCGCGCGAGGTGATCGTGGCAGCGGGCGCGATCAACGCACCGCAATTGCTGATGCTTTCGGGGATCGGCCCGGGGGCGCATCTGGCCGAACACGGCATCGAGGTGCGCGCCGACCGGCCCGGTGTGGGCGGCAACCTGCAGGACCATCTAGAGCTTTACGTCCAGATGGCCGCGACCCAGCCGGTGTCGCTCTTCAAGTACTGGAGCCTCATGGGCAAGGCCTGGGTCGGGGCGCAGTGGCTCTTTCGCCGCAAGGGGCCGGGCGCGTCGAACCAGTTCGAATCCACCGGCTTCATCCGGTCGCGCGCGGGTGTCGACTATCCTGACATCCAGTACCATTTCCTGCCGCTGGCCGTGCGCTACGACGGCAAGGCCGCCGCCGAGGGGCACGGCTTTCAGGCCCATGTGGGGCCGATGCGCTCGCCCTCGCGCGGGCGTGTGTCGCTCCGGTCGGGGCGAGCGGCGGACGCGCCGAAAATCCTCTTCAACTACATGAGCACCGAAGAGGATTGGCAGGACTTCCGCACCTGCATCCGCCTGACGCGCGAGATCTTCGGGCAAGAGGCCTTTGCCCCCTATCGCGGCCACGAAATCCAGCCCGGCGATGCGGCGCAAACCGACGCCGAGCTCGACGAGGCCATCCGCGAGCACGTCGAAAGCGCCTATCACCCCTGCGGCACCTGCAAGATGGGCCGGCGCGACGATCCGCAGGCAGTGGTCGACGGCCAGGGCCGGGTGATCGGAGTCGAGGGCCTGAGGGTCGCGGATTCGTCGATCTTCCCGCGCATCACCAACGGCAATCTCAACGCGCCGTCGATCATGGTGGGCGAAAAGATCGCCGATCACGTGCTCGGCCGGTCGCTGCCCGCCGACAACGCCGAACCCTGGATCAACCCAAACTGGCGGACCTCTCAGCGCTAAGATCACTGCCGCGGGCCATGTTGATCCGGATCAAGGTGCGGCGCTGCGGGGCGTGCCAGAACCGGCCCAGAACCAATGGGAAGGGAACCCGATGTCACAGCACACCCCGCACGAACTCGCCGAGGATTTTCCGCAGCACGTCGAGGCCATCCGCGCCCTGCGCGCCGGAAATGCGCATTTCGCCAAGATCGCCGACGAATATCACGCGCTCAACCGCGAGGTTCACCGCTCCGAAACCAACGTCGCCCCGATGGACGAGCTGGCCGAGACCGAGCTGCGCAAGCGCCGCGCGGCGCTCAAGGATGAAATCTGGTCGATGCTGCAGAAGGCGTCAGTCTAAGAGCGCCTCGATATCGCCGGTGATCCGGCGCGACAGCGGGCGCGCGGTGGCGCCATAGGTCGCCACCAGCGCCCCATCGGGGCCAATCAGCGCCTTGTTGAAATTCCACGCCGGGGTAAAGCCGTGGCTGTCGCGCAGCCATCGGTAAAGCGCATGGGCCTCTGGCCCGGTGACATGGGTGATGCCGGTCATCGGCAGGGTGAGGCCAAAGTTGACCTCGCAGAATTCCTTGACCGCCGCCGCGTCGTCCAGTTCTTGCCGGAAGTCGTCGGAGGGCACGGCAAGAACCACCAACCCACGGTCGCGGTAGCGGTCGTAGAGCGCCTGCAGCGCGTCGTATTGCGGCGTGAACGCGCAACGCGAGGCGGTGTTGACCACCAGCACCGGCTGACCGCGCCAATCGGCAAGGTCCAGCGTGCCGCCGTCGATGCTGTCAAAGTTAAACCCCTGCGCCGCATGGACCGGCAGCGCGAAGAGGCTGAAAATCAGACACAAAGCGCGGATCATCGTTTTCTCCCTACTGTTGGGAAATATACGGAGGGGGCCGTGAAACGGTTTCAAAAAAACCGTCGGGATGGGCGCTTTGCGCGGCGCGGCGAAGGCGCTAGACTTGGACCTTTGAAGACCCTGTGGGAGACGGCGATGCCGCTGAGTGACGATGACAAGCTGAACGGACGCCTGCATGGCGAACAACCCGAGGCGCAGAGGGATGCGATGCTGGTCCGGGTGCTTTATATGCTGCTGATCTGGCTGATGCTGAGCCTGGCGCAGACGGTGCTGACCGTGGCGACGGTGCTGCAACTGGTGATCATGGCGGTCAGCAAGGGCGCGCCGAACGAACGGCTGGCGGAATTCGGCACCGATCTGGGCGTCTGGATCGCCAAGGCCGCCCGGTTCCAGACCGGCGGGTCCGAGGTCAAGCCCTGGCCCTGGACGGAACTGGACTGATGCGCATGGCGCTGTGACAGAGGCAGGAGGGAGCACGCCATGGCCGGAGGCTGGAGCCGCGACGGCGCGGTGAACGACCAGATCGAGGCCTCGATCGCCGAGGAACTGGAGCGGATGAAAGCGCGCCGCACCCCGGTGGGCGAGAGCCTGTCGCACTGCGCCGATTGCGGCGAACCGATCCCCGAGGCCCGCCGCAAGGCGCTGCCGGGCGTCAAGCTCTGCATCGACTGCGCGTCGGAACGCCAAAGCCAGACTGCCCGCCGCGGCGGCATCAACCGGCGCGGGTCCAAGGACAGCCAGTTGAAGTGAGGCGAAGGCGGTGGTTTGTGACCGATTGGTCTTCCTAAGCTGACCTTCGCCGACGAACTGGTCGATGTCTGGGGAGCGGATAGAGCGGACCTTTCCACTGACGCGCTCAACGACTGCTTTTCACAACGCATCTGATGCCGTATATGCTATATATGACAGACCGTGATGATTTTAGAGCGCCCGTGGCTTTGTTGCACAAATGCGGGTTTGAACGGACTGCCCCTTTCCCCGGACGGACTTATCCTACGGGCCCAGTGACGGGTATGCC
>NZ_JAWHTD010000093.1:0-5529 GCF_032586235.1 Aestuariicoccus sp. MJ-SS9
TGAAGGCCGGTGGGCGCTCAGCCGGTTCGCCTGTTTCTGCACCGTGATGCAGATCCCGCCCGACGCGGTCCAGACCGCGATGCTGGACGGCTTCTGGCAGGCGTTGAGCCATGAGGTGATTTCCAAGTCGCCGAAAGCAATCTTCAAGCGGACGATCAATGCCTGGAACCGCTCGTTGCGGGATGTGCCGGGGTGGCCTGGCGCGAAGCTGCGTTCTCCGGTCAAGACAGACCCCTACATGTTGCCACTTGAAGACTTCCCGCTCGGCTTCCAGCAGGCCGTCGCGTCTTGGGAAGATCGCATGCGCAATCCGGATCCCCTGGACCCGAGCGCGCCTGTCCGCGCGTACCGCCCTGCCACCATCGAGGGATATCGCTACACCTTTCGGCGGTTGGCGACGGCCCTGGTCAAATCCGGCACCGTGTCCATCGACGAGATCACAGGCTTTGAGGTCTTCTTCACGGAGGATCACTTCAAGGCGGCGCTGCGCCCGTTTCTCAAAGGCGAATGGGTTAAGACCGAAGGCTACGCCCACAAGATGGCGACCCAGATGATCGCTGTCGGCTGGCATCACCTTGGCTACGATGAGACGCAGCTTGCGCCGTTCCGTGCGATCGTCCAACGCCTCAAGCCGAAATCCCCGGGCGGGATGGGAGAGCGCAATCGGGCACGCCTTGAGCAATTCGACGACGAGGATGTGGTTCAGCGTCTGTTGCGGTTTCCAGAAGAGGAGCTCGGCCGCGCGCTCAAGCAGCGCAGCAAGCTCCGGCGCGCGAAAGGTGTGGAGCGGGCCTTGTCGATCTCGCTGGCGATCTTCACCGGGGTTCGGATCAAGAACCTGCGCGAACTCAACCTGGAAACCCAGCTCCTGCGCAGCGGAAAACGGGTCTTCGTGCAGTTGTCCGACGATGACACCAAGAGCCATAGGGCACTGGACCTGGAGTTGCCAATAGAGACCATTCGCCTCCTGGACCTGTTCCTTGCAGAGCATCGCGCGCTCTTGCCCGGCTCAGATGGACCATACCTCTTCCCGGGCGAGAAGGGCGGTCCGCGATCCTACTCCGCGATGCGGGACGCTCTGAGTCGTACGCTCTTGAAGCACGCAGGCATCCGTCTGTCGCCGCACCTCTATCGTCACGTCATCGCCAAGATCGTGATTGAGCGGCAACCTGAGCTGGCGCTCGATCTCAGTCGGCGCCTCGGCCACAAGTCGCTCAACACCACGTACCAGTCCTACCTGGGCACGGAAGGTCCGGCCGCCAGCCGCCGTATCAATAGGCTCCTCAAGACGCTGCGGGATGATCCGCCCGAGGGTGAGAAATGAAGCGCGGTTGGCCCAACTTGCCGTTCGAAGCCTGGCCTGAGCAGGACCGTGCCGCGTGGCAGGAGCTGCTCCGCGACGGAGATGTTCTAGAAGGGCGCGGCCCAGGTGCCCATTGGAGCGAAGCCACACGCCACACGCTCCAGAAACATTATGCGGGCTGGTTGGGGTGGCTGGACGCGCGTGGGATGCTCGACCAACAGGTGGCACCGTCCGACCGTATCACGCCTGAGGCGGTTACCGCCTATGCCCATGAGTTGATGGCGTGCGTTGCGCCGAAGACGGTGGAGAGCTACGTGCGCGACCTCAAAGTGGTGGCGAAGGTCCTGTCACCCGATCGCGATTTGCGGTGGCTGATGGATGTGTCGAACCGCCTCAAGCATTGGGCCAAGCCCAGCCGCACGCTCACGCTTCCTGCTCTCTCAGCTGCGGAGATGTTCCGTCGTTGCTTTTACGAGCTCGATCGACTGGCAGACAGCGACTTCAGCGTCGGCAAGCATCGGATTGCCTACCGGGATACCCTTTTGGTCGCCCTGCTGATCTCTGCGCCCGTCCGGTTGCGCAACCTCGAAATGATTCGGATTAACCAACATCTAGAGCTCTGTGGCCACGCATGGCATCTGCGCTTCACGGCCTCAGAGACAAAGACCCATCAGACGCTGCATCTCGTGCTTCACGAGGACCTGGGTCAGCACATCGCGCATTACATTTATCATGTCCGCCCGGCATTCCCAAAGGCCAGTGAGACCGACCGGCTCTGGCCGGCAAGTAAGGGAAGACCGATGGCGCATCAGTCGATCAACGATCGGGTGCGCCGCCAGTCAGAGCATCTGTTCGGCGAAGCCTTGTCCCCGCATGCCTTCCGAACTATCGCCGCGACCTTCTTGGCAGAGACATCGCCAGAGGATGCGCTCCAGGCAAGGCCGCTTCTGGGACACCGCTCACCGGTCACCACGGAGAAGTTCTACATCAAGGCCAATCAACTGAAGGCATCGCAGAGGATAGCGGCTGCGCTTAAGAGCATTAGGGACGAAATCAAGGCCGGGAAGGGAACGCTAGATGCCAGAGCCGACGACTGAGCCACTTAGGCCCGCAAGTGGATCACTTTGAGCCAGTCAGCAGAAACTGAATGCCCTTGTCCATAGCGACGTCGCCGTCGAGGCGGATCTGATCGCCGACTGCACTGACCACGCTCCCCGTTTCGTCAAAGATCAAATTCAGCTCGCCCAGTGTGTTTCCGTAGGGCCATGCATGTACGATCGGCACACCGTTTTCTATCGTCGGATAAGGCCCTTGCGACGGTTTGAGTGTGTTCGACAGATATGTGTGGCTGTGACCACCAACGATGACGTCTACGCCTTCAGCTTCACGAGCAATCTTTTGATCGACGTAGAATCCTGCGTGGCTGAGAACGATGATTTTGTCGATGCCGTCCGCGGTGAGCCTTGCTGCTTCCTCCTTAACCGCCCCGACGGGGTCGAATATGGAAATGTAGTCGACGCCGGCCCAGCAGTCCGCGCACTCGGGAGTAAGGCCTATTATCCCGAGCCTCTCAGCTGCGTGTTCGATCACCATTGATTTTCGCGTCATATCATCGAGAAGAGGTTCTGCTGAGAGATCGGCATTCGCGATCAACGCCGGGAAGCCCAATGCGTCGATGAATTCTCGCGCAACCTCAGGCCCCTGATCAAACTCGTGGCTGCCAAGCGCAATTGCATCATAGCCCATCCGGTTCATTAGCTCCGCCAGCAACTCGGGCCTTGCAAGATTTGCGTCCGTACGGCTTGGAAATTGATCCCCAGCATCGAGAAGCACCGTATTCTTCGTTCGGGCGCGCGCCTCGGCGATGGCGGTCGCGAGCCTCGCGGAACCCGCGAAGCATTTGCCCTCGGCGTCTGCTTGCGGGGAGCATAGGTTGTCGAACTGATCCATTGGGCTGAACTGGGAGTGGAAGTCGTTCGTATGCAAGATCGTCAACCGATACTCAGCCTGAGCCGTAGGCGTTAGGAAAAACTGAAACGTCAGAGAAGCGAAGAAGAGGTGCCGCATTCGAGCCTCCAGATAACAGTCTCTTCAGTGTGACGCGGGCCCTGGCAGATTGTCAAAGCGGCGGCTTTGTCCGCATGTGAGACGCTGGACGGGCCTGCGGCGAACGTCGGCTGTTGGTAAACGCTGTCTTTCAGGGGGCTCGGCAGGCTCCTAGGCTCCATCGGCTGCTTACCGCCGTCCAGCGGTCATCTGATCATTTTGCTCGGATGTCTTTGAAGAGCCCGAAGCCGACCTGCCGTCAGAGCCCCCTGGCAATTCAAAGACTAGACCCGCATCAAGGGAGCGCTTGGGAAATAGAAATTTTCCCTATAAGACGGTGGGCAATCCTGACACGGGCGCGTCATTTTCAGGCTGATCCCATGATTTATTCGTTTTCCGGAAACACGTTGGATGTGAGCGGCCATACGCTCACCCGCGATGGTTTGAGCGTGCCTGTTGAGCCGCAAGTATTCGATATCATAAGAATACTGGCGGAAAATTCCGGCGCCCTGGTCACTAAAGATCGCCTGATTGAGGAAGTTTGGGATGGGCGCATCGTCTCAGAAGCCACGATTAGTGCACGTATGAATGCGGCGCGTACGGCCGTTGGCGATAGCGGCAAAGATCAGAAAATAATACAGACGGTCATGCGCCGGGGATTTAAGATGGTTGCGCAGGTTTCGGTAAAGGACGCGACTACGACAGCACCTCCGGCGCGACTTCAGCAAACCATTCGCTACACAAAGTCGAAGGATGGAACAGGGATTGCCTATTCGAAGGCTGGCCATGGCCCATGTGTGCTTTACGCCTGGCATCATCTGTCACATCTCGAACATGACTGGTCCAGCACGCTGCTCAGCCGCGGCCTCCGGGCGTTGGCAGAGAACTATTCGCTTATCCGCTACGATGTAAGGGGGGCTGGCCTCTCAGAGCCGATCAAACCCTGTGACACTTTGGATGACCATGTGAACGACATGATCGCCGTCGCGGACGCGGCAGGCCTGGAGCGTTTCCCTGTTATTGCCACGCTTCAGGGAGCGGCGGTTGCAATCCGTTTAGCCGCGCGCGAACCCCAACGCATTTCCTGCCTTGTTCTGCATAATAGCTACGCACGCGGCAGAGCCTTGCGCGAATCTGCTCCAACGCATGCAGAACATGATCCCTTTATTGCGCTATTAAAAAGCGGCGGCTGGGGCGACCCGGACAATGGATTTATGCGGGCTTGGGCAACCATGGTGCTGCCCATGGCGTCCTTCGAAGAAACGACAGACCTCATTCGGCTATTTGCACATGCAAGTAATACCGAAGATGCGTTGTTTCAGCGAGATCTGATCGACAGGTTGGATGTCACTGAGGATTTGGCAAAGGTGCGCGCGCCGACCTTGGTGGTGCATGCCAGTATGTGCACGATTCATCCCTCTACAGAAGGGCGGAAAGTCGCCGCTGGCATTGCTGACGCAGAATTCCTTGAAGTTGACAGTTCGAGCACGTTCTTTTCGTCGAGCGATCCAGCGAATGAACAGGTGCTGCGTGCAACCCTCGACTTCCTTAAATGTCATTCCGGCTCGAAATAGCGCGCGCTCTGGTTCTTTGATCAACTCAGGACAACATTCGCGCCGCGGAAGGAACCGCAGTCGTCAATTGTGCGAGCGGCGGCCATTCTCGTCAGCAATCCCTGAGGGCAATCTCCGCAGACCCAATTCGTGCGTGATGCCCTGGAACGGGCGCTTTTTGAACTACGACCGATTGGCGGTCTTGTTCATCACGCCGACCGGGGCAATCAGCAGCTGTCGATCCGCCACACCGAGCGCCTAGCCGAAGCCGGGGTCGCGCTCTCGTTTGGCAACGTAGGCGACAGCTATTACAACGCAGGGCGGGCGCTTACGGTTTATGACAACACGGTCCGCGCTTCGGTCATATCCTCGGTATTTGCGAACGTCTGGACGCAGTGAAAGCTGTCGTTCGGGCTTGGCTCAGAAGATTTTCGGCTCTGACGGCTGCTTACCACCGTCCAGCGGTCATCTGATCATTTTTCTCAGATGTGTTGGAATAGCCCGAAGCAGGCCTGCATTTCGAGGAAAGATCGACTGAACAAGCAGATACTGAGTCGGGTCTGAACAACGCCCAACGCTCTGAATTTATGTGAGAAATGTCTTATTTTGTTGGCTTTGGCCTGCAGG
>NZ_JAWHTD010000094.1:0-4907 GCF_032586235.1 Aestuariicoccus sp. MJ-SS9
CCGATGCCCGGCCCCGCATCAACGCCTCCCCGAATTGCCTCAAATCAATGATGGCAAATTTGGTTCCGGGTGACTAGGGCCCAATGAAAGACCAGACCATTTCCGCCGAGCTCCCCGACTGGACACGCGAAGCCGTGCGGCGGTTCTGGGACCCCGGGCAAAAGCTGATCCGCGCCTTGCGCCGATATCAGGCCTGCCGCGCGCGCGGGGGCCTCGCGGCGCGGCTGGCGTCGAAATACTGGGCGCTCAACCACCTCTTCTGGTCCACGATCTGCCAGAGCGAGATCCACCTCAACACCCGGATCGGGGGCGGATTGCGGCTGACCCATCCGACCGGGATCATCATCCACCCCGACGCGCAGATCGGCGTGAACTGCATGATCTTTCACCAAGTGACCCTGGCCGGCCCGGTGGTGCTGGGCGGGCATGTGGATGTCGGCGCGGGGGCCAAGCTGATCGGGCCGCTGAGCGTGGGCGATCATGCGGTGATCGGGGCCAACGCGGTGGTCACGCGGGACGTGCCGCCGGGGGCAACGGTCGCGGGCATTCCGGCGCGGGTGATCTCTGGGCCCGGCGGAACCGACGCGCCGTAAGGCCTACGCCCCTTGACGCGGTCAATAGCCCAACCCCGCCATCGACCGCCCCGACAAGAGCGCCTCGTAGACCTCGAGCGTCTTTTCGCCCTTCCTGGCCCATTGAAAGCCTTCGTCGGCATAGACCTTGGCCCGCGCGGCGGTCTCGGCCATCGCCGCGGGCTGATGAACGCAGGCCTCCATCCGTTCGCGAAACCCCTCGACCAGCCCATCGAACCCAGCCATCGCGACGCACGCGCCGCGACCCTCGGCGGCCAGGTCGCCCGGCGCGCCGTAATCGGTCACCAGCACCATCATGCCGCAGGCCATGGCCTCGATCACCACACCAGCGCCCAGTTCGCGGATCGACGGGAAGACGAAAGCGTCGCAATCACGCATCATCCCGGCCACTTCGGACTGGCTCTTGCGGCCATGCATGGTCACGCAATCCTGCAGGCCATGCTCGGCGATCACCGCCTCCATGCGCGCGCGCTCGGGGCCGTCGCCGACGACGTGCAGGTGATGACGGCGCAGGGTTTGTGACGCGGCGAAGGCGCGCAGCGGCAGTTCCGGCAGTTTGTACGGCACCAGACGGCCGGCGTAGAGGAAATGCACATTGCCGTCGGTGCTGCGGCCGCCCGCGGGCGCGGCACCTTCGGCATGAAAGAGCGCAGGATCGAAGCCGATTTCGGGAAAAGACACGATGCGCGCATCCTCGACACGCGGCAGGTCGGCGCGGGTATGGGAAAACGCGCAGAGCACCGCCGCCGCATCGTCATAGGTGCTGCGGGCATAGGGCAGGAATTTGTAGAAGTTGCGCAGCTTCCTCATCCCTTCCTTTTCGCGCTTCTGCTCGGCGGTGAAGGCCGCCGGCCAGTCGAGGTTGCCGTTCAGCGGCCCGATCACGAAGGGTTGACGAACCTTGTGCGCCAGCCACGAAGGCAGCGTCGGCGACATCGGCGTGATCCGGTGCACGATGTCGAACGCGCCGCCCGTCAGCTGAGGCCGGAAGTGTTTCCAGACGCCGTGCTCGAAGGCGAGATAGGGCAGGTAGTTCAGGATCATCGAGGTGGACCAGCCGACCTCCTCACCGCCGCGGACAAGCTTTGCCAGCCGATAAAGCGGCGCGGCGATCCATTCGTTGTCGACATAGGCGAACGGAACCGACGATCCGGCCTTTTCGATGTTTTCACGGTTGCGCACATGGGTGGCGACGGTGACATCGGCCAGCTTGCCGATCTCAAGCGCGTATTTGTAGCCGACGATGGGCAGCGAGGGCCATTCGGGATTGCACTCGTCCGCCACCAGCAAGACGCGCGGTCTGGTCGTCATGATGTTCCCTTCACATAATCGAGCGCCAGCGCAGCGCTGTGTGGCTCTGCCGAGACTGCCTGTTGCGAGCGCGCGAGCGCTCGGCGTAACCGGTCAGCGCCCCGGCCAGCAACCACGTCAGCGGCGTCAGCGTGGCGTTGGGCAACAGGTCAAAGACATTGATCGCCAGCAACAGCGACAGCGGCGCGATGAAGGGCGATACATCCTCTTCGCGCGCGTACCTCGTTTCGCGCCAGAGCAGGATCAACGGCAGCACCAAAAGCCCGAATTCCGCAAGGAACCCGACCCATCCGTAAACTCCGATCACGATGATCCAGCGCCCATCGGTGACCGTCAGGATATTGCCCGACGTCGGGTCGAGAATATGGTTGCGCCCCCAGCTGCCCCACCCGAAGACCGGCTTTTCATAGGCCCGCTCCATCAGGATGTTTTCATTCTCAAACCGGAATTCCAGCGAATTGGCGCGGTCCGGGTCGATCTGGGCGGCCTGTTGCAGCAGCCGGTCCTGCGGCACCAGATCGGCGCCTTTCAGGATCGGATAGCTGATCGCCAAAAGCCCGATGACGATGGCCAGCCGGATCTGCATCAGACGGCTGAGGAAGACCACTGCCGGGATCAGCAGAACGGCAAAGATCATCGCCCCGAGCGACTTCGCCAGCACCAGGATGACCGTCAGATAGATCGCCGCGACCAGATACTTGGCCCCGTTCTGCCGGGCATCGTTGCGCCAGAGCGCCCAGGCGGCGGTCACCGCCGTCAGGGTAAAGAACGCGACCCACAGACCGTGATAGAGAAACACCACCGGCCGGTAGCCCCCGAAGCGGACCGACTGGCCGAAGTAATGCTGGTAATAACCAAAGATCCAGAGGTTCAGCTGCGGCGACAGGCGGATCTCGATCAGCATCAGAAGCGAATAGACCAGCCCCGACACCGCCAGCGCGACCAGAAGCTCGCGCTGGGCTCCGCCCTCGGCCAGAAACCGGCGCGCCAGAAGGTAAGGAAGCACCAGCAGGAATTGCTGCACGACCAGCGCCACCATGTCCTTCGGCCCCAGCCCAGGCAGGCCGATCTGACCGTAGAACACCGGCTCGGCGTTGGTCAGCACCGTCAGCACCGGCGACAGAACGAAGGTCAGCAAAAGCGCCCGCCCGATCCGCGATTCCGGCAGGATCGACCCTTTCAGCCCGAACCGCCACAGGCAGATCAGAAAGACGCTGAGCGCCGGGATGTTGTGCTTGTTGAAGGGCGGCATCGCCGGAAGATCGAACACCGCCGGGGGTTCGGGCAGAAACAGATAGCCCAGAAGCAGCGACAGGATAATCGCCCGATCCAGCGGCAGCCGCGTCAGCAGCACCGCGGTCACCACCGGCCAGAGGGCCAGAACGAGATAGGCAATGGGGTTTGGCATTCCGGTACGCCAGGCTCCTACGCACGCCGCGCGGCGCAGGCCCCCCATGACCCCGACACGCTCGGGCGGACACTAGCAAACCCCTGCACCGGTGTCGCCGGGTCTTGGCAAAAAAGCCACAAACTGGCGCGGATATGGCACAACGGGCGGGCGCCGCCCCGCGCCGGCCCTTATTCTGGCGCGAATGGAGGGCATGCCGGGCGGCGGAACGGACGGAATCGGAGGAACCTTGGCGGATCAAAGGCCTTTGCGCATCGCGTATCTGTGCGATTTCTCACCTCTGAACCGGAATCTCTATTCCGGCGGCAATGCGCGCATCTACGACGCTTTGCGCCAACACGCGGGCGAGGTGACCATCCTGCCGCAGAGCTGGCACGCGGCCGAACCGCTGCGCCGTCTGATGCATGCCATGCCCGAAGGGATCAACCTGCGCGCCCGCTGGCGCCTGCATCTTGCGCTGGCGCCGCTGATCGCACGCGGCGTGTCGCGGGAACTGGCGCGGGGGCGCTACGATGTGCTTTTCGGGGCCTATTCGTTCCACTCGCTCTACCGGGTAAAGCCGCCCTACCCGATGGTGACCGCCTTCACCTCGGACGCCACCCAGACGGTCTACCGCAATTCCGAGATCGGCAATTGGCACAAATCCTACCTGCGCGCCGGGCGTTTGCTCGATGATTGGATCGAGCGTTGCGAGACGCGGGTCCTGCAAAACGCCGATCTGCTGCTCTGGCCTTCGCAATGGCTCAAGGACGCGGCGGACCGGCGCTATGGCCTGACCGACGAGACGTCGAAACTGGTGCCCTGGGGCGCCAACCTGAACACGCCCGCGCCCCGGATCACGCCGACCAAAATCTCGCGCCAGGGGCCGGTGCGGCTCTTGCTGATCGGGCGCAACTGGTTCGCCAAGGGTGGCCCAATTGCCTTCGACACGATGACGGCGCTGCGCGCCAACGGCATAGACGCCCGCCTGACGGTGATCGGATGCAAGCCGCCCAAGTTCCACAGAACCGAACATGTGACGGTCCTTGGCGCGCTGGACAAGGCCGTGCCGGACCAGCTGGCGCTGTTCGAAAAGACCTTTGACAATGCGCATTTCTTGATCCAGCCGTCCTATGAAAGCTACGGCTTCGCCTTTTGCGAGGCGTCGGCCTATGGCGTGCCGTCGCTTTGCCTGCGTGTGGGGGGCGTGCCGATTCGCGAGGGCGTGAACGGCCACGCCCTGCCCCTCGGCAGCACACCCGCCGACTTCGCCGCGGTGATCGAGCGCTACCTCGACGATCCGGCCGGCTATTGGGTTCTCGGCCAAAGCACTCGCCGCGAATTCGAGGACCGTCTGAACTGGGACAGCTGGGGCCGCCGTACCGCCGCGCTGCTGCACGACAAGGTCACGCAGTTTACCCAGGAGAACTGGACTCAACCGGGCCGTTGCTCTGGCCCTATTGCCGGGGCCGAGTGGCCATTACGGTAAGCGTCAAAGCGCCGGCCGGTTGGGTCGGCGCGTGCGCTTGGGGAGACACGAGCCATGAAGATGACGACGGAAGAGGCGTTTGTTAAGGTATTGCAGCGGCATGGGATTGGGCATGCGTTTGGGATCA
>NZ_JAWHTD010000095.1:0-4762 GCF_032586235.1 Aestuariicoccus sp. MJ-SS9
GACAGCCTGGACGGCGGCGATGGGCGAGACCGGCTCTTCGGGGGTGACGGCAACGACACGCTCGACGCGTCGGGCGGCGCCGCCGAGACGCAGCAATTCGGCGATCTGTTGCAGCCTGGTCTGGGCAGCGATAGCGTGATCGGCCATGCCGGGCTTTGGGCGCTCGGTGAGGGCAACAATCTCAGCTACGGGGACGTCTCAGGTGTAGGCGGCGTGACTGTGAGCGTCGGACCAGACGGGGCCGGCACCGCGGTCAGCGGCACTGCCGGTCTTGTCAATGACACCTTCACCTACATCAACTTCGTCCAGGGCAGCCAGGACGGCGACCTGATCACCGGCGCCGATGAGGACCGCTTTCAAGGCTACGCGCCTTTGGGCGGGGACGACACGGTGCATGGCGGCGCGGGCTTCGACCAGTTGCAGTACGACTTCGAGATGGACTGGTTCGGCGGCGAGGGCAGCGGCATCACCGTCGACTGGGACGCGGGCACGGTGATCGACACCCAGGGCAACACCGACACGTTCACCGGGATCGAGAGCATTCGCGGCAGCCAGCTGGGCGACCTGATGGACGCAACCGGCATGACCGAATGGACCCAGATGCGCGGCGAAGGCGGTGACGACAGGCTGATCGGCGGCGTGGGCGACAACCGGTTCCGCGGCGGCGACGGCGTGGACACCGCGGTGATCGGCGTGAACTACGACGACGCCACGATTTCCGAAGACGGTGGAACGACCGTCGTTGAATCCTCCGAAGGGTACGACGAGCTGGAGGATATGGAATTCGTCGAGTTCCTCGACGGCACGCTCAATCTGGCGGATAACACCTTCACCAGCGACGGGCCAGCGGACCAGACCCTGATCGGCACCGATGACGCCGACGACCTGACCGGCAACGAGGGCGACGACAACATCTTCGGCCTGGGCGGCGACGACACGCTCGACGGTGCGGGCGGCAACGACAATATCGGCGCGGGGCCGGGCGACGATCTGCTGCGCGGCAGTGCCGGCGACGACCTGATGGGCGGCGGCACCGGCAACGACGACATGGATGGCGACGCGGGCAACGACTTCATGGGTGGCGGCCAGGACGACGACACGGTCGATGGCGGCACCGGCAATGACGTGGTCAACGGCGGACCGGGCAACGACCTGCTGATCGGCGGCGACGGCAACGACACCATGGGCGGGTCCTTCGGCAGCGACACGATCCAGGGCAACGGCGGCAACGACGACCTCGGCGGCGGTTCCGGCCAGGACGTTATCTCCGCCGGAGCCGGGGACGACAGCGTCGGCGGCGGCGAGGCCAATGACGTCATCACCGGGAACGGAGGTAACGACTTCCTCGCCGGTGGCGGTCGCGACGACGACATCAACGGCGGTGCGGGCAACGACACGATCAACGGTGGCGACGGCGACGATACCATGACCGGCGGCGACGGGGCTGACGTCTTCGTCTGGAACTTCTTCAAGGACGGCGATGCGGACGTGATCACCGACTTCGAGGATGGCACGGACAGCTTCCTAATCCGCATCGTGAACCCCGAGACCGGCGAGACGAACATTTCCAACGGGGGTAACGGGCTCCAGGGCTATGTTGACGCGCTCAACATCACCGACACCGCCGGGGGCGCGCTGATCGACTACGAGGGCCACACCGTGCTGATCGAGGGCGTGGCGGCGGCCGATCTGACGGTGGCGGACTTCACGTTCCTCTGATGGAGAGCAGATTTCTCCCTGCGGTGGTTGCTGCGGGGAGACTTGCTGTGAGGGACGGCACGTCCCTGAGCCGAGATTCTTGCACTTCGCTAGAAGTGAACGGTATGAGCCCTGAACGGACTAAGAACGCCGGAAAACAGGCTTCCGTCTACAAGGACTCATCGCCTTCAATAACGCGCATATCACGCATTACGCCAAGGCGAGGTAAGATTGCTTGATAAGTCGGGTGTTGATAGGCGCGTATCGCTGCATCAGTACTTTCGAACTCGATGACAATGGAGCGTTCATACTGACCAGCTTCAAATGTCTTAACCGGCATGCCTCTTGCGATAAACCTCCCGCCCAAAGCTTCGATAGCTCGCCGCGCGTCAGCTGCATAGGCGGTGAGATTTTCCTCGGTGGGCGGGGTTGTGTAGCAAACTACCAAGTATCCTTTGGGCACTTTCCATCCTTTTCAGATAGTGGGCTCGTGAAAATCTTAACGCGAGTGTTCTATCGCGCGCAATCGGCCGAAATGCCCTGCAAAGTGGATGCTAGTTCCCTTAGCAGCGAACGGTGCTTCTCACCCCCAGCACCCGTAAAGCGAGGAACTTTCCGTATCTAAATTGGTAGAAACGGAGGTTCCAATGCCAAATAATTCACTGAAATTCCTGAACAAACCAGCGGCCAGGCCCCTGACCGGTGACGCGGTTCTCGTCTGGTTGGTCGTCGTGATCGTGTCCTCGTGGCTCGGCCAATGCAGGGACTGACTGAAGGTTCGATCGTTCTGCTCCACGCCTTCGACGACATTCCAGAGCACCTGTTCCGGGTGCACGAGGTCTTCGACGACTGCGTATCGGGCTACTCGCTGACCGGACCCCTGGCTGGTGAATATGGCGAGCCGTCCCTGGAACTCATCAAGGCAATCATCAAACCATAGGAGGAGACGCATGTCTGCTCGCATCAAGTATGCCTATCTCAAGGGCAAGACGTGGCTCTATCGCCGCAACTACCCCGCCGACGTGGCGCTGGCCCTCGGGGTCCAGGCGCTGAAACAGTCGCTCAGGACCGGGGACGCCTCGACAGCCCGCCAGAGGGCAGCGGAGGTCAACGTCCTTTATGAGAGCACAGTGACCCAGGTCAGGTCCACCGCAGAGGAGGTCCTTAGCAACAACTCAGGTCTCGATTGGGCCACCCCATCCCCGTCCGCACTCGATCACCTGCGGCACACTCTGGCACACTCTGGAGCACTGGACAGCCTGACGTTCCAGAGGCCCGTCGCCCGCTCGGTGCCCACGGTTGCCGAGGCGGCGGGAGACTACCTCAACCTACGGAGCGACCAACTGCGCCCCGGCGGGTTCAAGTCGGTTCGGTACTCGGTGGGGCTGTTCGCCTCGGAATTCGGGGACCTGCGGCTCGACCAGTTGGACCGTCCTCAAGGTAGGGCGTTTCTGACGGCGATCGCTCAGCTATCACCTCTGCTGGGCAAGTCCGAGAGAACCCGGAACCTGACGTTGAAGGCTAGTCTGGCGCAGTCCCGGGGGGAACGGATCACGGTCAGAACCCAGAAGCGCATCTGGTCTCAGGTTCGTCACTTCCTGGCCTGGACGGTCTACGAGGGGCACCTCGACCAACACCCGTTCGAGGCGGTTCGGTTCGACGGCAAACTGAGACCCGCCCCCTATGCCGTTCCCACGGACGGGGAGGTAGTTCGGTTCCTCCGCGCCAACGACCCGCTCCAGACGGTGACCCTGATGTGCCTGCTGACGGGAATGCGGTCGGGGGAGGCGACGGGGCTGCTCAGGGAGGACGTGGTGACCAAGGGCAACCTCGGGTCGTTCATCCATGTTCGTCCCAACCGGCTGAGACTTCTGAAGACCGACGCGGCGGAACGGCTGGTCCCGTTTCACCCGGTACTCGACGAGCGACTACAGGACTTACCGTCTGAGGGGCCGCTGTTTCCCAACGTTAAGGTCAACGATGTCACCAAGGCGTTCGCCAGGCATCGTCGTCGGGTCAACCTGGAGCGTCCCGGGCTAGTGTTCCATTCGACCAGGAAGTGGTTCATCACCCAGTGCGAACGAACCGGCGTCCCCGAGCACTGGACGGCCTCTCTCGTCGGCCACCAGTCGGCGCGGTCTGAGAACGGGATCACCTACGGCATCTACTCGGCGGGTATCAGTGACGAGCAGAAGCGGGGCATCGTGGACCAGATCCGGTTGCCGGTGGCATGACCATCCCAGACATCGAGGAGTTCGAGGAGAGGGCCGCTATCGCTCAGTACGATGGCGGTCTTTCTCGTTCCGACGCGGAGGACCTGGCCGCCCGGGCGCAGGGGTTCCCCGACGCCGACCGCTACTGGGAGTGGCTGGCCGACTACGTGATCCGTAGAGGACTGCCCTGACAACACCCTCGGCCTTCGGGCCGGGGGACCCCCACTTTGCTTTCTTTTTGCCCCCGTTACCGCCCCAGTTTCCCGGATCAGTGGGATTTCTCGATACGGATCATCGAGGGTCAAGGTCTCCTACCACCCCAGCCAGCAATCCCCGTACCAATCTTCCAAGCACCCGAGGCACCCCGGTCACCCGGAATGCCCCCGAAATGTGCCCCAGTTCCCAAAGTCCCATTCTCGTGCTGTCGGGGAGCACCCGGCCTATTCTCATCAGGGGGGTTATACGGGCTAGGAATAGGTATAAGTAATGAAGAACAAGAACATAGAGAGAGAGGAGAAGTTGTAGCTGCTCCCCCCTCTCCCCCTGGAGAACACCATGCCCCCCATCGAGAACCCATGGCACTCCCGCCCCCTAGACGTTCACCGCTGGTCGGAACATCCTGAGGTTAGGGGGTACGTGGACGAAATCTGGGCGGCGCACTTTGAGGACTCAGGTCTGTCCGGGCCAAAGCCAAAGATGCCGTTCAAGCATCAACTGAGGGTCGTCATCCTCGATCTCTACGTTGCTTGGCTAGAAGACCCGGACCTTTGCATCGGCGTCTCGATGTCGTCCAATGCCTGGCACACCGGATCCCGCTATAATGCACTCCATATCTCAAAGAGGGTCGTTCC
>NZ_JAWHTD010000096.1:0-4461 GCF_032586235.1 Aestuariicoccus sp. MJ-SS9
TCCCGGCTCAAGGTCTTGATGGCAAGGTGGCCGCCTTGAACATCACCGATACCGCCGGGGGCGCGCTGATCGACTACCAAGGCCACACGGTGCTTATAGAGGGAGTGGCGGCGGCTGATCTTACGGTGGAGGACTTCTCCTTCCTCTGATCCCAAGACGGCTGGTGGCGGACCTTCTGCCATCGGCCACCAAGCCCCCAAACCGAGGAACTTTCCGTATCTAAGATGATAGCAAAACGGAGGGTTCTCATGACTATCAAGCACTTCGCCATGCCCGACCGGGCGAAACCACTGGGCCGAGACGCCCTGCTGCTGTGGCTGGCGGCCATCCTCGTCTCAGCGTTGACCGAGCCATGCTCAGACTGACCGTCGGGTCGGTCGTTCTGCTCCACGCTCTCGATGACATTCCCGAGCACCTGTTCCGGGTGCACGAGGTCTTCGACGACTGCGTGACGGGCTACTCGCTGACTGGACCGCTCGCTGGGGAATACGGTGAGCCGTCCCTCGATCTGATCAAGGCCATCGTCGCCTGATCCATCCCCCCACAATCCAAACCATAGGAGGAGACGCATGTCTGCTCGCATCAAGTATGCCTATCTCAAGGGCAAGACGTGGCTCTATCGCCGCAACTACCCCGCCGACGTGGCGCTGGCCCTCGGGGTCCAGGCGCTGAAACAATCGCTCAAGACCGGGGACGGCAGTGTCAGACGAACTTGGCTTGCTACGGGGCAGGGGGCTGACTAGCGTCTCGGGATGGCAAAACGCGACCCTTTCAAGTACTTCAAAACCAGCCCGGAGATCATCCGGCTGGCGGTGATGCTGTATATCCGTTTTCCGCTCTCCCTGCGGAATGTCGAGGATCTCCTGCACGAGCGCGGCGTCGAGATCAGCCATGAAACGGTCCGGTTCTGGTGGCGCAGGTTCGGGCCGATGTTTGCGGCCGAGATCCGAAAGCGTCGGATCGAGGCTATGCGAGCAAGCCGCTGGCGATGGCATCTCGACGAGATCTTCGTGAAGATTAATGGCGAGACGCATTATCTTTGGCGGGCCGTCGATCACGAGGGCGAGGTTCTTGAAAGCTTCGTGACGAAGAAGCGGGACAAGAATGCTGCCTTGAAATTCCTCAAGAAAGCGATGAAGAAGCACGGCCGGTCAGACGCCCTGGTGACGGACAAGCTCCGCTCCTATGGCGCCGCCTTGAAGGAAATCGGTGCGGCGGATCGACAGGAAACCGGCCGTTGGCTGAACAATCGCGCGGAGAATTCCCATCTTCCGTTTCGACGACGGGAACGGGCGATGCTTCGGTTCCGGCGCATGCGAAGTCTGCAGAAATTCGCATCCGTCCACGCCTCCGTCTACAATCATTTTAACCAGGAACGCGGCCTTTCGAGCCGGGACACTTTCAAGGCCAACCGCGCCGCCGCTCTCACCGAGTGGCGCGGTCTCTGCGCGGCATAAGGGGCAGGCTCACTGGCCTTGCGGAGACCGGTTAGAATTGGTCTGACACCACAAAGTCATAGGACCAGACATGGTTGGGATGCTCCGGCCGAAGCCGGACGCACGAGCCGTCGTTAAGCCAGAGACGACCTTTCTTGGCTTGTTTTTGCGGGACCTTCAGCCCCTCACGCCGCCAGATGCGTTCGACACGCTTGTGGTTCACATGCCAACCTGCGTTGTTCAGCAGGCCAGTCACCATTCGATATCCGTAGCGCCCGTACTGGCGGGCCAACTCGATGATGTCCTCGGTGAGCTGCTCCTCATCAGAACGGCCTTGTGGAACCTTGCGTTGGGTCGACCGGTGCTGTCCCAATGTGCGGCAGGTGCGACGCTCGGATACACCCAACGTCTGCCGCACATGATCGATGCACCGGCGGCGGCGCGAAGGGCTCAGAAGTTTCCCCGCGCAGCCTCGGTCAGGATGAGTTTGTCCAGCGTCAGATCCGACACGGCCCGCCTGAGGCGCTGGTTCTCTTTCTCCAGCTCCTTCAAACGCTTCAACTGATCACGGCCCATGCCACCATAGAGCTTTCGCCAGCGATAATACGTCTGCTGCGTGATCCCAATCTGACGCACCGCATCCGCGATGGTCATTCCTTGCCCCTGCAGCACTTCAACCTGCCGCAGCTTCGATATGATCTCTTCGGGCTTGTCTCTCTTCCCAGCCATTCTCTGGTCCTCCTGAAAACGGGATATTCCTATCCCAGTGGGTGGGCCACTTTCAGGGGGCTACTCCAAAAGCGTCTCGCTTTTGACTGGACTTGCCCGGAGACTGCTATGCACCACTAAACGGTCAGCGGCGGCAATCGAAATGTGGTTAACCGGGTGAGCGTCGGCTTAAGCCGACAGCGGACCTTTGGCAGATCAATCTCTACGTCCGGCTTGCGGACTTTCCTGCCGTTCACCGACGTCTATCGATCCACCACGTGAATGAGGAACGCCGCGGTGGATCAATAGCGGCGGGGAATGCAAACGACCGTTGCCCGCGCCGCAAGCGTGCTCTCTCGGCGCCCAGCATCCGTTCCACGAGCTTGATCTTCAGCTCTTTCATCAGCCCGGCATCGCCGAGCAGGTCCTCAGGGCGCTCTACGCCCTTCAGCAATTCGTCCAGCAGTTCCTTGGAGATTTTCATGCATGCTTCCTTTTGATGAAGCATGGCCCGGATCACTCATACACAGAAGATCTGACACTCTCAACCGAAGGGGGTGTCAGGTTGCCGAGACAAAATCCCGACACCCCCCATTTTCATTAGCCAGTTATCCGAATGATGTTTCTCCACTCAATCTGGTGGGTTTCGAGCACCGCGTTGTACTCATCACTTCCCCGGAGGGTGTCGTAGGTTTTTTCCACCGCGTCCATTGATGGGTACCCGACAACCAAGAGCCGATGTCCTGCTGCCGGCCCCGTGAGAATGGTGCAGTAGCGGAAAATCATCGCGCCGTTGTTCTCAAAGTGCGGTAACACGGCGCCCATTCTTTCCAACTCCAGCCCTGCAGAGATCGCCCGGGTCGCGACCCCGTAGGCGGGAACCTCGCTGGATGGTCTCTGTAGCCCCAAGTCCTCGATCCTCAGTATGTTTCTCAGCGTCACCGACACCCCGATGTCGTGGACCAGCCCTTTGTATGCGGCAGACTTCTCATACACCCCGAACGCTCGATCGATCCCGTTCATCTCGGTGTATGTCTGGAACAAAACCAACTGTCCCGTATGCTCACCAGTGGCCATGATGCCATGTCGCGTGGTCACGGCCCCGGCATCGTTTTTCAGATCGTTCGCAAGACCATCCAGGTGCCCTATCGCCTCGCCGTATTGCTGAGGCGCGCACTTTGCTACCGTAATCATCATATATTTCGGTGAAGACATTGGTTTCCCTCCCATGGAATGAGCCGACTGAGCGGCATTCACTGAGGACAGGAAGCTTGCCTTGGCCTGCCAAAAGGGGCGTTTCTTGACCGCGCGCGAAAAAGCCGACGAACGGTTTCATCTTAATACCACAAATGCGGGGGCGGCGCCTGCTCCAATTCAGCGCAACAGTCTTTACTTGTCCGACAAGCCAGTCAACCTGTCGCAGCCCCGTGACAATCTGCTCGGGCTTGTGTCGCTTGTCCGCTGGACTGTGGCAAGCTGCCGTCAGAACCGACAGAACTTCAGAGACTCGCTGTGACCGCAGTGCGGAAGAGCAGCCTTTTGGATCAACATGTGGTATTGTTCGCGGCAAAGAATTTGGGGAGTGAGATTTCATGCCAAAAATGTTACTTCATCACGTCTCGTATCCAGTGAGGGACGTTCAGGAGTCGGCTTCTTTCTACGAAAATCTTTTCAAGCTAGAGCGTTTGCCCCGCCCACCATTTTCCATCCCAGGAGTGTGGTTGGGATGTGACGACCGCCAAATCCATCTCGTCCTTAACGAAGCTGGGACCTATCGCACCACCAGATCTCCTGACATCGCCGACGTTCACTTCGCATTCTGCACCGATGACTTTGAGGAAATGGTCGAACGCTTGGAAGCGGCTGGATTTAGTATCCACGCTCTGGAGCAAACCCACCGACTTCCAGTCGGTCTGCTTCAGCGAGAAAGAATCGTGATATGATCATACCCTCTAAAAAATGAGCCGCAGCCGGGTCGGAGGCTCATTTTTTAGAGGGTATGATCATGCAATACAACACCGGAAGCCACTGTGTCTTCTACCATCGGTATCACCTGGTCTGGTCCACCAAGTACCGTTTCAAGGTGTTGACCGGTCGGGTGCGCCTGCGCGTGCGCGACATCTGCCGCCAAGTCTGCCGGGAGAAAGATGTCGACATCTTGCGCGGGGTGCTGTCGAGCGACCACGTCCACATGTTCGTATCCGTGCCTCCGAAGCTCGCGATCTCCGATCTGGTGCGCAGGTGTTGTCAGAAGGTTTTCGGTTGAGACGGGCAGGGCGGCCTCGTAGCGTTACAACATGAGCAAACCTGACCCGTT
>NZ_JAWHTD010000097.1:0-4368 GCF_032586235.1 Aestuariicoccus sp. MJ-SS9
GCCCAACTGCTCATACCCCACGGCTATCATGCTGGATTCAAACAGTGAATCCTTCAGCCGATTTGTGCAACAAAGCCGCTGGAAACCTTAAACCACGGGGGCAATCTTTAGGCTGCGTGCCAACTCGGCAAAACTGTCTGCAGTCACCGGATCAAGCGTGATCCCGTTTTGGCGGCGTTCCATCGCCAAAGCCCATTCGCGATCACCTGGCGCCATTACCTTTCCGCCGGGCCGGGCAGGAGAGGCGCGCAAAAGTTCCAAATACCGCGTTATCCCGGCCTGCACCATTTCGGCCCCAGCAAAGGCGCTCGGGTCGAGTGCGATGACAAACGCTCCCATCCCGCGCGGCGTGCTGAAGTCTGGCCCTCCCATGGGGGCAATATCCGGCGAGAGTTTCATGCCCGTGAGCACTGCCGATAGCAGTTCGGCCACGCCACCCAGTGCCGCGCCCTTGAACCCGAACGCACCTCCCAAAGGTGCCAGCATGTCCGCCAGATGCGGGTCCGTCGTATCGGCGCCGGTGCTGTCAGATGCCACGTCTTCGGGAAGGGTGGTGCCGGTGGACCGGTAGAGTTCCACACGGTTGTAAGGCACGGCACTTGTTGCCATGTCCAGAAGCCACGGGTTCCCCGGGGCAGGGCACGCGACGGACAAAGGGTTGGTGCCGTGAAAGCGCTCTGCCCCATCGTGCAGGCGCACGAAGCTGTCACTGTTGCAGGTGGCCAGGGCCAACATGCCCCGCTGGGCCGCGCGCAGGGTATAGGCACCGGCCGGTCCGAAATGCGAGGAACGGGTAATGCCCACCGCGCCGATCCCCGCCTCGCTGGCCAGATCGCAAGCGTGCTCCATCGCGGAGTATGTGGCGCGCGCGCCCTGGGCATTGTCACCGTTCAGCATGCCGGAGCCGCTCCGCGTCCGGCTGAATTCCAGCTTGGGTCTCTTGTTCAGCCGACCGCCCTGCAGCGATTTGGTGTAATGGGGCAAGAGGCGCACGCCATGGCTGTCGACCCCATGAATGGTGCCGTGCATCATGGAATCCGCGCAGTCGCGGGCGGTTTCGTCGTCAGCGCCCACGGCGGTCAGAACGTCACGGCAGAACCGGGCCAGATCCTCGATCGGAACAGGGTGTGTCATGGCGGTCCTAGCGGTAGATCAGGGTCGGCAACCACATGGTGATGCCGGGGACGAAGGTCACTAGCAGCAGCACGAGCACCAGCGGGACAAGGAAGGGAGCCGTGCCGACAACGCATTGCTCGAACGGGATCTTGGCTACGCGCGCCAACACATAGAGCACCATGCCCACTGGCGGCGTCAAAAGCCCCAGCATCAGGTTCAGCACCATGATCACGCCAAAATGCACGGGATCGACGCCAAGCGTCACGGCAATCGGCAACAGCACCGGCACCATGATCGTGATCGCTGCCACGGTCTCCATGAAACAGCCCACGGCGAGCAGGATCAGGTTGATCAGCAACAGCAGCACCCACGGGCGGTCAGAGATGGTCAGCAACCCGGCGGCGAAGAGTTCCGGCACCCGGTTGGAGGTCAGGATCCAGGCAAAGATCGCGGCGGCGCCAACAACCAGCAGGACGACCGCCGTCGTTTCGATGGTGTCAAAGCTGACGCGCAGGAACCGGCGCACCGAAAGCGTCCGATACACGATCAGCCCCAGAAACAGCGCCCAGGCACAGGCGGCCACGGCGGCCTCGGTCGGGGTGAAGGCGCCCGACAGGATTCCTCCGACGATGATGACGGGTGTGAGCAGGGACAGAAATGCACGCCGAAAGCTTGACCACAGGACCGACCAGTAAAAGGTCTGGTCGCGGCCAAAGCCTTTGCGCCGGGCCATGATCGAAATCATGATCATCAATGAGAGCGCCATCAGGAGACCGGGAATGAACCCGGCGACAAACAACTGTCCGATGCTCGCCCCGGCGACGACTCCGTAAATCACCATCGGCAGGGAGGGTGGAATGATCGGCCCGATGGTCGAGGAGGCTGCGGTGATTCCGACCGCGAACTTCGGGTCGTACTTGGCGTCTCGCATAGCCTTGATCTCGATCGCACCGAGGCCGCCCGCGTCGGCGACCGCGGCGCCCGACATACCCGCGAAAATCACCGAGGCGCCCACGTTCACATGGCCCAGGCCGCCGCGCATCCAGCCGACAAGCGCTAGCGCAAAGTTGAAGATCCGCTCGGTGATCCCGGCGGTGTTCATCAGGTTTCCCGCCAGAATAAAGAAGGGAACGGCCAGCAGGGGAAAGCTGTCGACACCGTTGATCATGCGGTGCGCCACCACCATGGGTGGCGGTGAGCCATTGAAGATAATGAAGATCGCCGAGGATCCGGCGAGGGCGACAGCAACCGGAACGCCCAGGACCAGCATGCCCGCCAGCATTGCGAAAAGCCAAATGATGTCCACTGGAGGGTGCTCCTAGTCGATGGCGCGGATCTGGTCCGCATGCAGGTAGGGGTCGATCAGTTTGCTGGTGCCGGTGCTGAGGTGACGCCAGGTGTTCCATGCGGAATAGAGCGCCATACAGACGAAAGCGGCGGCAACGATCCAGTAGACCGTCGATTTGGGGAATTCGAGAGAGACCATCATCTGCTGCGTGCGGCCCGCGATTTGCGAACTGAAATACGCGAGCATGATGAAGAATCCGGTGGTCACCACATCAATGCAGGTCTGTGCGACCCTTCGCCCGGTGCGGGGGATCCATCGGTAGAAGAACTCAACGGCGATATGGCTCTGCTTGCGAGTGGCCATGATGGCCCCGATGAAGGTCACGCCGATCAGCATGAAGCGCGCGACTTCTTCGGTCCAGGCGATGGAGTCGTTCAGGATATAGCGCGTAAAGAACTGAAGAAACACGACAAAGGCCAAACCCCAGAACAGCATCAGCACCAAGCTGTCATCCCATCTCTGATCCGACAGGTCGATTTCCTCTTCTTCGAGGATGATCGGTGCCGTCAGCTTTTCTTCGGACGAGTCTGGTCCGCTCATGGCGTTTCCTTCGAGGTATTTGGGGAGCAGGCGGGCAGCGGGCCCGCCTGCCTGCGTCAATGGGTCAGCTTATTCGATGGCTTGCAGGCGATCGTATGTCGCCTGGTCCCACGTCGCCATTTCGCCGTTGTGCATGACCTTGACGGCCTCGATGAACGGGCCACGGTCGACTTCGTTCACCTGGACGCCTTCACCGCGGAACCATTCCGCCAATTCGCTTTCTGCCTTGATGATGGCATCCGTGGCGCAGACGGCGGTGTCCTTGGTCACCTGCGACAGCGCGGCTTGATCGGCCTCGCTCATTGCGCCCCATGCCGGGCCGCCAACGATGGTCAGCAGCGCATCCGTGATGTGGCCGGTCAGGTTGATGTCACTCTGCACTTCGTAGAACTTCTTGGCCTGGATCGTGGGCAGGGGGTTTTCCTGTGCATCGACAGTGCCCTGCTGCAGCGCCAGATAGACCTCGGCAAAGGCGATCGGGGCCGGGTTGGCGTCGGTGGCCTCGGGGAACATCATGTAGAGCGGCGCGTTCGGCACGCGGATCTTCAGACCTTCCATATCGGCCGGCGTCAGGATCGGCTTGTTCGAGGTGACATGTCGCGCGCCGTAATAGGTCATCGCGGTGATCTGGTGGCCGGTGGCATCGGTGTAGCCCTGGGACAATTCTGCAAACAGATCCGAATTCCGGAACTTGTTCCAGTGATCCCAGTCGCGGAACATGAACGGCGCACCGCCGATGGCGATGGGACCGTAGGAGCGGCCGGCAAACAACTGCCCGGTGTAGATGATATCGACCGTGCCGAATGCCAGGCCTTCGTTGATGTCGACCTCCTTACCCAGCGAGGAGGCAGGGAAGACTTCGATCCCGTAGCGTCCCTCGGTGGCCTCCATCAGCAGGTCGTTCGCGGCCACAGCGCAGGTATGGTATGGCTCGCTCGATTCATACACGTGCGCCCATTTCAGCTTGGTTTCGGCCGATGCCATGGCAGGCAAAAGCCCTAGCACAGCAACGGCGGCGGTGGTGGCGAAAAGCGTATTCTTGGCTCTCATGTCGTTTCTCCCTTTGGTGACGCGGCTTTGCCAGTGGGGCTGCAACGTTCAATTGATTACCCTATGGGTTACGCTGTATTAAGCAAGTCGCCAGAGTTGAAATTGACGCGTTTTTTCAATGATTTGCCGAGACAATCGACTCTGTTGCACAAATCGGCTGGGGATTTATCTTGTGAATCCAGCATGGTAGCTGGTCTGCATGAGCAGACCTACATCCCCAACCTACAAGACTAGGTGGTCGGGTTTGAACAACGCCTTCAGGCGGACTGAAGGCGGGGATTTTGTGTGGTGGGCGTGTGCAGGTCGGCGAACAA
>NZ_JAWHTD010000098.1:0-4329 GCF_032586235.1 Aestuariicoccus sp. MJ-SS9
TTGTTCATACAACGCGTCTAACGGCATGGATTCACGAAGTGAATCCTTCGCCGACAGACTTTTGCAACAACGCCCGTAAGAGCCGACGAAACCGCTGAGCCGCGCCCGAACGACAGCTTTCACCGGCTCCAGACGTTCGCCAAAATCGAGGCTAGGTCCGGCTTGCGGACAAACCCGCCATCGTCTGTCGGGCGGCTTTTATGGCGGGTTCGCCGAAACTGTAAGCGTTTTGAGACCGTCGGTGGCGGTGTAGCCGGACAGGCAAGCTGCCGCTGTGCGCATCCCGAATTTGAGGCAACTTTGAACAGGCCAGTCCTCGTGGATGCCATGGATCACTCCCGAGGCGAAAGCATCGCCCGCGCCAACCGCGCTGATGATTTCCGCAGTGGGAATTGGTTCTGGAATCGCTGCCAACTGAACGTCGTTTCCGTACCAGACAATACTATTTGGGGAATGGACAATGACGGCCTGCCTCACGCCGCCGGATTTCAACAAGCGTGCCGCTTCCATCATATTCTGGGTGTCTGCTCCGCAAGTCAGCGTCACGCCAGTCGCCTGTTGGGCTTCGAGTTCATTCGCAAATAGGTAGTCAATCGCGGCAAGCGTCCCATTGACGACGTCTCGATACGTGTCTGATTTGAACGACGCGAGATCGACGCAGGTTTGTATATCGTTGGCGCGGATCTCCGCCAGAACTTGAGCAGCTACGGTTTTGCCCGTTGGCAGTATCTCGTCCAGTTTGTCGAGCAAGGTCAAATAGCCGAGATAAAATAATTTGATACCGGAAACTGAAAATGAATCGATATTGATTGAATCCGCATCAAATAAGCTATTGGCACCTCGATGATGAAAAAAAGTACGGCTGTCGCCCTGAACGTTCATGACATGGGTCTGAGAAGTCGTCGCACGCGTCGTCCGCCTCAGACTTTTAATAGGCAACCGAGCCTCGGCACAGAGCCGTACGACCTCGTCGCCCATGGCCCCTGCGCCGATTAGTCCGATTGGAATAATGGGGTAGGAAGCGCCTATGGCTTTGAGGCCCAAAGCAACATTTGCCGGGCCACCGCCAAGGTCGATGTGCTGCGATTCAATAATCGCCAACCCCGATTTCTCGGGCCAGTGCGAAATTGTATGAACGGTGTCTAGAATCCAGTTTCCCGCGCAGGCAATTCCCTTCCTTTTCCTGTCGGGTTGGGCCGTCTGGGGCATGCTTTTATCTCTTGCGAACCGGGTGCGCACCGAAGAATAGCACATCTTGGGCCTCAGCGCCTGCCTCTGGATACGCCGGTCGCGAGAACTAAGGTAGATGGCCCGAGATTTTTGAAGTCGTCTGCTCCGGGCTCGTCCGTGACATATGAGCAAAATGATCAGATGACCTCTGTACGGCGGCAAGCAGCCGTCAGGGCGGACAAATCCGGTGAGCGACGCCCGAACGGCAGCTTCGACCGTCTCCGGACGTTTGCCAATAACGGGGCTACGACCGGCTTGCGGACGAAGCTGCCGCTAACGCCAATCCATACAACTGCAGCTATTGGGCCAGAACAGCCGTTCGACCAAAGAACAGTGACGGGCCGCTTCGAAAGATCAGGATGGTCTGGCGGGTCGTTTTGTCAGTGGCACTCTGCATTTTCCCGTCCGCACCCGTTGAGCCAAAGGATCGTGGTTCCGCGGAGATGGTTATGCCGACGCCCGGGGCACGTTTCCGGGAGGTCCATCTTTGAAGGGTTGGAGCGCCGCCCGGAAGACTTCGTGGATCGGTGTCGGGACGCCATGCTCCCGCCCCAACCGAACCACGTCACCGCTAAGGTAGTCGACTTCTAACCGCTTGCCGGCGTTTAGATCGTCAAGCATCGAGGCATGCATCGTGTCGGGCAGGGTTCCAATAATTTTCCAGGCCTTCTCCACCAGCCCGGTAGGCAGGTCTGGCACCACCGCCCTCCCGACCCGCTCGGTCTCCTCCATCGCGGCGAGGAACAACGCCCGACTGTCCGGGTTGTGCCGCAGCGGGCCGATGTCGAGCCGGGTGAGCGTCGTCAGGCTAGCGAGCGTCGCCTGCGAGATGAACTTCTCCCACAAATCGTGCAGGATGCTCTCCGGTACCACCGCCGTTGCTCCAGCGCCGAGTATCGCGTCGCGGAACTCTTCAATCCGTGCTGTCAACCGCCCATCCACGTCGCCGAACGACAGCGTGTCCCACATGGCCGAGTGGTTGATGACGCCGGGCTCGGGCACGTCAGCGGGAATGCGCGCCACGCCCGGAACAACGCGCTCGGCCCCTATGACAGCGCCCAGCCGCTCATGGGCGCTGACCCCGTTCTGGCAGGTGACCACCATCGTGTCAGTTCCGAGCATCGGTGCGATTGCCTGAGCGCCGGCATCGACATCATAGTTCTTAACCATGAACATGATCACGTCGACAGGCCCCACCGCGCCGGGATCGTCGGTTGCCGCGATTTCGGTGACGTGCAGGTCGCCGTGCGGGCTCAGAATCCGCAGCCCCTTCGAGCGGATCGCCGCGAGATGGGCTCCCCGCGCGATCAGCGTGACCTCGTGCCCCGCCGCCGCCAGGCGTCCTCCGAAGTAGCCTCCCAGCGCCCCCGCGCCCATCACCGCGATCCTCATGCGTCCCTCCAAGATCATCCTGCATCCACGATGCCTATCATAGGTATCGGCTGGCAACAGAGCTTTGCAACGACTGAAGGAAAAGTAGCTTCGCCTAGATTGTGTTGAAAAACTCCGTGTCCCGCCTCGGAAGGTCGGATTGGCAGAACATCTTCCCGAGAAGCGGCCTCTTCGCAAACAACGTTTGCTAAAAGGGAATCTGGGAGAGCAGAATTCCAGATTTTCAACGCCAATTTCGAGTTGCAGAGTTTTTCAACACAATCCCTACAGAGCGGACCTTGGTGCCAAGCGCAGAGAACGGCCGCTCTCCGCCCTGCGCGACAGACGCCGCTGTCTGTGCGAACTGTCACTTTGGGCTCGACGCCGACATCTGACGGTTTTAGTCGGATGACTGGTCTGCCAAGGTAGCCAGTCATCTGCGGCCGTCTGAACGCGGTTTGGGTCGGGAACGACCGCTTCTTACCGGCGGCGGACATAGGTCGGAAATAACCGGATGGCTGAGAAGCGGACAAACCTGCCTTTGGAGCTCGCCGTGTGTTACCCTGCCTTAATCTAAAAACGAAGGCGAACGACTTTGACCGACGAGCCATTTTACAAATCGCATTGGCGCGAAATTGATACGGATCGGATGAAAAGCTACAGGGCGGGCTTCGGTTGGGACGCGGCAGCCGACGAACTCTACAAGGCTGCTCAGATTTTCGATGGCGCGACAGTCGCCGATTTCGGCTGTGGGCCAGGGAAGATCGCCGTTGAACTTGCGAGGCGGGTTGGGCCCAAAGGCAAAGTCCATGCGATCGACATCAATGCCGAGTTTCTCCAGATCGCTCGGGAGAATGCCGCTCAGGCCGGTGTTTCGGATCGCGTAGCGGTGCACCAAAATGAAGGTGTCTCACTGCCGTTTGCAGAGGCCTCACTGGACCGAGTCACCGCGCGCAACACGATCATGTATGTGGATGACCCGGTCGCAACCCTATCAGAGTTCCACAGAGTTCTTAGGCCTGACGGCATCGCCCACGCAATCGATGGCGATTGGTTCTTAATGGCGGCGGAACCAATCGATCATGATCTCTGGCGGTCATTCGTGAAGGCGGCATCACACGCGTGCAAGAATTCGGATATGGGTAGAAGGCTCTACCGCGCGTTCAGAGAGGCTGGTTTCCAGGATTTGGAAGTATCGATCCATGCAAAGGCAGACGTAGATGGTCGCCTTTTGGGCATGATCCGAAACATGTCAAAATATGCTCGTGAGAGCGGCTTGATTGACCTTGGCGACGTGGACTTGGTCGTCGAACAGATCGAACAAGCTTACGCAGATGGAACCTACCTAGTCGTATCCCCGCAGTTCGTCGTTTCAGGCCGGAAGCTGGAACCGAACCGCGCCGGGTTTGCCGGAAGCTGATTTGTCTTAGTTACGCGGCCATGTCTGATCTTTCCAGAGCTGCGTATTAGTTTCCCTCGGCCTCTGCTGGCGGGATGTTTCCTATGGTTTCCAGCAGACGGCGGTTGTTGAACCAATCGACCAGCACTGTCACTGCAACTAGGGGTGGCCGTCAGCATCTTCCGAATGCGTCCTCAGGCCGCCACGATCTCACACCAGTCGTCGGAGGCCCTGGCGTCAGACACGACCGGATTCATGCCGCAACCCCACCCAAATGGATCACGCTCGACATGGACAGTTCGGTCAGCCTGACCCACGGCGCGCAAGAA
>NZ_JAWHTD010000099.1:0-4186 GCF_032586235.1 Aestuariicoccus sp. MJ-SS9
TCGAGTAAGCGATGATCCCGAGACGCGCCAACCCCGGTGTGTCGAAGATCATCGAGTAAGCGAAACGGACGGTGCACAGTAAAGGCGCACCCTACACCAACACCGTAGGGTGCGCATTCATGCGCACCGCCCAGCTCAGTAAACCGCGCCATTGGGCGCGGTTTTTTCTTGGCTGTCCGTTTCCCTGCAACACAACGCGGGATTCATCCCAGGCCCCATTTGACCGTCCGCGCGCTTTCCGGCTTTCTGATCGAAAACGGACCGAGCAGATGACAAATCCATACAGCGACCTGCCGCCGCGGGCGTTCTGGCGCAGTGCCGTCGCCGAGGCCGGAGCCTTTGGCCTTGAAGGGCTGTGGCAGCCGAAATTTCCCATCCGTCCCGCGCATCGCATCGTCACCGCCGGATCCTGTTTCGCCCAGCATATCGGGCGGGCGCTGGCGGCGGACGGCTATGGCTGGCTCGACGCGGAACCGGCGCCTCCGTTCCTGAACGAGGAGGCCGCGCGCCGGTTCAACTATGGTGTCTTCAGCTGCCGCACCGGCAATATCTATACGCCCGCCATGCTCGACCAATGGCTCGACATCGCGCTGGACGACGCAGAGGCCCATCCCGAGTGCTGGCTGCAGGATGGACGCGTCTTCGACCCGTTGCGTCCGGCGATCGAGCCGGGTGGCTTCGGCGATCCCGCAGAATTCCGAGCGGCCCGCGCGCGCACAGGCGCGGCGCTGAAGCGCGCGGTGTCGGCGGCGGATATCTTCGTCTTCACGCTGGGCCTCACCGAGGCCTGGGTCAACGCCGAGAGCGGGCTGGAATACGCCATGTGCCCGGGCACGCACGCGGGGACATATGACCCCGAGGTTCACGTCTTTCGCAACCGCCGTATGGCCGACATCGCGGAGACGCTTGAGCGCGCGATCCGCCGCATGCGTGGTCTCAACCCCGATCTTCGGGTGCTGCTGACCGTGTCGCCCGTGCCGCTCACGGCGACGGCCTCGGGCCGGCACGTTCTGACCGCGACCAGCCATTCCAAATCCATCCTCCGCGCCGTGGCCGGGCAGGTCGCCGAGGACGATGTGGGGGTGGACTACTTTCCGTCGTACGAGATCATCACCCATCCGGTCTTTCGCGGTGTGTTCTACCAGCCCAACATGCGCAGCGTCGCGCCTGAAGGCGTGGCGACCGTGATGCGCCATTTCTTCGGCGATCAGGCCCGCGCGTTTCCCCGCAAGGGCCGCCGCAACCGTGTGGCGCTGGCGGGAAAGCCCCTGAAATCCATGGATGTCGTCTGTGAAGAGGAGATGCTGAGTGCCTTTGGACCCGCCCGCTAGGATCTGCATCTTCGGTGACAGCAACATCGCGTCGGTCCGCAAGGCGCTGGATGCTGGGCTGCTGCATCCGGCCTTTGCCGCCGCCGAGTTCTGGGGGGCGGGCGGGCCCCGTTTCCGCGATTTGCATCTGCGGGAGGGGATCGTGGTGCCCGGTCTCGAGGCCGCGCCGGTTGTGGCGCAGGTCAACGGCCGGGGGCGCGGCGTTCTCGATCCTGCGGATTTCGACGTGATCGTCTTTTACGGCGCACGGCTGAACGCCGCCGAATTCATCGCCCACAGCGTACAACTGGCCGCCGACAGCGGCTGGCCCAGTCGTGCCGTGCAGGAGGCCATGGCGCGCGGCTGGCAGGAGAATTGCCGCGCCTACCGCTTTGCCGCCGCATTCGCGGACCGGACCAAGGTCTGGTTCGTACCGGCCTCGTTCCCGACGGATACGGCACGCGATTACGCGATCAAGGGGCGTTTGCTGGTCCACGCTCCCGCCGCCGAAAAGACCTCCCCGGCCACGAGGGACCGGCTGTGGAGGCTGATTTCGCAGACGGCGATGGCGGACGGCGTGCGGATCGTTCGTCAGCCGGAAGAAACGGTGGTGCGTGGCGTTTTCAGCCATGCGCGCTATGGTGTCGAAGGCGCCGGGCAGTGCCAGGACGGCGGCCACAAGTCGCCGGACTACGCCGCGCTGGTGCTGAACGCCGCCTTTGACGCTTTGTTCGAGAGCGCTGCGGCCGGGATCGCCGCGCAATAAAAGGCCGCCCCAAAGGGCGGCCGTTTGGCCCGTGGCTCCCGCGAGCGCCTTGGGCGCTTGCGGGGGCAGTGGGCGGCGGGCAAACCTGCCCGAAATTTCCCGGCTCAGCGCAGGGCGGCGCGGACCGCGGCGTAAACTTCGCTGACCGAGTCGCTGGAATGGATGACGTTCACCAACGAGGCGATCTCGGCGTCGGTCAGCGACTGCACGTCGGCGTTCGGCGCGTAGAACTGGATTTGAGCCAGGGCGGCGTCCGAAGTCATGGCCGAGGCGGCGCCGGCAAACGTGGTCGCGGCGAGGGCGGCGATTGCGAAAAGTTTCATGGTTTCGTTCCTTTTGATTTGATGTCGAGGCAAGGGGCCAGGCTTAGCGCAGGGCGGCGTGCACCTTGGCGCGGACTTCGCTGACCGAGTCGCTGGAGTGGATGACGTTCAGCAGCGAGGCGATCTCGGCGTCGGTCAGGGACTGCACGTCGGCGTTCGGCGCGTAGAACTGGATTTCAGCCAGTGCTGCGTCCGAGGTCATGGCCGAAGCGGCGCCGGCAAAGGTGGTGGCGGCAAGGGCGGCGATTGCGAGGAATTTGGTCATGGTCTTGTCCTTTCGGTTGATGTGACCGGCCGGTATGGCCGGGTTGCTTTGGGCTGCCGGCGGCGTTTTCGTGCTGCCGACACCGATCAAGTTAGGGAGCCGCGCCGCCGGTTTGAAATCACGAAAACCGCTCGGTTCAGTAACGGGAATTTGTGATTGAAATCAGGGTTTTGGTGCCGTCTCGATGTGCGCGGCTGCACAGCGATGGTGCGGGCCAGAAAAGGCTGGGGTTCGGGGCTGTGACGTGACCTTCGCGGGGTTTGCCCGGTCGTGATCCGCCAAGACCGCCGCCCCCGGTGCGGGCGGGTAACACGTTTTTTTGAGCGGCAGGCGGAGGCCTGAATGTTTCAGAACGGGCCGGGTGGCTCTTCGTCCTGTGAGCGTCTTGCGACGTGGCGTGAGGAAGACAGGCCCCGGAACCCATGACGCGCGCGAGGAAAGCTTGGAAAAGGCACTTGATTTCACCTTGGCCTTGGCTTACCCCGCTGATCGGCCATAGGGGTATAGCTCAGCTGGTAGAGCGACGGTCTCCAAAACCCTGAAGTTAGCAAATTATATCAATTACTTAGCTGAAATTCGTTACCACGTGTTTTGGTGGATAGCGGTCGGGAATTGATAACCTATTTTTTTTTAACTTATCGGTACTTTCCGCCATCTTTGCACCGGGAAGTTTTTCCGATGAAGCGTCAGGAAATTTTCTCAAGCATCGGTTCTTTCGGGTGCTCGGTGACCTTTCAGTCGGGAAATATCATGGCTTTGCTTGGCGAAGCTCGGTGAGCAAAGCGCGTTGCGTATTCTCGCGCTGGCCAGCGTTTTGAGAACTTTTTCCCGACTGCGGATGTCGGATTTTTACCGGCTCGGTTGAGCGCAAAATTTCCCGCCAACGATCTAACAGTGGTCCGATAAAGGCATTGTTCTACTGACGATGCCGGGAAAATCATTGACTAAGAGAAGTGTATCTACCGGACATACTCGATGGACTGTGCCGCACTCGAGGACGAGGCCCGCAAAAGGTGGAGTTGGTATCTGGAGCGGCAGGTTTCAAATGCTTTGGGATTATACGCGCAAGCAAGTGTTGCGTGATGCTTAATAGTTAAATATCGGTCGCGCACTGTGCTGCAGAAAGCTCATATCGTTCTGAACTTCCCACACGAGATAGATGGAGAAAGAATCTTCAGATGCGCATGAGCGAAGATACCTGAACATAGTCTGTGGGGCGCACGGTCGGTTATTGCTCATGAAAACTGCGGCGCTCAGCTTACCAATTATATCTAAAGAGCCGATAAAACCCTCGCCGTAATTCCGGCAGGAATGACCTGAACAAGTCTTTCTTATCCAAGCGAAGGAAAATCTCTGGGTTTCAGCCGTCGACGGCGTCAGAGGGCTCCTCATAGCTATGCTCATTCTCCCGCAGAACATCTTCCTCGACACCGTTTGGCCGAGATTTAGGGTCAGGACTCATTCACATTTCATAGCCAGAACATGACGGTTGCGGCTAACGCGATGGCTGAGAGGAAGGCCT
>NZ_JAWHTD010000100.1:0-4090 GCF_032586235.1 Aestuariicoccus sp. MJ-SS9
ATCAGATGGCGCGAGAGCATCGCCGGTGTGGCGGTGAGGGCGTGCTCCTGCCGCAGCGCCTCGGCCAGTTCCGGCATCGTGATGTCCGGTTCGGCTTCCATGCGCGACTTGAGCCAGTCTGAGACCATGTCGAGCTTGCTACGGCGCGGGCGACCCTGAGCGGCCGCCTTCACCTCACCCGTTTGCCTCTTGCGCTGCATGATCCGCTCAGCACTTGCTACTGATATCCGCAAACGCCTTGCAGTTTCATGGCAGGAAAGGCCGTCGTCAACCAGAGCGACAACACGCTCTCGAATATCCAGTGATAGCGATTTGCCCATGATCCACCTCCACATATGAATCACAAAATAGATCCCGTGGGAATCCCATCGATTCAAATTTCAAGGACGACGCTCTAACTCAGACCATCAGACAAAACCTATCTGTGATCGCGACACTGATGCAATAATCGGGTCAGGCTTCATAACCAGTAGATGACGGTTGCGGCGAGAGCGATGGCCGACAGGAAGACCGTCGGACAACGGTCATAGCGGGTTGCAACGCGCCTCCAGTCCTTGAGCCTGCCGAACATGATTTCAATGCGGTTGCGGCGTTTGTATCGGCGTTTGTCGTATTTGACAGTCGTCTTGCGCTGCTTTCGACCTGGGATACAGGCGCGTATCCCTTTGTCTTTCAACGTGCCTCGGTACCAGTCGGCATCGTAGCCTCGGTCCCCGAGCAGCCAATCGACCTTTGGGAGACTGCTGAGCAACGCCCGCGCGCCGATGTAGTCGCTTCTGTGGTTGCCGCCCGTAGTGCAAGAGGTTTTTGACCCAATTGGCATGTGATCGAGTGCCAACTTCTGTGAGGCCTTTATGATGCGGCATTTCCAGAAGCCGCGGGCCGGGATGGTGATCAGCGGATTGGGTCCAAATCTGACTTTCGAGCTATATGCTCGTAGCGACTAACTGGTTTTCCCGATGCAGATCTGTTCGATCGGGTTGCCCATCGAAGTCGTCGTCTTCTCACACTCACCTTGGCACCGTCACTAGCAGTTTGACATGCGCATCATGCCGCCCCTACCAGCTCCGGGCCGGAGCATCCTAACCATGTCTGGTCCTATGACTTCGTTCAGGACAGGACCGATGACGGCAGGACATACCGCACGCTCAACATCATCGACGAGTTCACCAAGGAGGCCCTCATGATCCTTGTAGAGCGCAAGCTCAACTCCACCGAGGTCGTGGATGCGCTGACCGACATATTCATCCTGCGTGGTCCGCCCAAGTTCATCCGATCGGACAACGGTCCTGAGTTCATTGCCCAGAAAGTGCGTGACTGGATCGAAGCCGTCGGCGCCAAAACCGCCTTCATCGAGCCGGGATCGCCCTAGGGTCAGGATTCATAACCAGTAGATGACGGTTGCGGCGAGAGCGATGGCCGACAGGAAGACTTTTGGACAACGGTCATAGCGGGTCGCAACGGGCCTCCAGTCCTTGAGCCTGCCGAACATGATTTCAATGCGGTTGCGGCGTTTGTATCGGCGTTTGTCGTATTTGACAGTCTCCTTGCGCTGCTTTCGACCCGGGATACAGGCGCGTATCCCCTTGTCTTTCAACGCGTCTCGGAACCAGTCGGCATCGTAGCCTCGGTCCCCGAGCAGCCAATCGACTTTTGGGAGACTGCTGAGCAACGCCCGCGCGCCGATGTAGTCGCTGACCTGACCGGCGGTGACGAACAGGTCGAGCGGGCGTCCCTGGCTGTCGCAGATGGCATGCAATTTGGTGTTCATGCCGCCTTTGGTTCGACCAATCAGACGACCACGCCCCCCTTTTTGGCGGCCATGCTGGTCGCAGTTCGATGTACCTTCAGGTAGGTCGCGTCGATCATCACGGTCTTCTGTTCGCCGTGCTCGGCGGCCAGACCAACCATTATCCGCGCGAAGATGCCCTTCTCGCTCCAGCGCTTCCAACGGCTGTAAAGCGTTTTGTGTGGGCCATAGGCGGCAGGCGCATCGCGCCACCTTGACCCATTGCAGTTGATGAAGATAATCCCGCTCAAAACCCGCCGGTCGTCGACCCTGGGCTTGCCGTGCGACTTCGGAAAGTAGGGTTTCAGACGCGCCATCTGCGCGTCGGTCAGCCAGAAAAGATCGCTCATGTCACCGCTCCGTTTTCGGAGCCGTGAATCACGCAGCGCTCGGGAAATCAATGCGTCCTGACCTAAACACCTACATGTCCTTTTCACAAAGTAGATTATCTTGCGCGCGAAACTTCGCAGAAAAACCCACGGCATGCGGATCATAGGTCGCAGCAATTCTTATTTCTAGATTATGCCCCCCCCAAAAAACGCTTGGTACTGCGGAATATCCTCTGAAATAAGTACGCACCAGGCGACCTTTCGTGAAAGGGTTTCCCCAACTCCATCGCGCGCTGGAACCCTCTTTCTAGCCGCTCCCTACCCGGAGCCTCTCGAAACGCCACAAAATTCCCCCAGGCATTCCCGGGAATATCGCAGGGCCATCTGCGAAAGTTCGACCAACTGTGGCGCTTCCCATAGCGTTCAATCGGATGCCACTCACTGACAAAAACCGTGTAGCCAACGCGGGCGAACACTTCAGCAAGATCGCCGGCCGAGTAGCCCTGCGCCAACGTCTTGGCATCTTCGAATTCGGCCAAAACCGCACGTGGCCGGATACCCTCCAGATCGAATCCGCGCAGGACCGGCATCTCGTGGCCTTCAACATCAATCTTTAAGAAATCGACCCCCTTAATCCCACGTTTTGCCAGCACCTTATTCAAGGTGGTTGTCGAAACCCGGTCAACCTCGGCATGGCTCTCGTGAAACGCGCTCAGACCACTTATTCCTGAGCTGATGGGCGAGCCGTACAGTGGAACATCCTGCATCTCGGTATCGCTAACTGCCACCGGTAAGACCTCTACAAACTCCGCAATCTTCGGTTCGGCGGCCAGGTTTCTTTCTAAACGCGCCCTGTTTGCAGCGTCCGGTTCAAATGCCACTACTTGCCAGCCCGCCCTTGCAAACGGCAGCAGGGAGCTGCCAAAATGGGCGCCCACGTCGACCATCAACCCTGGCCGGTCCTCAGCTTGCAGGACGTCAAAGACCATAGCACACTCATCGAACGCGACTTGCTCTGCCCGAGGCTTTGGGGCCGCATTCAAACATGATGCCTCTATCCCTTTCGTCAATTTCACTTTGCTATCCTCCTCAGCATTTCAATCCGTACGATTGTTCGCCTGCGCAATCTGATTTGACTGCCAAAATTAAGTTTTTGCCAGCGCCACCGATGAACATTGCTGTGTCAGTCAAAACCAACGCTCCTCCGCTGATTGTCAAATGCAGCTTGCTGAACGCGTCACCGATTACCTCGTGAATGACACACATAAGCAATCCTCGAAAGCCAAAAGGGCATATAAAGACCAGTGTTGACTGGCAGAATAGGCGTACAATCCGGAGCAGATCATATCGAAGCTACGCCCGGTTGAAGCCTTGCCGAGACAAGGCCCTTGTTGCATAAATCGGCATAGGAGCGGCATGCCCTTCTCCCCAACAGAACTTCCTACAGCCTCGGTTGCGGGTATTACAATCGCGATGCAGCCGCTCAGGACGGCGGCGCGGACCTGCAGCTCCACTACCTGACGATCGAAGTCTCGAGCCATCAATTACGGTTCCCAGTGATGGGTTGGTCGAGCATTCAGATTTTGTCAAGCTGGATCTGCAAGCGGGCGAGGTCGCTGCCATGCGTGGCATGAATAGGAAAATTTCTTCGGCGAGAATGCCGTGGGTTGAATTGATCTAAGAGATCAAAAGTGTCACTGTTTTGCAGCACGGAAATTTCGAAACGCTTCAATCGACTTTCTATTATCCAAAATTCATTCAATATATTGGGTTGATTAATTTTATAAAACCCCCGCTGTGAAGAAAATATATTTCCAAAATCTAGGAAAAGCAATCATGATTTAAGTGGTCGGGTCTGAACAACGCCCAACGCTCTGAATTTATGTGAGAAACGGCTTATTTTGTTGGCTTTGGCCTGCAGGGTTTCATAGGATTCCATTGAAAACCCTGCAATTTCGGATCTTCCCATGAA
>NZ_JAWHTD010000101.1:0-3934 GCF_032586235.1 Aestuariicoccus sp. MJ-SS9
GACGGTTTTGTATTTCAATACAAAATCTTAATGGATGTCGTGTGCGCTGTATATGCAACTTGAAATCGCGCTATGGCGCGCTTCGCTCAGCGATTCGCGGTTGCGTCGATCTGGTCTATTTGAAGTCTGTTTGAACCTGTGAATTCATTTTTTTGCTCTAAAGCCCGTCGTCGCGTCGCTCGCGGTCTTGAAAGCAGTGATACGACTTCCCCTTTCACCGCCGCGTTTCACCATGACGTCGAGACGCTTCACCCCCGCCAATCCGGCTGAACTTCGCGAACGCGGTGTTCGGCTTTTCCGAGAGAACCGCGCTGACTACGCCAGCGATACGGCAGCCTACAAGGCGATCGCGCCGAAGCTTGGCTGCTCGCCCGACAGCCTGCGGGTCTGGTGCCAGCAGGCCGAACGCGACAACGGGCAGCGCACCGGGCTGACCAGCGCCGAGAAGGATCGCATCAAGGAACTTTATCCAGTGAACTTGAGTTCACTTGCTCGCTGAAAATGCGTCCCTTAGCAACGCGAAGAAATAATCATGCTCGGCCTCTTCCGCCAGGGTGCCTGAGTGGTAAGCGTCACCAAAAAGCTGATGCAGTTTGCGATCGTTTTCGAGCCTTGCAGCGAGTTGGCTGACTGATCGGATGCCCTCCGCCAGGTACCAAACGAAGTTGCTTTCACCACCCGCGACGCGGTTCTTGGCATGCAGAGACAAGCCAATCTCTTCCAACAAATTAGCTAGTTCTTCGATAGATTGGGAATCGACGTTCTTGCAGGCCAACCCGATTACCTCCTCCGGATCATCAGTCTAGCGCCCCTAAGCCGCTCAAGCGCCTTCCTCAGCGCGAAGTATGCGGTACACAGAGGCTCGGCCAATACCCAGAGCCTTGGCTATCTCAGTAGCCCCGGTGCCCTCTCCATGCAATTTCAGCACTTCCTTGGACTTGGCCTGCGCCGTGGGTTTCCGTCCCTTGTATTTTCCTGCAGCCTTTGCCTTGGCAATACCCTCCCGCTGGCGCTCAAGCATGATTTCACGCTCGAATTCGGCGATGCTCCCTAGAACTGTTATCATTAGCTTGCCGGTCGGTGTGCCTGTGTCGATACCCATCCCCAAGACGCGGAGAGTCGCGCCCTTGGCAGTTAGCGTATCCAGTATATCCAGAAGGTGCGGGACTGAACGCGCCAAACGGTCCAACCGGGTTACAATCAGCGTGTCGCCATCACGCACGTAGTCCAATGCCTCTGCCAGCCGCTCGCGGGCACTCACATCTACTGATGACACCTGCTCTTCAAACAGCTTCTCACAGCCCGCCGCCGCAAGTTCGTCGCGCTGCACTTCAAGGCCAGCCTTCTGGTCAAGTGTAGAGGTTCGAGCATAGCCGATAAGAATATCCCCACTCCTGTATCATATGAGTTATATATGTTATGATACGAAATGTCTCAAATTTCAATGGCAATTCTAGTGAGACAGCCAGTTATATAGCGTGCGCTGTCTCACAGGGGCATGGTCTAGTGACTCAAAGCTGAATCCTGACCCCAGGCGGGCAAGACTATATGTCCGTCCTTTACGGCGGGCCTAGGCCGGCGCCGGGGCGCCTCAGACCGTCAGCAGGATGTCGTCGAAGACTATCGGGGTGCCGTCGGCGGTGGTGAATTCGACCGCGTACAGATCGTCGAACACGGTGGGATCGGTGTTGGCGATGCCGCCGGGCAGCGTCGCGGCCTCAAAGTCGATCACCGTGGCTGGGGTGCTGGCATCGACGGTGAAGGTGAAGGTGTCGGCGGCGACCAGCCGGGTGAAATAGTCGTTGGCCGACGGGTTGAAATCGTTCGGTCCGTTTTCGACCACCGCCAGCCTGTAGGTCGTCAGCGTGACCACCACACCGTCGCCCGCCACCGGGTTCAGCGACAGACCGTTGAGGTCGAAGGCCGCGCCGAACTCTTCCGGCGGCGGATCGCCAACCGGAAAGGAGGTGCCGGGGGTGAAGGCTGCAAAAGGCACCCCCTCGTCGCCGATCTCGACCGTGCTGCCGGGGCCGCGGATGGCGAAGGTCTTGTCCAGCACCGTCTCGAACACCGGGTCCTCGCGATCATCCAGCACCGGCTCGCCGGTTTCGTCCAGCACCGGCGCATCGATGAAGGACGATGTGCCGACCAGCACATTGTCGCCGGGATCGGTGGTCTGGCCGCTGACGATGCCGCTGGGGTTGCGGCTGTCGCCGCCGGTGAGCTCGTCGGTCTCGAACACCGTGGCGGCGCCGGAAAAGACAAAGCCCTGAGATTCGGCGATCGTGATTTCGGCGCCGGGATCGGCGCTGAATTCCTCGAAATCCAGCGTGGTCTGTTGCGGTCCGGGCGGGGTGTCGTCCGGATTAACGTAGTTGAAGGTGATCGTCGCGCTGGTGGTATCGAGCCCGTCGAAGACGGAATACGAGATGGTGCCGATGGCGCTTTCGCCATCCGCCAGCGGGAAGGTCTCATCCACCGTGATCGTCACCTCGTTGGTGGCGGAGTCGAAGCCGACCGGAACAGTGATCGGCGTGCCGGTGGCTTCGTCAAAGCCGATGACCAGATCGCCCATCGTCACGGTCAGCGGGCTGGGCCCGCTGTCGGGATCCGAGATGTAGGGGCCACCCGGGAAGGGATTCGGATTGGGTGCGTCCAGATCGATGACCAGGGCGGCCGCTCCGGTTTCGCCCACGATGATATCCGTTGGCACCGGTTGGCCGCTGAACGGGTCGGTCTGCGGAAACTCGCCGGGCGGGGTGATGATGTCGGTGGCATTGGGCGGGGTGTTGCCGCCCGGCGTCTCACCGATCAGGTCCAGCGTGATGACGCCGGAGTCGGTCAGCCCCGCCGCATCCTCGACCGTGTAGTCGAGCAGGAAGGTCCGGGTTTCGCCGTCGTCCGCGAAAAACCCCAGGAGGGTTGCGGTGTCGATGATCAGTCGGCCGCCTTCCCCGCCGGTGACGCCGCCGGAAAAGTCGATCCTGGCGTTCGGCAGTTCGGGATCGGCGGCGCTGGTCCGCAGGCTGGTGATAGTCAGGATGTCGCCGATGTTGGGATCAGACACCAGCGTGCTTAGACTGATGCTGACGGCCCCGTCCGCTTCGTCGCCGGTCACCGAGACATCGTTGGCCACCGGCGGCAGGTTGGCCGACGGCGCCGGATCGTCGGCGCCGTTGAACGTGATCGGCACAAAGCCGCTGGCGGTGGCGTTTGGCGCGCCGCTGCCATCGTTGACGGTATAGACTAGCGTGGTCGAGAGGCTGACGCCCAGGTCCAGCCCCAGGTCGGGGTCGATGCTGATCAGCCCGTCGCCGGTGATCGTGAACGGGATCAGCGTCTCGCCGCGCTGGATGCCGACCTGCGAAAAGCTGAGCGTGTCGCCGTCCACATCGGTCACCTGGGTCCGCAGATCCAGCGCGAACAGGCCGTCGGCCTCGTTGATGACGATGGCCGCGTTCGCCGGCACCGGCGCGTCGTTGACCGCATTGACCGTAACATCGACGGTGGCCGTGGCGGGAACCCCGGCGGAATCCTGAATGGTATAGGTGAAGCTGTCGGTGCCAAAGAAGTTGTCATTGGGCGTATAGATTACGGTGTCGCCGCTGACTACCGTGAGGCCGTTGGTGCCATTGCTGGCCGACACGATCGCCAGCACCCCGTCATCGACATCCGTGTCGTTGGCCAGCACTCTGATCGTGGTGGGGGTATCCTCATCGGTGGCGGCGGTGTCGTCATTGGCCACCGGCGGATCGTTCACCGGTGTCACTTCGACTGTGACGGTGGCGGTGCTGGTGGCGCCGTCAATGTCGCGGATGGTGTACATGAACCGGTCGTTGCCAGAGAAGTTGGCATTGGGCGTGTAGGTGACCGTACCGTCACCGTTGATAGCCACGCTGCCGTTGGCCGGATCGGTGACCGCGACGGTGGTCAG
>NZ_JAWHTD010000102.1:0-3584 GCF_032586235.1 Aestuariicoccus sp. MJ-SS9
CACCGAAGACATCGTACTTCAGTACCTCGAACAGCATATCGCCGATCCTACCGGCGCCAGCCGGTAGTGGTTCAGTCCCGGCATCTGGTGGATCGGATCGAAGATGAATCGATCTGGCTCTGATGTCCAGATTTTGCAGATGTATTCGTAGAGCGTGAGGCTACTGAGCGTCTTGAGACGGCGCGCGTAGTTGTAACCAACGGGACGACGTTCTCTTGTCAACGCCTAGGCGCACGCCTCTTTCCGGCTGCATTTGTGCGCATCACGTAGACGTTCAATCGTGACTGTCGTCTGAAGTGATCGCAAAGTAGCGCTGGGCTACCTCGGTGAGGGTAAGCGTGCCGCATTCAACTGGCTTCATCTTTGCCGACAACTCCAGCCCGGTATAGGGCCGAACCATGCTCGTTGTCTGCAGCGACCGCACGACCTGAGGATAGACCGACTCGGCATGGCCGACTGTCGCAGTCCCGGCAAGAACCGCGAGTCCGCTGACGAGCAGTTTGAACCGCTTGAAACGGGGCAACGGAGGGGAGGTTTTGAAAAGTTTCATCGAACAGTCCTTTCTGGAGTGTCCATGCGTCAGCGAATGCCATGATCCGATCTGGTTGAGGGCCATTCCGAGACAAGGATTCGGAGAGCCTGGGCAGGTTTCCCGCCAAGCTGTCGGCGGACAAGTTTTTAAGTAATTCGATATGGACCAGCCTGCGTTGATCTAGGTTAGCCAGCCGGCGAGTATGTTATCGTCTACCCGCGAAAAGGGGTCGCGCGACGTCTTGCGCTCGGCGGCGCTGCCGTATGGTCAGACGCCGGGCGTCACGCGAGCGCGTTTTACGCCGCGTTCAGTTCCTTGTTCGTCAAGGCGTCGTCATGTGCTTCAAGCGCCCTCTCTGCAGCCTGATAGTGCTTCTGGGCCGTATCTTTCTTCGGACCAGCGGGAGCCTTGTCCCATGTCGCTTTGACGGACTTCATCTTTTCGGCGGTCTTGGTCTGTTGCGGTGTCATTGGGATTGTCCTTTCCTGGACGTCCTGAGAAATCAGAGGCGTGTCGACATGCCGTTCGTCTGGGGATCGACATGCCCACACACCTCCTGGGTACTCAAAAGAGACGCGCCGCCAAATATTCGGCGGGTACGTGTAACCTAGCCGTGTCAGGGCCTCGCCTCACTGACGCAGGTTAGTCCCGGCGCCTGTGGCAGGTCGATTGCCTCCGCGGTTCTCAAGTCACCGCAGTTTGCTGGTGGGAAATCCTCAGCCATTTGTCGTCATCGTTGAGGTAGGTAGAGGCGCAGAGGGCCTTGTAGATCGGCACATCCGGTTTCTCCGCGGAGACCCGGTAGGTGAGAATGGTGATGTCGTTGCAACGCGTTACGCGTCGTTCCGACATCACGACGGAACGCCAGCCGGTGTTCTGTCGCAAATGGGTCCAGATCTGGTCGCCCTGGAGGATGCCGGGCGGATAGGGAAAGATCATGACGGCGTTTGTGGCGGTCGTCTCCTGTGCGCTGTGCGCGCCACTGGTCCAGAAGTGTTCCTCCAAGTCCCAGAGAACCTCCCTTTCACTCGGGGACAGTGTCCCGGCCCGGTGCGCTGCATGGGCCGGTGACCTTGCTGTCTTGGTGGAAACTGTCATTCGCCTGGCCCCGACCCGCCAACCGTGAACATTTGAACCAGAGCAATGATGATCGCGAGCACCGCCCAGATCGCTCGGCTTGTGTTCAGGCGACCGTCGGCGGCCGTCGAGGCAGCTCGCTTCAGGTTACCTGAAGTTGGGCCTTCTGGAAGCAGCTGGCTCAGGTCTCGTGCGACCCTGCCGTGATCGCTTGCGAGCGATGGAACGTCCCAAAATCGAGCGAGCAACGTTCCCAACCGAGCTTGCGCGGCGTCGCGCCCCAGCGTGACCAGTTCAGCGGTTTCTTTCCATGGATCGAGGCCGAGCCGCGCTAGCGCGGAGAGGACCGTCACGACATATCCGTTCCGGTCCTCGCCGACCGATGCATAGAGAAACCGATCGAACTCGGGCGGGTGCGGGTTGAGAACATTGGGGTCGGCCATCGCCAATCCTTTCAAGGGTAGCAGGAATTCAGATCATCCCTGTTTCCCAAAAGATACGCGCAGGTCGGTCTCGCCGCCCTTACACAGGTCAGTGCGGGCGACTGCCCCCAGGAACGCCGGAGCCGGTTCGATGCCCGGGACTAACATGCGATAGCGCCAGTCGGACTATCTCGACGTACAAGAGAACAAATCGTTCGACTGGTTCGTCCCCGACTCCAGGGGGCCGTCAACAGTGGTGAGCGACGGATCTGCCAACATCGCGGAGACCTGAGATGAACATGCGGTCGACCAGATCGACGGTGACGTTTTCAAACCCGTTCACCTTGCCGGGATACCCGGGCGAACTGCCTGCGGGCGACTACGAGGTTCTTGTCGAAGAAGAGCTTCTCCAGGGAGTTAGCTTCGAAGCCTATAGACGGACGGCCACCTACCTGACGGTGCGCGGAAGCGGCATTTATGCAGGACGGACAGAGCTACGGGCGATTTCCGACAACGACTTGGAAGAGGCGCTGAGCCGGGATCGGGGCGCGACTGAGAAGAACAATCACAGCGAGGCGGCGCTTTCTCCGCAGGAGGACTTGAAATGAATACTCCCGAATGGCTCAAACCCGGCATCTATGGCGCGCTGATGGGCGCCGCCTTCGTCGGAGTCGTTGGCTTCACGTGGGGCGGCTGGGTAACCGGCGGAACCGCGAATGACAGGGCGATGGCGATGTCCCGAGACGATGTCGTGGCCTCCATGGTGCCGGTCTGCCTTGACATGGCGCGCTCTGACCCGTCCCGGGCGGACAAACTGGCAACGATCCGAGCCGCCTCGACCTACCAGCGGCGCGACGCTCTCATGACAGCCGGCTGGGCGACAATGCCGGGTACCGATATGCCGAACCGGGATATCGCGCAGGCTTGCCTGGCAGCTCTTGATGTCGACCGTTCGCCGGAGCGCCCGGAAAGCGCGGTCGATGAAGGATGAACCGCGCAATGCCGATAGCTTCCCCCGAGACCACCGACCTCGAAAGGCGTGTGCTGGCTCATGAACGGATCCTGCAAGCTCTGATCGCCTACATCGCCCGGACGGAGCCGCGTTTCGTTGACCACCTTCGAGAACGCTTCGTTGAGCCGATGCGCATGGCTCGGCACGAACACGACCACCGCGAAACCGACGACTACGCGGAGGAATTCATCCGCGCCGTGATGCTCATCGAAGAAGTGCGCGTACCAAAGGCGAAGGAGCCGGAAATGACCGACATGAAACCCGTGCCGCCGAAAAGCAGAGGAGCACAGGATTCTTCCATGAACCGACCGGCGCAGCGCGGTGGGGTTCAGGTGCGTGAAAGAAACGGCATCTGGGAGGTGCTGGTCGATGGCAAGTTCCGCGGCGACTACCACCAGAAGGAACATGCTCTTGCCGCTGCGGCCTTGCACAAGTTGTCGCCCCGATGACCGGCAGCACTCATCCGACAGTTCCGCAGGACTTTTCGATCCAGGTGGCCGAGAACGAAGGCATGCCAACGAGATCGAATTCCAGGGGCTCC
>NZ_JAWHTD010000103.1:0-3518 GCF_032586235.1 Aestuariicoccus sp. MJ-SS9
CCCATTCCCAAAACGCGGAGATCAAACCACTGCCCGACACCCGCCACAAGCACCCAAACCACAGAGCCGCTTCGTCAATGGGCCCGGAATTCACATGACAGCAAGTCCCCTACGACAACCGCCGCAGGGGATAAGAGCTCGACCGAGGTCAGAGGAAGGTGAAATCCGCCACCGTCAGATCACCCGCCGCCACGCCCTCGATCAGCACGGTATGGCCCTGATAGTCGATCAGCGCGCCTTGGGCGGTATCGGTGATGTTGAGCGCTGCGAGCTTGCCTTGCAGCCCCGTGCCGGGCGCGTTCTCGACGCCGACCATGCGCAAGCTGTCGATGCCGTCCTCGTAGTCGGTGATCACGTCCGCATCGCCGTCCTTGAAGAAGTTCCACACGAACACATCCGCCCCGGCACCGCCGGTCATCGTGTCGTCGCCGTCGCCGCCGTTGATCGTGTCGTCACCAAGCCCGCCGTCGATCAGATCGTTCCGGCCACCACCCGCGAGGAAGTCGTTGCCGTCGCCGCCGTTGACGGTGTCGTCGCCTTCGCCACCGCCGATCGAGTCGTCGCCAGCCCCGGCCGAGATGCTGTCCTGGCCGGATCCGCCACCGAGGTCGTCGTTGCCAGCGCCGCCCTCGATCGTATCGGCGCCAAAGCTGCCGCCCATCGTGTCGTTGCCGTCGCCGCCGATCATCTGGTCGTTGCCCGGCCCGCCGTTGACCACATCGTCGCCGTCGCCGCCGTCGACCGTGTCGTCGTCCTGACCGCCGCCCATGAAGTCGTTGCCGGTGCCGCCTTCCATAAAGTCGTTGCCGGTGCCGCCGCCCATCAGGTCGTTGCCGTCGCCGCCGAGGACCTCGTCATTGCCCGCGCCAGCGCCGATGTTGTCATCGCCCCCCGCACCGTCCAGCGTGTCGTCGCCGTCGAGGCCAAAGATATTGTCGCCGCCTGTTCCGCCGGTCAGCGCCTCGGCGGCGTCGGTGCCGACAAGGGTTTGCTCCTGCGGGGCGGGGGTTTCCGGCTCCGGTTCGGGTTCCGGATCGGGCTCCGGCTCAGGCTCAGGCTCCGGTTCGGGTTCCGGCTCAGGCTCGGGCTCCGGTTCGGGTTCCGGCTCCGGTTCGGGCTCGGGTTCCGATGTGCCTTCATCTACATCCGTCACTGCGACATTGAGTGATGCCTCGCCGTCCGGCGTCGCGCCGACAGAGGTGTCGTCCAAGGTCACGGTCACGTCCAACTGCGCCTGGGTTTCGAAATCCAGCGCCGTACCCGCCCTCAGAAACAGCTCGGTCCCGTCGATCTCGAACAGCGCGGCGTCATCGCCGGTAAGCGACAGGTCGTTGGTGCCGAGCGCATCGTCCGTGACCGCGATGTCCGCCACCTTGATGCGCGAGGTGGTGTCGGCGGTCTCTTCCAGACTGGCGACGGCGTTCGTCAGCGCCACCGAGGGCGCTTCGTTCACGTCCGTCACCGCCACGCTGAGCGCCGCAGTGGCATCCGGGGTCGTTCCGACCGTCACGTCATCCACGGCGACCGAGACATCGAGCTGCGCCTGGGTTTCGAAGTCCAGCGCCGTGCCCGCCCTCAGGAACAGCTCGGTCCCGTCGATCTCGAACAGCGCGGCGTCATCGCCGGTAAGCGACAGGTCGTTGGTGCCGAGCGCATCGTCCGTGACCGCGATGTCCGCCACCTTTATGCGCGTGGTGGTGTCGGCGGTCTCTTCCAGGCTGGCGACCGCGCCCGTCAGCGCCAGGCCGGTGGTGGCCGCGTTCACAGGATTAACGAGGGCCGATAATTCGGCAAAGGAGAGAGTTACGTCAAGGAATTGGATGAATTCCACATCATCGTGGATCAGATCCGTACCATCCGAGCTCGTGATCTCAAGGCTGCCGGCAACGTCGCCATCCCCGCCGGTGATCCCGACGCTCTGGGCTTCGATGACCGCTGTATCGGTGCCGCCGCCGCCAATCAGCGTATCGTCATCGGCGCCGCCGGTAAGAGTATCGTCGTCAAAGCCGCCATCCAGTATGTCATCGCCGCGTCGGCCGGCCAGCTCGTCGTTGCCAAGCTGACCGAGGAAATGATTGTCGCTGTTTTCGCCGCGCAAGATGTCGTCGAAATTGCTTCCCTCCAGGTTCTGGATGTTGGCAATCTTATCCATCCCCTGTCCGGTGTTCTGCGCGGCCATGATCGTCAGGTCGACGACCACCGCCTGGGCCGCAGCCGCAAAACTCAGCTCGTTCGTGCCGGTCCCGCCGTCGATCAGGTCATTGCCTTCGCCACCGTGAATGAGGTCATTGTCCGCCCCGCCGCGGATGACGTCGTTGCCGCCTTCGCCCAAAAGAACATCGTTGCCGGTACCGCCGCGCAGCAGGTCATCGCCCGCGCCGCCGATCAGCAGGTCGTCGCCGCCTCTGCCGTCGAGCACGTCGGGCTTGTCGTAGGTCGGAGACGAATCGGAGAAGAACTGGTCATCGACGCCGTCGGAGCCCTGATACCAGGTGCCCTCGGTGAGGTCTTCCATATCCGCGATCAGGTCTTGAAGGTCACGCCCACCTTCACGGTAGAAGACTTGGTACATCGGAGCTCTGGCTGCTTGCAGATTGCCGGCGGCATCAAAGGTAGAGCTATTGTTTGCGATATAAGTTCCGATTTCCCCACGGGTGCTATATTTCCATTCCATAAACGCCTTAGTGTCCAACAGGACATCGCCGACGACCGGATATTCCTGGGGCACGCCGAGATCATCATTAGGATAGTATTCGGTCATGTAATAATCTTCCAAAGTTCGAGTTCCGGCGAAGCCGGAAACCGGATCCGAAAACTGCAATTGGAACGTATAGCCGCGGTGATACTCGGTCTGTGTACCCAGCGGGAAACCCCTGTCGACGTACACTTCGTAATCGGTGTATTCAACCGACACGATAGTGACCACAAGCTGGTATTCGGCCTCCCGCAGCAAGGGTTCGATCACGGATTCGAGTTCTGCAATTGTTCCGAGCAGTTCGGGCTTCAGTTCGCCGGACGTCGCGCCGTCCTGCAATGTCTCCATCACCATCAGGCGCATCGCGACGGCGGCGATCATGAAGGGCGCCAGCGTGGTCTTTTCAGTGGCGGACACCGTCGAATAAGAGGTGATATCCGCCAAGGCCTCTGTGGATTTCGCGATTGCCGTTTGCTTGAATGTCTCGTCTCCGGTCCCTTGATAGACCGACCACGCATTCAGCGCCTGTTTCAGATCGGAATGAACACTGGATAAATAGGAGTCGATTATCGCTTGCCGGTTGGTTTCGATATTGGTCAGGAGCTGGGTCGATTGCGCCAGAAGCTCATCCAGTTTATCGTTGATCTCGCCAGTTGGATCATCGCCGGTAATTCCACCGCCGGTAAGGTTATTGACCGAATTCAGGATCCCAAGACCGGCGCTAGGCTCAGGACCTATTGATTTCAGCGGAAGGGCATGGTTCACCGCGCGAAAACAGAGCGGTGATATGTCTGATCTCTTCTGGCTGAGTGATGCGCAGATG
>NZ_JAWHTD010000104.1:0-3388 GCF_032586235.1 Aestuariicoccus sp. MJ-SS9
ACATCAACCTGCCGCAACTTCTGAACTATTTCCTCTGGCTTGTGTCTCTTGTTCGCCATTCTCTGTCCTCCGCTTCCTAAACATAACGGTGGACCAATTCAGATGGGGAGGCTCAGTGGAGTCTTCGCATCGCTGCAGTTCGTTAATCGTGCAGCAGTCCTCGTCGATGTCGCATATGAGTGGTCAGAACTCGGGCTGAGACATTAGCGTCGGTTGAAAGACTTCCTTGATCGGCTCGATATGACCTCCATAACGCCAGCCTCCTCCGATGCGGATGCCCACAAGTACGGTGTCCTTTTCGTTTTTGCGGCTGGTGTGCTCTGGTCAACGGTCGGTCTTGGCATTCGTCTGATCGAAGATGCCTTCGTGTGGCAGATTCTGCTTTACAGGTCGATCAGCATGTCACTGTTCCTTTATGTGCTTATTCAAATGCGGTCGGGTGAAAGCCCATTCGTTCAGCTCCGCCGCGTTGGCTCCCCTGCTGTTATCGCGGGGCTTTCACTGGTCGCGGCCTATTCCGGTGGAATCTACGCGATCCAGAACACCTCGGTCGCGAATGCGATGTTGCTCTTTGCGACTGCGCCATTCATGGCCGCGGTACTCGGGTGGATCGTGCTACGAGAACCCGTCCGCGCCGCAACTTGGGTTGCGATCGCCGTCGCATTCGGTGGGATCACGATCATGGTCGCCGACAAATCAGGCAGCGTTGTGCTGAAGGGCAGTCTTTCTGCGCTTGGGTCAGCGTTGGGGTTCGCCGTCTTCACCGTCGCTCTGCGATGGGGGCGGACAGGAGAAATGCTCCCGGCGGTTTTCCTTTCCGGTCTCTTCGCAATTGTAATTACGCTGGCGATATGCCTCGGTCTTGGGCTCTCGGTCGTACTGAGCCCGAATGACGGCGGGATCGCGATGGGTATGGGGGTGTTCCAGGTCGGCGCCGGTCTGATCCTTTACACGCTGGGGTCGCGAAGTCTCCCCGCAGCCGAACTCGCCCTGTTGTCATTGGCCGAGGTCCTGCTCGGCCCGCTCTGGGTCTGGCTCTTTCTGGGGGAAACCGCGAGCCCCAACACGCTGATTGGTGGCGCAGTTCTGCTGGCTGCCATCATGGGAAATGCGCTATCAGGCAAACGTCGGAAACCTCCACCGATTACCGCACCATAGAGACCGGCCCGAACCGGACTTTCATCAACCCTTCAAGCGCCGCATCGCAGCTTCCCGAGAACGGCCATGAGTGCCGCTTGCAGCACTTTGTCCGCTTGATTTGCGCTGTGCGGACGACGCCGCAGATCAAGATTTTCGTAACGCGGCATCATGCCTTCAGGCAACGCACCGCTTAGCCCTCTGGCGACGAAGCGTTGCGGCTTCTCCTAATTGCCATTCGGGCCAGACGAGGTGTTTCCGTCCTGTCACCAACCGGCAGTCTGCCGTCAGCGGCAGCGTCTGCCGACGACGAACGACACACCGTGCGGGCCAACTTTCTCGCGATGCACCTGCCCATAGCGCAATTCGAACGTGTCGCCTGGACGATAACGGCGCGCCAGATCGCCGACGGTGATCGAAATCTCACCACACGTCACGAGGCCGAGTATCTCTGCATCATGCGTGTGGTCATCGAGGACGCAGAACGGCTCCATACTCTTTTCAGTCTCTGAAAACCCCCACGCCGTGATCTGGGCTTTGAATTCTGCGATGTAATCCTGATCGACAGGCGGTTTTTCTGGCTCGTTGGCAGCTGACCGGGGTTCTACGGCACTCATGCGGCTTGCCCTATCTGACGGCGCTCGTCTTCGGCGTCAAACCAGCCCTTGGATAACTGGACTCTCCCTTCCGGATCAAGGTCCCATTCTTCCCATCCGGCAAGACGCACGTAGCTCCCGGTTTCGGCGTGATGTCCTTCGAGGCTCCACGCAAACACAGCATGATCGCCAGCGGCGCGAAGTTCTTCGCAATGCACCACAAGATCCGGGTAGGCCGCATAGAAACCCGCTGCCATCTCCGCAATGGCCGCACGGCCCTTCAGGGCTGGGCCGCCATTGATCTCTATCTGTCCGTTCGGTGCATAAAAAGCGGCGACGGCCTCCGGCGACTTTGAACTCCAGGCCTGTGCGTAGGCTTTGGCAATCTGCGCCAGATCTAAAGAAGTATGTGTCATAGGGTGCTCCGGTCTGCTGGTCGAACATTGGCGCCCAGCCCATGACGGGCTTCGGGCCTTGACATGAACAGTAAATCAGCGTCGGATTTCTGATAATCGGCGAACTTGGACAAAGATTGCTGAATTTTTGGAATGAATACCGCGACAAATATGGAGATGAGGGCCTTCGTCGTTGTTGTCGAACAAGGCAGCTTCACGGGCGCCGCGCGCATCCTGGGCCTGACGCCGTCTGCGGTTTCGAAGCTCGTCGGCCGGCTTGAGGACCAGCTGGGTGTTCGCCTGCTCCATCGGACGACGAGGCGGCTTTCGATGACCTCGGAGGGCGAGCTCTATTTTCCGCGGGCACAAGAGATCCTCGCCGCGATCGAGGAGGTGGAAGCCGAGGTGGCCGGATTGCACGCGGAGCCGCGCGGTCATCTGCATGTTAGCAACAGCACCGGTTTCGGCGTTCATCAGATCGCGCCCATCCTTCCTGAGTTCCTGCGCCTGTATCCTCGTATTCAGCTCGAATTGACGGCGACCGACCGGGTTGTCGATCTTGTGTCTGAGCATGCGGACGTGACGCTGCGCGCTGGGACGCTCCCTGACACCACACTCGCCGCGATGCGCATTGCCACCTACGGGCGGACCATTTGCGCCTCCCCGGCTTACCTGGAGCGTCACGGCGTGCCGCGCCATCCAGCCGATCTGGCAGAACACGCCTGCATCGTGTTCACGACCCCGACCGCGCGGGTCTGGCCTTTTCAAATCGAAGAAGACGTTGTGAAGGCGGGCATTAAACCGATCATGGTAACGGATTCCAGCGACATGGTTTTGCGGCTCGGCCTCGAAGGCGCCGGGATCATCCGTCTGGGTGACATCATGGTGGCCGACCATATTCGCAAGGGCCAGCTTGTGCCGCTCTTGACAGATTGCCATCAGCCGCAGGAAGTTCCGATCCACGCGCTATACGAGGCAGGGCGCTACCGACTGCCAAAGGTCAGGGTCTTTCTTGATTTCCTGATCCGGAGATTCTCCGATCCACCGTGGGCGGTCCGAATGCCCGGCACGGGCGACTGAGCGGATAATGAGTCGGGTCTGAACAACGCCCAACGTTCTGAATTTATGTGAGAAATGTCTTATTTTGTTGGCTTTGGCCTGCAGGGTTTCATAGGATTCCATTGGCGTTGTTGCAGAACTCGGGCTTGAGGCGTGATTGCCCCTTTCCCCGCTGAGATCATGCCACGCGGATGATCTCGG
>NZ_JAWHTD010000105.1:0-3163 GCF_032586235.1 Aestuariicoccus sp. MJ-SS9
CGATGCCCGGCCCCGCATCAACGCCTCCCCGAATTGCCTCAAATCAATGATGGCAAATTTGGTTCCGGGTGACTAGGAGTGTTGCTCCATTTCCAGCGCCGGGGCCGCCAGTTCCAGCCCGTCGGCGTAAACAATATGCGGGGCGTCGAAGGCCAGCGTGACGGTGTCGAGCGTCGTCTCGCCAATGTCGCGCACGAATTCCCCGTCCACCAGCTGCGCGATGGGCACCAGCGCCTGCGAGGCGCCGAAGAGCGCGCCGGCGCGCCAGTCGCGGATCAGGATTTCCTGCCCGGCGGGCAGGATCGCGTCGCGGTCGGGGCGGGTGTTGCCGAGGCTGCCCGCCCGGATCGCTACTGCGGCCACGCGCCGGCGGGCGCGAAGGATCCGGCGGACCGGGGCCACGCCGCTGTCGCGGGTGATCACGCGGTCGCCTTCGGTGATGAACTCGACCGGCAGCGCGCCATCGAGCGTCAGAACCACGGTTCCCGCCACCAGCGTGTTGCATGTATCGTTGGACGCAATATGGCGCGCAGGGCGGTTTCGCCCTGTCGCGCGCCCGACCGTTTTCGGCTTCATGGCGCTATCCTGTTTGATCTGCCTCGTTTTTTTCACACAATATGTTAACGGTCCGCGAATGTCGCGCCTTTTTTCGGCCGATTTTCCTCTCGCGCTCGGGCAGACGCTTTGCTAGGACAGGCGCGTTGCGGGTGTGGCGGAATTGGTAGACGCACCAGATTTAGGTTCTGGCGCCGCAAGGCGTGGGGGTTCAAGTCCCTTCACCCGCACCAATAATTTATAAAAATAATATGAAAAACAATTGATTGGATGTTTTTGGTGGGACTTTATCCACCTCTCAGCCCACCCGTTGCTGATCGAACCTTGTACGGCCTGAAGTCCTCAACTGTCGGGCAACCCATCAGCTCATCGATCAACCTTTCTCATCGATCAACCTTTATTGTCATTCGGCTATGTCCGGCGTTCATGATCGAGAATTTCCAGGTCCCTCGCGCGCGCGTAGACGCGCGTAGAGATGAGCTGCAAGCCACATTGGCTCCCGATTGGGTCACCGCCAATGCGCAGGGCTTCAGACAATCCGATATCGACGCTCTCCCGGCTCGGAACTACAAGAGCCTGACAAGGGGGACACTGTCATGAGCATCATCGAGTTGAAGATCACGCTTGAATATATTGAGCCAGCCGTTACTCGAACGCTGCAAGTTCCCGCCGATATTCGCCTCGACCGCCTCCACCTGACCATTCAGGCTGCTATGGGCTGGACTAACTCGCACCTCTACAGGTTCGAGGCTGCAGGCGCGACCTGGGGATTGGCCGATCCAAATTTCGGCGGCAATGATCTTCCCCCCAACAAAACCGCCCTCGCCGAGCTAATCGAAGATACCGGCGTGAAGACGATCAACTACCTCTACGACTTTGGCGACAGCTGGGACCACAAGATCGAAATCGGAAAGATCAGCGACCCCATGCCCGGCGAGCTCTACCCACGCCTTACAGACGTTAGAGGCCGCTGCCCGCCAGAAGATGTGGGCGGCTTCTCCGGTTACGAGGAGTTCCTCGAAGCAATGGGCGACCCCAAGCACCCTGAACATGTCGATCTTAAATCTTGGTACGGCGGCGACTTTGATCCAAATCTCCCGGACACCGACGAACTGCGCCTCGAAGTTCTCAAACTCGCCAAACGGTGGAAGCCGAAAAAGAAATGAGACAACTGATCAACATGGGGTCAGTGCACCGCTTACCAAGAACCAGTCCCGGCACCACATGATGAAAACCGGGTTCTTCCGGAGAACTACTTCCTGCCGGGCGAAGCAGTCGGGCAATAGTTCGCAAAGCCTTCTACGTCTTTTCGCTTAACTCACCGTAAATTTGCTGAACTACCTCACTGACGACGGCTGATGGGTTTCGCATCCTACCCCCGTGCGTTCTCACTAAGCCGCCCCCTCAAAAAGCCCCCTGAAATTTCCCATATTTATCTGGTACTTGCTTGGCACCCCGTGGGGTAAAAAAGGCCATTCGCCTATTGGCCCACCTTAAGGGCGAAATCTGCCCCAACTGAACTGGATCAGAAGGTAGAGGCAGGTTACCTCCCCGAAACATAGTGGCGGGAAGGTATCCTGGTAGGGGTCAGAGGAAGGTGAAGTCCTCCACCGTCAAATCAGCAGCCGCAACGCCCTCGATCAGCACGGTGTGACCCTGGTAGTCGATCAGAGCACCCCCAGCGGCATCGGTGATGTTCAGTGCGGCCACCTTGCCGGCCAGGCCTGAGCCGGGCTCGTTCTCGACGCCGACCATCCGCAGGCTGTCGATGCCGTCCTCGTAGTCGGTGATGACATCCGCGTCGCCGTCCTTGAAGAAGTTCCAGACGAAGACGTCCGCGCCCTCGCCGCCGGTCATGGTGTCATCGCCATCGCCGCCGTTGATCGTGTCGTCGCCAAGCCCGCCGTCGATCAGATCGTCCCGGCCGCCGCCCGCGAGGAAGTCGTCGCCGGCGCCCCCTTGAACAACGTCATCGCCTTCGCCACCGCCGATGGAATCGTCGCCGTCGCCGCCCAGCAGGGTGTCCTTTCCAGTGCCGCCGCCCAGGCTGTCGATTCCGTCTTGACCGTCAATGAGATCGGAACCGTAACTGCCCCCTATGGTGTCGCCACCAAAGCCGCCGCTCAAAGTGTCGCTGCCCGGTCCACCAGCGACCACGTCGCTACCGTCACCACCACTAACAATGTCGTCGTCTGCGCCAGCGCCGATGGTGTCGTCGCCGGTTCCGCCATCGATGAAATCGTAACCAGGGCCTCCACCGATATCGTCGTTACCATAGTCCCCATCGATGCCATCGTCGCCCGTGCTTCCTGCGATGGTGTCATCACCCTCATCACCGTAAAGAAGGTCGTTTCCATCACCGCCATGCAAAATATCGTTCCCGGCACCGCCCATGAGCAGGTCTTGCCTGGCGTTGCCCGTCAGCAGATCGTCGCCGGCAAAGCCGCTCAGAGTGTCGAACCACTCTCCGCCCTCCAGGGTGTCTGCGTCAGGGGTGCCATCAAGATTTAGCGACTCGATCGCGCCCTCGGCTATAAACAGTCCGACGTTCTGCACAGCGTGCGGAAATTCCATGGGTTGGCTTTCTATGGACGCGTAATAGACGCCG
>NZ_JAWHTD010000106.1:0-3072 GCF_032586235.1 Aestuariicoccus sp. MJ-SS9
ACCGCTGCCCCAAGGTCTTCCTGTCGACAATCGCTCTCGCCGCAACCGTCATCTACTGGTTATGAATCCTGACCCTAGGCCGCGTAGCCTGTCTTCACCCACCTAATGGAGACAACAGACAATGACATTTTGTGCGATCCGCCTGCCATTCTTCACATCTCTTCCCTGGGCCACAGCGCCACGGGACACGGTAGAATCCGTGGATCGCGCAGGCCTGCGTCGTGAGTATATCGAGAGGTTGCTGTCCTCTGGCGCCTGTATCGGCGAATACGATGCGCAAGCGTTGATGGGACTGTTTCCTAAAGACTTTTGAAAGCCCGTGTTGTCAGAAGGATTCCGGTTGAAAGGGGCAGGGCGGCCTCTTGGCGCCGGAACATGATCTAACCTGATCGGTGCAGGCACGGGGCAGGAAACGGGTCGCTGGCGCAACAATCGGGCGGAAAACGCACACTTGCCATTCCGACGAAGGGAGTGGCCGATGCTCCGGCTCCGGCTCCGGCGAATGCGAAGTCTTCAGAAATTCGCCGCCGTCCTCGCCTCCGTTTCGAACCACTTCGACCCGGAACGCGGCCTCTTCAGCACCTCAATCTTCACGGCCAACCGCGCCGCTCTTGCCGAGTGGCGCGGTCTCTGCGCAGCATAAGCGACAGCGATCCTGCCCTTGCATCGACGGGTTCGAATCCCTCTGGCAGCACCCGCTCGCGGTATTCCAGCTTTGACCGAATGCGACCTGCAATGCTGACGCTCCTGAAGGAGCGCGGGTCGCAAATTGCCCTAAAATCTGATCTCGATCGCTTAAAATATCGCTCTGTCGCCAATGGTGATGTCCGAAACCGCCTGCCGCCCGCCAAGACGTGAAAGTGACGAAACGGTGAAGAAACTGGTCCTCGATGCCACCGACATCCGCATCCTGAGCGCCGTGCAGAGCCACGGGCAGCTGAGCAAGACCAAACTGTCCGAGATCGTCAATATCTCGGCCACGCCGTGCTGGGCGCGGCTCGACCGGCTGAAGGCGGCGGGGTATATCCGAAGCTATCACGCCGAGATCGCGCTCGACCGGCTCTGTGACTTCACGCAGGTGACGGTGACCGTGTCCCTGACCCATCATCGCAAGGCCGATTTCGACCGCTTCGAGGCATGGGTCGACACGCATGACGAGATCGTCGAATGCATCGCGACCGGCGGTGGCGTGGACTATGTGATTAAGGCGGTCTGCCCCTCGATGGCGGCGTTCCAGAACCTGATGCAGGACATGCGCGAAAGCGAACTGGGGGTCGATCGCTACATGACCTACATCGCAACCCGCGTGGTCAAGGCGGGGCGGCCGAACGTCGCGAAACTGGTCGGCACGATGCCGCGCGACCGAACGGGCTGACCGGGGCCCAAAAAACAGCCCGAACGGACCTCGGGACGCCCGCTTTTTGGACCGCAACGACAGCCGTTCCTCGTCTAAAGAGCATTACTGTCAACCGTTATCGGGGCTACACCCCGGCGACATCAAAAGGCGCACATCATGCACGCAGACGAATTCGGCTTCGGCACGCAGATCCGGAAATCCCCCTATTTCGATGCCACCGTGCGGTGGGGCGCCAAGGGCTTTTCGGTCTACAACCACATGTACATCCCGCGCGATTTCGGCGATCCGGAACAGAATTTCTGGAACCTCGTGAATGATGCGATCCTCTGTGACGTGTCCGTGGAGCGGCAGGTCGAGATCACCGGACCGGATGCCGCCAAATTCGTCCAGATGCTGACGCCGCGCGACCTGTCGAAGATGGCCGTCGGCCAGTGCAAGTACATTCTGATCACCAACGCGCAGGGCGGTATTCTCAACGATCCGATCCTCCTGCGGCTTGCCGAGAACCACTTCTGGATATCGCTGGCCGACAGCGACATCCTGCTCTGGGCGCAAGGCGTCGCGGTGCATTCCGGGATGGATGTTCACATCGTCGAACCCGACGTTTCGCCCCTGCAGCTGCAGGGGCCGCGGTCGGGCGAGCTGATGCGCGCGCTCTTCGGCGACAGCATCCTGGACCTGAAATATTACTGGCTGCGCGAACTCGATCTCGACGGCATTCCGCTGGTCGTCTCGCGCACCGGCTGGTCGAGCGAGCTGGGCTACGAAATCTATCTTCGCGACGGCAGCATGGGTGACGCGCTGTGGGAACGGATCATGGCGGCCGGTCTGGAATTCGGCCTGAAGCCCGGCCACACCTCGTCGATCCGCCGGATCGAGGGCGGTATGCTGTCTTATCACGCCGATGCGGATATCAACACCAACCCGTTCGAGCTGGGCCTCGACCGGCTGTGCAACCTGGATATGGAGGCCGACTTTATTGGCAAGTCCGCGCTCAAGCGCATCCGGGACGAAGGCGTCACGCGCAAACAGGTCGGGCTGATCATCGACGCTGACCCGCTGAAAGGGCCGAACACCACCTTCTGGCAAATCAACGCCGGCGGTTGCGAAGTGGGCAAGGTGACCTCTGCCGTCTACTCGCCCCGGCTTGAGCGCAACATCGCGCTGGCCATGGTCGCGGTCGAGCATGCCCATATCGGCATGCAGGTCGAGGTCGTCCTGCCCTCGGGCCCGACGGTGGCGATGGTCGCGGAACGCCCCTTCTTCGACCCCAAGAAATCGCTGGCCGCGGCATAGGACATCGCGGCTCTTGTCACCGACCTGCGCTGGCAACGGGGCGCCTCAGCCCTTGAGGCACCCGCTTTGACATAGAGGTGGATGCCGCCCCTGACTGGGGCGGCAAGAGGGCTTGGGAATGTCATCGCGGGCGTCGAGCAGAGCGACTGACCCAACGGTCAGTCAAAGCAAAGAATGTTCAGCCGAGACGAGGATGGCTGCCAGCCAAAGCAGCAGGCGGCGCGGCCCGGATGTTTCGCCCGGTCGGGCATGGCGACGTGCTTGATCGTCGTGAGAACCCTCCGTTTTGCTATATAACGTGGGAACGCGAAACACGCAGTCCGACGGAGGCCCAGGTAGCTGGATTAGGGTCAGGACTCATTCACATTTCATAGCCAGAACATGACGGTTGCGGCTAACGCGATGGCTGAGAGGAAGGC
>NZ_JAWHTD010000107.1:0-3041 GCF_032586235.1 Aestuariicoccus sp. MJ-SS9
CGCCTATCTCGACCGATCCGGGAACCGGTGGAGCTGCAATCGAGGCTTCCGGCTCTCGGGCGGGATGTGCATCCTTGGACGGTGATGCGGATGTTTCTCGTCGTGGCGCGTCCGGCATGCGGGTCAGCATCGGGTGCCGGCTGCGATACAGCTTCCCGCAACCGACGCCGCTGATTGCGATGCTGAACGTCCACTACTCGCGCTTCGGCGATCTGGAGCGTGCCGATTACCTCGTGACGTCGCCAAGCGTGCCGCTCGAAAGCTACCGCGACGGCTTCGGCAACTGGTGTACTCGCCTCCTGGCTCCGGCGGGCGACTTCGCGCTGTCAACGGATGGCATCTTCCGCGACTTTGGCCGACCCGATCCCGCGTCCCCTGACGCGCAGCAGCACGCAGTCCAGGATCTGCCTTTCGAGACCCTCGTGTTTCTACAGGGGAGCCGGTATTGCGATACCGACCTTCTGTCGGAGGAAGCGTGGCGTCTTTTCGAGACCACGGACCCGGGATGGCCCCGCGTCCAGGCGATCTGCGATTTCGTGCACGGACATGTCCGCTTCGACTATATGCAGGCGAAGGCGAAGGCGACGCGCACCGCATCGCAGACCCTCGCCGAGCGACAGGGTGTCTGCCGCGACTTTGCACATCTCGCCATCGCTCTGTGTCGATGCATGAACATCCCGGCCCGCTACTGCTCCGGATATCTGAGCGACATCGGTGAGCCTCTTCCTCATCCGCCTGGGGACTTCGCCGCGTGGATAGAGGTGTTCCTTGCTGGTGAATGGCACATGTTCGACCCGAGGAACAACAAGCCGCGGTTTGCGAGAATTCTGATCGCGCGGGGCCGCGACGCCGCTGATGTCCCTTTGACCCAGACATTCGGTCAGAACACTTTGACGGAATTCAAGGTCTGGACGGATGAATTGGCCTGACTGACCTTGGCTTCCTTTTCGATGCGCCATCCTAAACGGGCTCGCCAATACCCATATAGTTAGTTCTGGCGCCAAGCATCCCAGTCCGACATGGACGAGGAGTTGGCACCGGCCAATCAAAGGATCGATGATATGTCCTTCAAGGACCTGACAGCCAGGGCTGCTGCCGCAATGAAGCCGAAGCCTGCGGAGACCGGCCCCCCCCCTGCCAAGGAGACCGAGCCCATGGCCGCTGGCAAGGAAGCACCCACGAAGTCCAAGACATCTTGAGACGAACACAGGTTACGCGCCTCATTCCTATGAGGGGCGCGGACCACCTACAGCAACAAGGGAAAGGAACGCTTCAATGGAAGATCTGACGAGCAAGACCGTTGCGGTGTTTTCCCGGCCCTTCACCGTTCCAGGCTTTGACGAGACGCTCCCGGCGGGAGAGTACGAGATCGAAGCGGAGGTGGCTTCACCCCCTGATCAACAGGACCCCGAAGCCTGGAAAGCCTCCGTCCTGGTGAAGCTTCATCCCCGGATATCTCATCCGGGACTTGTGCGGACTCTGACCGTTTCCCTTGCCGACCTCGACCAAGCACGCGCCAGGGACAAGCTGACGGGCAGGGAGTTGTCCGACTTCTTCCTTGAAGAAATGCTGGCTGATCCGATGGTACAGCTCGTGATGAAGGCCGACGGGGTCTCCGAGGCGCACCTGCGACATCTCTATTCCGGGTCTGAGACGTCTGATCCGAATCTGGTTGCGCCGTCTTCGAAGGCGACCGCCCAAGGAGCGCGGGAGGAAGAGACCATCCGGACCGCCGAAAACGAAGGCATGCCTTCACGACCGGACTCGCCGCCGGACTTGCGCACCCGGCTGGCAGCGGGACAAACGTGATGGCGGACAAGGCCATTGCCGAAGTTGTTGCGCCGGAAATCGGGACCGCGAGGGCCTTGGGTGACGTTCCGCAAGAACGCCGATGCCTGCGATGCGAAACCTCGTTCTGGAGCGAACGTTTCGGAGAACGGATCTGCCGGCGCTGCAAGGGATTGAATGCCTGGCGGAACGCCACGCCAATCAGCCCGGGCGCATCTCGCCGCCGCTGATCCCCAAAGGTGCGCGCGCCGTCGTCCTCGAACCTAACTGGAACATCATTTTGGCCTGCCTCGACATCGTTCACACCACGTCCTACCGATACCGTCACGCCGTCTCTCTCGGGCCGCACAGGTTGATGCTGCGTCCCCGAGAAACACGGGAATTGCGACTTCTCTCGCATACACTCGCCATCACTCCGACGGCGACGGTAACCTGGGCGCATGACGTGGCCGGCAACGCCATCGCCACCGCCGTCTTTGACGGCCAGACAGATCATCTGGTGATCGAGAGCCGCGCTTCCGTGGAACTCACCGCGCCGGCTTGGCCGGTCTTTGCCATCGCTGCCTCGGCCGCCCAGTACCCCTTTGTCTACGCCGCAGATGAATGGACGGATCTGGGTGCATTGACAATACCGCAATACTGCGACCCAGACGGGCGGCTTTCCCGATGGGTCGAGGACTTTGTCATGGCGCGTCCGACCGACACACTTTCTCTACTGAAGGACATCAGCAACGGTGTGTTCACCCAGATTTCCTACCAGAGCCGTGACACTGAAGGCACCCAGTCACCGATCGAGACGCTCGACCGGCGATGGGGCTCGTGCCGTGATTTCGCGGTCCTGCTCGCCGAAGCCGCGCGCACACTTGGACTCGGATCCCGCATCGTGTCCGGCTATCTGTCCGACCCCGAAATGAGCCTCGTTGGGTCGGCGGCTTCAGGATCTACCCATGCTTGGGTCGAGATATTTGTCCCCGGTGCCGGATGGATTGCCTTCGATCCCACTAACCGGAGCTTCGGGTCCCGGAACCTGATTCCAGTCGCAGTCGGTCGCGGCATTCACCAAATCGTGCCGGTCTCGGGCAGTTTTTCAGGCGGGCTGGGTGCCCTTTCTGATCTTGCGGTCGGAGTTGAGGTGCGACTTGCAGCACAAGATGATGCAGGTGCTATTACGGATTCGACGGTTTTGTATTTCAATACAAAATCTTAATGGATGTCGTGTGCGCTGTATATGCAACTTGAAATCGCGCTATGGC
>NZ_JAWHTD010000108.1:0-2712 GCF_032586235.1 Aestuariicoccus sp. MJ-SS9
GCGCGAACTTGGCGCGGTATAAGGGAAGTCCTACTGTCCTTGTGGAGACGGGTTCGAATCCGTCTGGCAGCACCCATTCAAGGTGTCGCCAGAAGCGCTGAGCCCGCAAGTCTTTTGATCAGGCTGTCGTAATGCGATTGCGACCAGCCGCAGTCGCGTACCAGGTGTTCCCAGTTTTCAACCGACAGAAGCGTCCAAAGGATATCGGTTGCGGCTTGCTCGTCTAAATCAGGTCTTAGCATCCTGGCTGCTGCCAAAGCCTGAACTGCGGCGGCACACCCATGCCTGACGGCTTGCATCCGGTCATTCCATGCCGCTGCGGCCTCTGCATCGCTGTCCTGCATTGCACGTAGGGCGACGGACATGCCGTGGATTTCAGGAATGTAGCTGCCCCAAGCGCTGATGAAGGCCATAAGCCGCTCCTGGCCAGAGGCCGCAGCCCTGCTGTCCGCCAGTCGCGCATCCACGTTCTTGACGGAATCAATGTGACGAGTCGTGGCCACAAATAGCTCTGCCCGCGTGGGAAAATGCAGGTAGAGCGCCTGCCGGCTGATGCCCGCCGCCTTGGCGATATCGGACATGCGAACTTTTTTATCCCCGGATTCCAGAAGGTTCCAAGTGCAATCGAGGATGCGGCTGCGGGTATTGGATGAATCTCTTGACATCATGTCAAGTTACCGATTATTGACATCGTGTCAACTTTACAGCGTGTCAAGTATTTGGCCGGTTGCAACCTCGAAAGGAAAACCACAATGAAAGTCATCGTCTTTGGCGCCACCGGGACCGTTGGCCGTCTGGCTGTTGAAAACCTGCTGAAGGCTGGCCACACCGTCACCGCCTTTGCCCGTTCGCCCGGGAAACTGAACCTGGATGATCCCAAGCTGCGCCTCGTCGCTGGCGATGCGATGAAACTGTCTGACGTGACAGACGCCGTCGCAGGGCATGAGGCTGTCGTCGTGACCCTTGGTGCCGGGATGTCGCGCAAAAGCAAAATTCGCTCGCAAGGCACGATGAACGTCATCAAGGCCATGCAGACCCACGGGATCCGCCGCCTGATTGCACAATCCACTTTGGGCGCGCGCGATAGCTGGCCCACGCTGAACTTCTGGTGGAAGCGCGTGATGTTCGGGGCCCTGCTCGCCCCCGTTTTCCGCGATCACGAGTTGCAGGAGCAGCTGATCGAGGTGAGCGGTCTGGACTGGACCATCGTCCGCCCCGGTGCCTTCACCGACAGGGCCACCGCACGCCCGGTTATCGAGGATGTGCCGAATACGGCCCGCGGCCTCGATTTGAAAATCGCGCGCAGCGAGTTGGCCCGTTTCCTGACCCGCCAGCTATCCGACCGCCAATACATCGGCCGCGCCGTTGGTCTGTCGAGCTGAGGAGCAGGAACTATGGAATGGATATTGATGAACGCGGGCATCGCCGTCGCGCTGGTGGCCGGAGTGTTTCTCGGCTTTTCCGATTTCATCATGCGGGGGTTGGCACAGGCCCCTGCATCCCAAGGGGCCGCGGGCATGGTCGGGCTGAACCGCACGGTCTATCGGTCGGTCTTCATGGTGCTACTCATGGGGTTGGTGCCAGTGTCAGCAACCCTTGGTATCTTGGCGCTCTGGCAGTTTGAAGGCGCGGCACGGGCGCTGACGTTGGCAGGAGTTGTTGCCTATCTGATCGGTGTCTTTGCCGTGACCGGCATGGGCAATGTACCAATGAACACGCGCCTCGATGCCATGGACGGCCAGCCACGCGAAACCGCAGACTACTGGCCCCGCTATGCGCAGAGATGGACTCGGCTGAACCACGCAAGAACCGCGGGTTCCGCGCTGGCGGCTGTCTGCTGGCTGACAGCTGCTCATATGGTCTGAGACAGCGCAGGCGGGCCGCATTGCCGCGCGTGAAGGGCAGATGCTGGGACAAGTTGATCCCGATCAACGACTTTGGCGCGCGCCCAATGGATACTTCCGGCCGATAGCTTACGGAGGCGAGGATGTTTCGTGTCGCAATACCTACGATCTTTTTCACGTCACCGGCGTTTGCCGATACAGAGAGGTACGGGCACATGATGGATTGGGGCTACGGCTACGGGTTCGGCATGATGTTCGGCCCGATCCTGTGGCTCATCGTGCTGGGTCTCATTGTCGTCGGCGTTATCTGGTTCGTCCGGCGCATCGATCACGGACCGCAAACAAGCCGAGCATCCGACGCCCTGTCGGAGCTTGACTTGCGACTGGCCCGCGGAGAGATCGATATCGATGACTACGCTGCAAGAAAGAAGCTGCTCGAAGGCTGACCTCCAAGCGGAAGGGCCATTCTCGGCCTCCTTGTACCCTTGGTGATTTCTCATCGTGCGGAAGTCTGTCGGGCGTCATTTCGTCTTCGATGTGCCTTCTCCGAAAGCGGCAGCTTTGCTGGCAAGGTCGACGTCGGTGTTGTCCGCAGAAATCGGCCGCTTACCGCCGGTCGTGACCATGGCGGCTTTGGGCTGATTTTGTTGAAAAACTCTGGCTTGATCGATGTGCGAGTGGCTGATTCAATTCTCGTAGCGAGCGGGAGGATTGGCGATGATGGGACCGAGGCAGGAAGGTCACGTCCGTCAAGCTGGTGTAATTTCCCAGATGGCCTGAGGTCATGATCAGGCGGCTTGTGTCGTTATGGTTTTGTCAGAAGGATTCCGGTTGAGACGGGCAGGGCGGCCTCGTAGCGTCGGAACAT
>NZ_JAWHTD010000109.1:0-2529 GCF_032586235.1 Aestuariicoccus sp. MJ-SS9
AGGCTTTCGGTGGCGATGTAGACATCGATACCGATGTCGGGCAGTTCGCTGAACATCGCCCAGTCGCGCAGGTTGCGGGCGGAGCGGTCGATCTTGTGGATGATGACGCCCTGCGCTCGGCCACGGCGCAGTTGTGAGAGCATCTGGTTGAAAACCGGACGACCGCCCTTAGCCGCGGTCTGCTTCTCTTCGAACCACTTGATGACGGTCAGAGATTGGCGCTGAGCAAAGCCCTGGATGGCGTCTTTCTGCGCGTCAAGCGACACCCCTTCGCCCTGCTTCTGGGTGCTGACGCGGATATAGCCAAAACATTCTTTCATATTTCATGGGGATTACTCCCTGACTCTACCAGATCCTCGGAATTTGACGAATCCGCGTCCGCCTTCCAGGGCCAGGTGCCGTCGGACAGCATGCGCAGATACACCCGTTTGCAGAGTGCCAGGTGCCGTTCGAGATGCGGGTCCATTTGCGGTTCAGGTTTGGTCATGACACCAGCGTACCGGAGTGAGCGCGCGCAGGTAGACCGGGCGCTGCTGGTGTCGCGCGAACCAACCTCGGCAATGTCGTCATCGAGAATGCCCGGCAGGGTGCGCCATCGATCATCATGCGCACGAAGGCGCGGTGGTTCGGCATGTTCATCAGGTCACGCGGGTCGACGCCGCCAAGCTGGGCGGAAAGGATTCGCGCGTCCCCGGCGCCGATGCGGAAGGTGATGAGTGTCCCGACATTGCCCATGACGGAATTGAAGACCGCGGGGGATCCCTGGGTCGTGTGCTGTTGCGCCAGGATAACGCCGAGTCGGTACTTGCGGGTCTCGGAAAGAAGGTCGACCACGCTCTCAGAGGTGAAGCTGTGGAACTCGTCGACGTAGAGGAAGAAGGGACGGCGGTCGGCCTCTGATTGGTTCTGGCGGGTGAAAGCGGCGTGGATCAGGCTCGAGACCAGAAGTCCGCCCAGGACATCAGAGATGTCACTGCCGAGGCGTCCCTTGGCGAGGTTGATAATCAGGATGCGGCCATCATCCATCAGTTTGCGCAACCGCAGGGGCTCGGCCGGGTCGCAGATCGCCTTCCGGACCACCGGGTGCGAGAGAAACGCGCCCAGCTTGTTGGCGATCGGTGCGATGCCGTCACCGGCGGTCTTGTAGTTCATCGCCGGGTATTCCTTCTGCCAGAATTGCAGAAGCTGCCGGTCGGTGACACGGCTGAGCGCTTCCGTGCGATACTCCCGTTCCAGGAACAGCCGCATGATATCGGAGAGGTCCGCCCGGGGCTGGTCGAGAAGAACCAGTAGGGCCTGGCGCAACAGGTGTTCCATGCGCACGCCCCAGGCGTCGGCCCATTGCTTCTTGAGCGTGTCGATCAGCCCCGAGGCAACCAGGGGCCGCAAGGCCGGTGATGTCCTGGTCACCGGGTTGTAGCCAAGCGGGCTCAACGGATTGGCAACGTTCCAGTAGAGGGCCCGTTCGCCGATCTCCCGTGCCAGGTCCTGCGCCAGGTCGCCATGCGGATCGATGAGACAGAACCCCGTGCCCTGCGCCGCATCCTGTGACGCCATGTTGGCCAGCAGGGTCGATTTCCCGGTGCCGGTCTGCCCGACGACATAGCAATGCAGCCGCCGATCAACCGCGGCCAGGCCAAAGGCAAAATCCCCGGTGTGGCGATGCGCCAGGCCGAGAATCGTTTTGAGACTCCGCGATTGTAACACGCCACCATTGTCAGCCAGTCACGCTTGGCAGGATAGACCCGGTCACACGCTCAGTTGGTATTCGCAAAATTCGCGAATGACCGGGTCTATGACACTGTGGGTCCGACGTGCAGACTGGAAGGTGCCCGGAGCTGTCTTCTGCCGAGGGGTGCGTCCGAAACGGGTTCGGACGGCCACCCTGCGGAAGGAGACAGCAATGGGAAACGATATCGATATCTCGGCGCAAGTCGGCGCCTATCCGGCCTGTGGCGCCTGTGGGTCCAGAGAGATCCGGCGCGACGCCTGGGCCGAGTGGAACATGGCCTCGCGTGAATGGGAACTTCAGAACATTTTCGACGACTTTTGCTGCGACGCCTGCGGGCTGATCGGTCTGCCCGACTGGAAGCTCGACGAGGAGTTCCGGACCCAGTGGATCCGGCGCCTGAACGATCTCGTTCGCCACGGTGATCTCGACCATGCTACGGTGGTCGTAACCCAGGGTGTTCGGGCCCGTGGCGAGACCTTCGTCCAGAATGCCGCGAAGGCCGTGATCGCTTTCAATGCCTTCACGGAGGACAACGATCCGCATGGCGAGCATGATTTCGGCGCGGTCGAAGTCAAAGACCAGAAGATCTTCTGGAAGATCGACTACTTCGACCTTGCGCTGAACGCCCGGTCTCCCGACCCGGCCAATCGCGATGTCACCCATCGCGTGCTGACCATCATGCTGGCCAGCGAATACTGACGGTCGAATGGGACACTGAATCTGCGCTCAGGCTGCGCGGTCCAGCCCTTTTGTGCCGTCCCCTTTGTCCCGGTCGGGACACTCTTCCCAACAATGAA
>NZ_JAWHTD010000110.1:0-2413 GCF_032586235.1 Aestuariicoccus sp. MJ-SS9
GGCGCGAACTTGGCGCGGTATAAGGGAAGTCCTACTGTCCTTGTGGAGACGGGTTCGAATCCGTCTGGCAGCACCCCGATCAGGGCTCGCAGTTCACGTCCTTCGCCTGGACCGACCGGCTGAAACGGGTCGGGACCCGGATCTCGATGGACGGCAAAGGGCGCTGTCTCGACAACATCTTCATCGAACGCCTTTGGCGGTCCCTAAAGTATGAGTGCGTCTATCTACACGCCTGGGAGACGGGCTCGCAGGCGAAGGCCGGGGTTGGCAGATGGATCACCTTCTACAACCACCAGTGGCCCCACGCCGCCCATGGCGGACAGCCGCCCGCCGTGGTCTACTTCAACCAGATCGAAACCGACCAGCAGGGGCAGAGAGTAGCTTAAATCATCCCGGAAACTGTCCAAGAGTTGGGGAGTAGCTCAAAAAACCGGTCCAGACGGTGTGTTTGGGAGTAGAAAATCAACGAGCGTCGAATTCCGGCCTGATCTTCTTCAGCTTCACAGCCTTCACCATCTTCGGGAATTTCGCGAATGCCCAGTCCGGGTCCACGATGCCCAGCAAAATCGCGCATGCTTCGCAGATATCGCCACAAGTGACGTCCTGACGTTTGGCCCATTTTTGGGGCAGGAACGCTCTGTAGAAGAGCCAATTGTCCTCCGGGTCCACGACAATGATGCCGAAGATATATGCCCGTTCGCCCTTGTATTTGCCCTGTGCCATCAGGACGTGGTTGTTCACCCGGCACGCACCCAGGGCCGGAAACCCAGTAATCTGTTCGGCTTGGTCACACATACGTTCCAACCGGGTCTTGAGCTTGGGGATGTTCACCCTTGGAAAGGTATTCATAGATCGGTTCCTAAAATCTGCGGCCCGTTGTGGGTGCCTCTAAGCGTCGGCCCGCCGCTTTGAATTCATCAAAAAATTGAAAGGGACTATCTTTGCTTCCTGGATCTGCATACGTAAAATCAGGTCAAAAGTAAAATACTCCTCTGTTTTATATCTGCTTTTTACGCCGGCTCGGTAGGCAGCAAAAGGTCATTAACACAACCAAAGAGGGCATAATGCGACCGAAACTTCCACCCGAACACGCCCGTTCAAAGCGCATCAACGGGCTCTGATGATGTGGCCGAGATGATCGAGGGTGACTATCTTGAGTCCGGAGCGGATGCCCGCCTGCACGCCAGTCACCCAGAAAAGATCAGACATGTCTCCTCTTGCTTTTCGAGCGGTGGAGCACGATGAGTCGTCGTTGGAACCCGCTGAGTGATGTCTGCTCAGTGTTGGATAACCGTCATCCGACAAAAACCGTCAGATGTCCCGTACGAGCCCTCTCCAGACCCCCATTTGCTGGGCGGTCTCTCGCTATAAGCGGTTTTTCGTGATATGGACGATTGGATAATAAGGCTTTCTGGGGGGGGGGGGGCAAAAATGGCTGCTTACGAGGGTTTCGCGAACTTGGAAACCAAGGGCTGGTCTGACGATACGATTTCTGCAGGCTACGTGAACATGTTCTCCTCCGCGAGTGACATGGCCATTCCTTCTATCGTGTCCAGCATTGAAAGTACCGGTAAGGTGCTCGATCTCTGTTGTGGACAAGGCAATGTCACCGAGGCACTTGCAAAAGCAGGGCACGACGTGACGGGTGCAGATTTCTCCGCAAAGATGCTTTCTTACGCGCGCAAAAGCGTTCCGGGCGGAGACTTCGTTGAAGCAGACGCGCAAGACCTGCCTTTCGACGACGGCAGCTTTGACAGTGTCGTCTGTAGTTTCGGCCTGATGCATATCCCTGATCAGCCGAAAGCTCTTGCGGAAATTCGCAGGGTTTTGAAGCCCAGCGGCCAATTCATTATGACGTCTTGGTGTGGCCCGGATATCTCCCCTGTCTTCCACGTATTTTATAGCAGCGTTCAAGAACACGGCCACCCTTCGGTCAAGATGCCTGAGAGCCCGAATTTCCATCAATTTGCAAACGAGGAAACGGCAAATACGATCTTGTCAGGTGCGGGGTTTGAGGTGGAAAAACAGCAACAGGTCGACTGTTTCTGGATGTTGGCTTCTCCGGAAGGTCTGGCCGAAATCTTTCAGAACGGAGCTCCTCGTGGTGGCTACCTTCTGTCTCAGCAGCCAGAAGCGAATAATGCGGCAATCAAAGCGGCGGTGGCCGAAAAAGTACGCGAAAGCTTTAGCGACGGCGACAAATGGCGCGCTCAACTGCCTGCATCTTTAATCGTCGCCCGCGTTCGGTAGAGCAAACCGGGCAACGGCGGTTTTGTCCGCAACTCGGACGAAGGCCCGTTTGAAGCGAGGGTCCGGTTCGTCGCTCAAGCGGACATAGGGGCGTTGTTGCAAAAGTCTGTCGGCGAAGGATTCACTTCGTGAATCCATGCCGTTAGACGCGTTGTATGAACAA
>NZ_JAWHTD010000111.1:0-2389 GCF_032586235.1 Aestuariicoccus sp. MJ-SS9
GCCCAACTGCTCATACCCCACGGCTATCATGCTGGATTCAAACAGTGAATCCTTCAGCCGATTTGTGCAACAAAGCCACTGGTGTCCACCTGGGTCCGCTACCGGACATATGCACCTTTTCAGTACCAAACTGCCCCAAACGGTCGTGTTTTCAACGCGACGGCTGTCGCCCCGGCTCAACAACACATCGCGCAGGCCAGAACCGTGGCGCCGGGCGCACACGGTTCTGGCAGGGCTTTGTCAGCCCTCCATCGCCTCCAGCTCTTCGATGAAGCCTTCGATCATGCTTAGCCCCTTGTCCCAGAACGCCGGGTCGGCGGCGTTGAGGCCGAAGGGGGCGAGCAGGGTGGAGTGGTGCTGCGAGCCGCCCGCCTTCAGCATGTCGAAATACTTGTCCTGAAAGCCCTCGGGGCTTTCCTGGTAGGCGGCGTAAAGCGCGTTCACCAGACCGTCGCCGAAGGCATAGGCGTAGACGTAGAAGGGCGAGTGCACGAAATGCGGGATGTAGGCCCAGAAGGTCTCGTATCCCGGCATGAAGTCGAAGGCGGGGCCCAGGCTTTCGGCCTGCACCGACATCCACAGCGCGTTGATGTCGTAGGGCGTCAGTTCGCCGCCGCGCCGGGCCTCGTGCAGTTTGCATTCGAAATCGTAGAAGGCGATCTGGCGGACGACGGTGTTGATCATGTCCTCGACCTTGCCGGCCAGCAGCACCTTGCGTTCGGCCTGATCCTTGGCGTTGTCCAGCATCCGGCGGAAGGTCAGCATCTCGCCGAACACCGACGCGGTCTCGGCCAGCGTCAGCGGGGTCGAGGACAGCATCTCGCCCTGACCGGCGGCCAGCACCTGGTGCACGCCGTGGCCCAGCTCGTGCGCCAAAGTCATCACGTCGCGCGGTTTGCCCAGGTAGTTCAGCATCACGTAAGGGTGCACCTCGGTCACGGTGGGGTGGGCGAAGGCGCCGGGCGCCTTGCCGGGTTTCACGCCCGCGTCGATCCAGCCTTTCTCGAAGAAGGGCGTGGCGATTTCGGCCATGCGGGGGTCGAATGCCGCATAGGCGTTCATCACCGTCTCGCGCGCCTCGTCCCACTTGACGGTGCGCGTGGTCTCCATCGGCAGCGGCGCGTTGCGGTCCCAGACCTGCATCCTGTCGAGGCCCAGCCACTGGCGCTTGAGCTCGTAATAGCGGTGGCTGAGGCGCGGATAGGCGTTGACCACGGCGTTGCGCAGCGCCTCGACCACCTCGGGTTCGACATCGTTCGACAGATGCCGGCTGGTCTGCGGCGTCGGCATCCCGCGCCAGCGGTCTAGGATTTCCTTTTCCTTGGCCTGGGTGTTGTGCACACGCGCAAAGGTGCGGATGTTGTCGCCAAAGACGCGGGCCAGTTCCTCGGCCGCGGCCTGACGCTTGGCGCGCTCCTGCTCGGTCAGAAAATTGAGCGTACCCTCGATGTTGTGCGTCTCGCCGTCGACCTCGAATTCCAGCCCGGCGATGGTTTCGTCGAAAAGCCGCTCCCAGGCGTCCCCCACCACGCCCAGATCGTGCAGGAATTTCTCCAGCTCGTCCGAAAGCTGATAGGGTTTCATCGCGCGGATGCGGTCGAAGGCGGGCTTGTAGCGCGCCAGATCGGTATTGGCGGCAAAGAGCCCGTCCAGAAAACCGTCGTCCAGCCGGTTGAGCTCGAGCGTGAAGAAGACCAGCGGCGTGGTGTAGACGGTGATCTTTTCCTGCGTGTCGCTGAGAAACTTGGTCCGGCCCGCATCGGTGGTCAGCTGATAATAGCGCAGCCCCGCGAAAGACATGATGCGCCCGGCGATGGTTTCGATCCGCTCGTAGCGGTGCACCGCCTCCAGGAACCCGTCTGCGTCCAGCGTGCCCAGCTTGCCTTCGTAATCGGTGGCAAAGCCGGCGCAGGCCCCCTCCAGCCAATCAAGATCGCGCTTGAGCTCGGGGGCGTCCTCGGCGGTGTAGAGATCGGAGAGATCCCATTCCGGCAGATCGCCGAGATTGCCCGACCCGGAGGTGACGTTTGCGTCGAAGAGCGGTTGGGGGAAACGGATATGCTGCATGGAAACCTCGTATGATTTCCCATGACATATGGCCCGGGCGGAAGGCTGGCAACCGCTGGCGTCAAAACCGCCGCGCCAGGCCAAGGTGAAACGCGGTGTCCTGCGCCTGCCTTGTGGCGGCGACCGACAGGGTGAGGACAGGCGTCACGGCCCATTGCGCGCCCAGCCCGGCGGCGTCGCGGCCGTGCGTGCGGCTGACCTCGCCCATGGCTGACAGGGCCAGTCGTGGGGTTGCGGCATAAGTCGTCGGGTCTGAACAACGCCCAACGCTCTGAATTTATGTGAGAAATGTCTTATTTTGTTGGCTTTGGCCTGCAGGGTT
>NZ_JAWHTD010000112.1:0-2149 GCF_032586235.1 Aestuariicoccus sp. MJ-SS9
CTTGTTCATACAACGCGTCTAACGGCATGGATTCACGAAGTGAATCCTTCGCCGACAGACTTTTGCAACAACGCCCCGCGACACGCGAAACGAAAGGGCCGCCCCCACGGGCGGCCCTTTTGCTGTGCGCTAGCCGCCGGCCCGGTCGCAGCCGATCATCGACCAGACCAGCCGGCCGACATCCGGGTTCCGGATATCGCCATGCGACGCGATGATCGGGCTGGCGTCGACATAAAGCACCTTCTGCGCCTGCCGCGCCTCGGCGCAGGCGGCCCTTGCCGCCGCCGGGTCTTTCCAGACATGCGGCACGACCTTGTCCTTCAGCTCGTCCTTCATGATGCCCGCGCCGATCCGCGCGCCCACATGCGCAGCACCCGTGGCGACCCGCGCCACCGGGTTGGCCTGATCGCCGCTGGCCCAGGTCAGCACGACCGTACCGCCGGGGCGGGCGTGATCCTGATACGGCCCACCCTCGCCGGTAAAGGCCCAGCGCACCGGCGGCACCAGCTCGAACCCCGACCGGAACCGGTTCGCGCTGAACGCCGCCTGCAATCCGATCACCAGCGGCGCGGGCCCGGTCCGTGCGACCGGCTCTTGCAGCAAATCCGCCGAATAATAAGCCCGGCTCAGGATCCGCGCGCCCATGGAATGGCCGACCAGAACGCTCTGCAGGCCGGTTTCGGCCTCGATCCGGGGCAACATGGCGTTGACCATGTGGTTGGCGATGCCATACCCGATCTCGTCGGCATCGTCGGCCTTGACCGTGTAGCTGCCGATATGCAGCGCCCGGTTGGCCAGATCGAACACCGAGGTCCCACCCCAGACCGAAGGCCAAGTCAGCCCGATCACCAGAGGCCGGAACGCAACCCCTTCGGCCCGCGCCGCCGCGCGGCTGTGCTGGATCAGCGCGTTATAGCGCTCGAGCGATTCCAGCTGGTCGTTGTTCCAGCCCATCGACAGCATCAGGATATGCGTGAACGGCGCCTCCGTCTTTCGCGCCGCGGCGACATCGGCCTTGATCCGCGCCTCCATCCGATCCAGCGCCCGCCAGCCCGCGTCATAGGCCTCGGCCGGGCGCACCGGCGTGCCCGCGCCAAAGGCCGTGTCGCCATAAACCGAATAGTCCAACGACGGCGCGATCCCGTGCGGCTCGGCCTGATAGCGCAGGACATGCGAGACGAACATCGCCTTGGGATCGCCGGTGCTGCGGGCAAAGCTTTTCTGCTGTTGCTCAAGATCCCTTTGCACCCCTGCATCGGGCAGCCGCCAGGGCGCGCGCAGGCGGGCGGTGTCATGGCCCTCGCCCACCCCGATGGTGCCGCGCGGCGCTTTTTCGATCCCGACGATGTAACCGGCGGTCGTCAGCGGATGCGAATAAGGCAGGTTCAAAAGCCCGTGGTAGCGCGCGATCACCCCGTCGGTGCCCAGCGCCTGTTCCTCGGCCGGCGGCACATGCCGGTTGATCTGCGAACACTGCGCCAGCAGCAAGGCGGCGGTCGCCGCCAGCGCAATGCGGGTCCGGCGCCCGGGCGACGGAAGAGCGGGAACAGCGGGAACAGCGGGAACATACATCATGGCACTAACGCTTTGATTGCAATTCCGCGCACCCTAGCGCCGCGCCCCCGGACGCACAACAATTCAGTCGATGTCATGGAAAGTGGCAGGGGCAGCAGGGTTCGAACCCGCGACCTACGGTTTTGGAGACCGTCGCTCTACCAGCTGAGCTATACCCCTAAGACGCTGGCGTCGTAATGTTTTACGCAGGGATGGTCAAGCGCCGATACGAAAGTTATCACAACGGTTATCACTTGGCGGTAAGGTCATGTTCTACCCACGTTCGCGTAGGCTGCGTTTTTCCCATGCAGATACAGCCCTCATTCTCTGCCGAGCTTCTCCTGCATACTTAGCGACCATTTCTTTGGTGTCGTGACCGGAGTATGCCATGATCTCGTCGTCTGAGCATCCTGCCCACGCCAGCTCCATCACTCCCCGGTATCGTAGAGCATGTAGGTCGTGCAGCTCCACACCGAGGCGAACCCTCTCCTTTCGCATCATTTGGGCCAAGCCTGTGTAATCTAGGCTCAGGACCTATTGATTTCAGCGGAAGGGCATGATTCACCGCGCGAAAACAGAGCGGTGATATGTCTGA
>NZ_JAWHTD010000113.1:0-2109 GCF_032586235.1 Aestuariicoccus sp. MJ-SS9
CACCGAAGACATCGTACTTCAGTACCTCGAACAGCATATCGCCGATCCTACCGGCGCCAGCCGGTAGTGGTTCAGTAAAAGTGTTGGACCCGCCCCAACCAAAATAAGCAAAACTCCGATGAGAAGCGACTTGCGACTACCCTCACTTCTAAAAAGTCGCTCCAACACCAGCTGCAACTCCAACTTTTGAAGTTAAAATCAGGCCTTAGGATGACTGGCATGTTGGTTGTAATCAAGGTGTCCGTCCGATGAACCCGACCTAACGCGGGCGCGGAGGTGCCAGTAGTGTCCACCATCGATAGTGGACACCATGAGGCACTCTATGGCGGGTAGGCGCAAGAAGCGGTTTTGGTCGGACGACGAGAAGCGTTCGATCTGCCTGCAGACGGCGGTGCCGGGTGTATCGGTGGCTCAGGTCGCGCGGCGCTACGCGATGAACGCCAATCTGATCTTCAAATGGCTGAAGGACCCGCGTTTTGCACCGGCGGTCATCGAGGCTGAAGCCGATCCTGCGTTTTTGCCGGTCGAGATTTCCCCTATCGTGTCACCCTCAGAACCAGTGCAGCCATCGGGTCTGGGCACCCCTGGCGGCCGGATCGAGATTGAACTGGCTGGCGGTCACCGGATCAGCGCCGAGGGCGGGTTCGATCCGGATATGCTGGCACGGCTGTTGACGTGACTGACGTTGGCTGTCTTGGAGGGGCAGAAGTCGGCGTCACGCGCAGTGCTAGTCGGCTCAGGGCCGCAAGGGCGAGCTGCATTCAGAATTCGATCAGTGATCCCGCTCCAGGCCGGTCGTAGCCAAATTCGTTTTGAAGTCGTGCCTGGATGTCGAATGACACGCAGTGAACGGGCTGAGCGTGATTGAGGTCTGGAACCTTCCCAATCTCAACGAAATTAAGGTTACCTCACAAGCAGGTGAACGTTTGACGCTTGAATTTATCAACACGGAATTGGAAATCATCGGTTTAAAGACTGAGGATTTCGACGCGGTTGACTTCGTGTTTCTGTGACTGACTGTTCGTGGGTACTTCTAACAACCAGAATATCATCAACAGTTCCTCGTCGATCTTTTCGAGCCAACGGACCAATCGCTCCGCCATAACAATTGTGAGCATGCTCCCCGCACGGGCAACCAACGCTGCCACGATCGCCTCTGCGTCAACCCGGACCACCTCGTCCTCGGCTCGCAAGCCGACAACAAGCAAGACGACTGGTTACACTGGGCGTACGGGACCGATCCGGACTACCTCTGAGCCCACCGTGGGAGAGCCTCCGCCGCCGCTCCTCGCCCGGACACCCTTCGTACCCGGGCGGGGGCACTTTTCGGGTGCAGTTTCCCGCCGACCGGTGCCTCGGGTGCTTGATTAGTTGGTCCGGGAATGGCTGGCTGGGGTGGTAGGAGACCTTGACCCTCGATGATCCGTATCGAGAAATCCCAAAACCCCCGAAAACTGGGGCGGTAACGGGGGCAAAAAGAAAGCAAAGTGGGGGTCCCCCGGCCCGAAGGCCGAGGGCTTTAGTAAGGGATCGCCCGGTGGACGACGTAGTCCGCCAGCCACTTTCAGTAGGCCGCCGCGTCAGGAAACCCCTGGTCAACCGCCGCCACGTCCTCGGCCCGGGAACGAGAGCACCCGCCATCATGTTCGGCGATCCCCGCCCTCTCCTCGAACAGCTCAAAGTCTGGTATGACCGTTCCAGTAGGAAGGCACGGATCCGAGCGGCTCCGCAATCGGTGCGAACTTGACCAAAAAGGACCCTGGGTTTCGATGTAAGATGAGGCTGATTGAGGGTGCGCGCGGGAAAATTCTGGGGGAATGGCAATGATCATCGGCAAAAATCTGAACGTGTCTGGCGGGACCTACAAATTCACGCATCCGAACACAGACTTTGAGAGCGCCGCTGGTATTGACGGTCCAATCCAGTTCACGCTTGGGATTGATGATCCGGTCGCCGTCTTTTCCAGCACGGCGCCGTTCTCGGGTGTTGCGACGGTCACATCCACGCAGTTGCCCGGTGGCAATGGCGGGATCGGGTTTGTCAGAAGGATTCCGGTTGAGACGGGCAGGGCGGCCTCGTAGCGTCGGAACATGACCAAACCTGACCCGT
>NZ_JAWHTD010000114.1:0-1933 GCF_032586235.1 Aestuariicoccus sp. MJ-SS9
CGCCGTCCGACGATCTTGTCGCTGCGGCGAATGTCGATGCTGCGGCTTATGAGGAGATGTATGCGCGGTCGGTATCGGACCCTGATGGGTTCTGGGCCGAGCAGGCGGGCCGTGTGGACTGGATCAAGGCGCCGAGCCGGGTGAAGGACGTGGATTTCACGCTGGGCCAGGTGAAGATCAACTGGTACGCGGACGGCACGCTGAACGTGGCGGCGAATTGCGTCGACCGGCATCTGGCGACCCGCGGCGACCAAACCGCCATCATATGGGAGCCCGACGACCCCGCCGAGGACGCCCGGCACATCACCTATCGCGACCTGCACGCCAATGTCTGCCGCATGGCCAACGTGCTCAAGGATCAGGGTGTGGCGAAGGGCGACCGCGTCGTGCTTTACCTGCCGATGATCCCCGAGGCCGCCTATGCCATGCTGGCCTGCGCGCGCATCGGCGCCATCCATTCCATCGTCTTCGCCGGCTTTTCGCCCGACGCGCTGGCCGCGCGCATCAACGGCTGCGACGCCAAGATGATCATCACCGCCGACGAGGCCCCGCGCGGCGGGCGCAAGACGGCGCTGAAATCCAACGCCGACAAGGCGCTGCTGCATTGCGCCGACGACGTCAAATGCCTGGTGGTCAAGCGCACCGGCGGGCAGACCACCTGGGTCGAGGGGCGCGACCTCGACTACAGCGCGCTCAGCCAGCAGGCCTCCACCGATTGCCCGGCCGAGGAAATGTCGGCCGAGGACCCGCTGTTCATTCTTTACACCTCCGGTTCGACGGGTCAGCCCAAGGGGGTCGTGCACACTTCTGGCGGATATCTCGTTTATGCCGGGTTAACGCACGAGGTGACGTTCGATTATCACGACGGCGACATCTATTGGTGCACCGCGGACGTGGGCTGGGTCACCGGGCATTCCTACATTGTTTACGGGCCCTTAGCCAACGGTGCGACCTCTGTGATGTTCGAAGGCGTGCCGACATATCCGGACGCCAGCCGCTTCTGGCAGGTCTGCGAAAAGCACAAGGTGACCCAGTTCTACACCGCGCCCACGGCGATTCGCGCGCTGATGGGACAGGGTAACGACTTCGTAACCGGATGCGATCTATCGTCCCTGCGAATCCTCGGAACGGTGGGCGAACCGATCAACCCCGAGGCATGGACCTGGTACAACGACGTCGTCGGCGGCGGGCGCTGCCCCATCGTCGACACCTGGTGGCAGACCGAAACCGGCGGCCACCTGATGACGCCCCTGCCCGGCGCGCATGCGACCAAGCCGGGTGCTGCGATGAAACCCTTCTTCGGCATCCAGCCCGCGGTGCTGGAGCCGACCAGCGGAGAGGAGATCGAAGGCAACCCCGCCGAGGGCGTGCTGGTCATCAAGGACAGCTGGCCCGGCCAGATGCGCACCGTCTGGGGCGATCACGCGCGGTTCGAAAAGACCTATTTCGCCGATTACAAAGGCTATTACTTCACCGGCGACGGCTGCCGCCGGGACGAGGACGGCGATTACTGGATCACCGGCCGGGTCGACGACGTGATCAACGTCTCGGGCCACCGCATGGGAACGGCCGAGGTCGAATCCGCCCTGGTGGCGCATGAAAAGGTCGCCGAGGCCGCGGTCGTGGGCTATCCGCACAGCGTCAAGGGTCAGGGCATCTATTGCTACGTGACCCTGATGAACGGCGTCGAACCGACGGAAGAGCTGCGCAAGGAGCTGCGCGGCTGGGTGCGCGAGGAAATCGGCCCCATCGCCTCCCCGGACCTCATCCAATGGGCCCCCGGCCTGCCCAAAACCCGCTCCGGCAAGATCATGCGCCGCATCCTGCGCAAGATCGCCGAAAACGACTACGGCGCCCTCGGCGACACCTCAACACTCGCCGAACCCGAAGTCGTCGACGACCTCATCGAAAACAGAATGAACAAGGGGTGAGC
>NZ_JAWHTD010000115.1:0-1769 GCF_032586235.1 Aestuariicoccus sp. MJ-SS9
AGCCATGAAGATGACGACGGAAGAGGCGTTTGTTAAGGTATTGCAGCGGCATGGGATTGGGCATGCGTTTGGGATCATCGGGTCGGCGATGATGCCGATTTCGGATTTGTTTCCGACGGCCGGGATCACGTTCTGGGATTGCGCGCATGAGGGCTCGGCGGGGATGATGGCCGACGGCTACACCCGGGCGACCGGCAAGATGTCGATGATGATCGCGCAGAACGGCCCCGGGATCACCAACTTCGTCACCGCCGTCAAGACCGCCTACTGGAACCACACGCCGCTTTTGCTGGTCACGCCGCAGGCTGCCAACAAGACGATCGGCCAGGGCGGGTTCCAGGAAGTCGAGCAGATGAAGCTCTTCGAGGACATGGTCGCCTATCAGGAAGAGGTGCGCGACCCCACCCGCGTGGCCGAGGTGCTGACGCGGGTGATTTCCAAGGCCAAGCGCCTGTCGGGCCCGGCGCAGATCAACATCCCGCGCGATTTCTGGACCCAGGTGGTGGATATCGAGATCCCCGATCCGATCGAGTTCGAGCAATCGCCCGGCGGCGAAAACTCCGTCGCCGCGGCGGCCGCGCTGCTGTCGGAGGCCAAGAACCCGGTCATCCTGAACGGCGCCGGCGTGGTGCTGTCCGACGGCGGGATCGCGGCGTCGATGGCGCTGGCCGAGCGGCTCGATGCGCCGGTCTGCGTGGGCTATCAGCACAACGACGCCTTCCCGGGCGGGCATCCGCTTTTCGCCGGGCCGCTGGGCTATAACGGGTCCAAGGCCGGGATGGAGCTGATCAAGCAGGCCGACGTGGTGCTCTGCCTCGGCACGCGTCTTAACCCGTTCTCAACCCTTCCGGGGTACGGCATGGAATACTGGCCCGCGGACGCCAGGATCATCCAGGTCGACATCAACGCCGACCGCATCGGGCTGACCAAGAAGGTCAGCGTCGGCATCGTCGGCGACGCCGCCAAGGTGGCGCGCGGCATCCTCGGCCAGCTGTCGGACACCGCCGGCGACGCGGGGCGCGACGAACGCAAGGCGCGCATCGCCGAGACCAAGTCGCGCTGGAAGCAGCAGCTGGCGTCGATGGACCACGAGGACGACGATCCCGGCACCAGCTGGAACGAGCGCGCCCGCGCCGCCAAGCCCGACTGGATGAGCCCCCGCATGGCCTGGCGCGCGATCCAGAGCGCCCTGCCGCGCGAGGCGATCATCAGTTCGGACATCGGCAACAACTGCGCCATCGGCAACGCCTATCCGGATTTCGACGAGGGGCGCAAATACCTGGCGCCGGGGCTCTTCGGGCCCTGCGGCTATGGCCTGCCGGCCATCGTCGGCGCCAAGATCGGCTGCCCGGACGTGCCGGTGGTGGGCTTTGCCGGCGACGGCGCCTTCGGCATCGCGGTGAACGAGCTGACGGCGATCGGCCGCAGCGAATGGCCCGCGGTCACGCAGATCGTCTTCCGCAACTACCAGTGGGGCGCGGAAAAGCGCAACTCGACGCTGTGGTTCGACGACAACTTCGTGGGCACCGAGCTTGACACCAAGGTCAGCTACGCCGGCATCGCCAAGGCCTGCGGCCTGCAGGGCGTGGCGGTCAAGACCATGGACGAGCTGACCCAGGCGCTCAACACCGCCATCGAGGACCAGATGAAGCACGGCAAGACCACCCTCATCGAGGTCCTGCTCAACCAGGAACTCGGCGAACCCTTCCGCCGCGACGCCATGAAAAAACCCGTCCACGTCGCAGGCATCGACGCCGCCGACATGGCGG
>NZ_JAWHTD010000116.1:0-1550 GCF_032586235.1 Aestuariicoccus sp. MJ-SS9
CCGTCACTGGGCCCGTAGGATAAGTCCGTCCGGGGAAAGGGGCAGTCCGTTCAAACCCGCATTTGTGCAACAAAGCCCCAGTCGATCGAGTTCGCGCAGGCAACGACCCAACATCTCCGCAGCCGATAGATCCGGCATGGTGCGCGAACGGCTGGGCTTGGCCCATTGCTTGAGGCGGTTCGACAAGTCCATGAGCCACCGCCAGTCTCGATCGGGTGACATGGCTTTTGCCACCACTTTGAGGTCCCGCAGATAGCTCTCCACCGTCTTCGGCGCGACGCACGCCATCAACTCACGGGCATAGGCTGTAACCGCCTCAGGCGTGATGCGGTCGGCCGGCGCCGCGTGGCGGTCTAGCGTGCCACGCGCGTCCAGCCAACCCAGCCAGCCTGCGTAATGCTTTTGGAGTGTGCAGCGCGTTGCCTTCGACCAATGGGCCCCTGCCCCGCGCCCATCGAGTATGTCGCCGTCGCGCAGCAATTCCGTCCAGGCCGCGCGATCCAGCTCGGGCCAAGCCTCATACGACAGGTTGTGCCAGCTGCGCTTCATTTCTCACCCTCGGGCGGATCATCCCGCAACTTGGCAAGCAATGCGTTGATACGGCGGCTGGCTGCAGGACCCTCCGTGCCGAGATAGGCCTGATAGGTGGTATTAATAGAACTGTGACCAAGGCGCCGACTGAGATCGAGCGCCAGCTCAGGTTGCCGCTCAACTACGATCTTGGCGATGACGTGACGAAAGATATGCGGCGACATGCGAATGCCCGCGTGCTTCAAGAGCGTCCGGCTCAAAGCGTCCCGCATCGCAGAGTACGATCGTGGACCGCCGTCTTGGCCGGGAAAGAGGTATGGCCCGTCTGAGCCTGGCAAGACCGCGCGATGCTCTGCAAGGAACAGGTCCATGAGGCGAATGGTCTCCGGTGGCAACTCCAGGTCCAGTGCCCTGTGGCTCTTGGTATCATCGTCGGACAAGTGCACGAAGACCCGCTTTCCGCTGCGCCGGAGCTGGGTTTCCAGGTTGAGTTCGCGCAGGTTTTTGACGCGCACCCCGGTGAAGATCGCCAGAGACATCGCCAGAGCCCGCTCGACACCTTTCGCGCGCCGGAGCTTGTTGCTTTGCTTGAGCGCCCGATCGAGTTCCTCTTCCGGAAAGCGCAACAGGCGCTGCACCACCTCTTCGTCGTCGAACTGTTCAAGGCGCGTCCGATTGCGCTCTCCCATCCCGCCCGGGGATTTCGGCTTGAGGCGCTGGACGATCGCCAGGAACGGTGCCAGGTACGCGTCATCGTAACCTAGGTGGTATCGACCAACCGCGATCATCTGGGTGGCCATCTTGTGGGCATAGGCTTCGGTCTTGACCGTTTCGCCTTTCAGAAAGGGACGCAGGGCCGCCTTGAAGTGATCCTCCGTTAGAAAGACCTCAAAGCCAGTGATCTGGTCGATTGACACGGTGCCGGATTTGACCAGGGCCGTGGCCAACCGCCGAAAGGTGTAGCGATATCCCTCGATGGTGGCAGGGCGGTACGCGCGGACAGGCGCGCTCGGGTCCAG
>NZ_JAWHTD010000117.1:0-1339 GCF_032586235.1 Aestuariicoccus sp. MJ-SS9
CCGAGATCATCCGCGTGGCATGATCTCAGCGGGGAAAGGGGCAATCACGCCTCAAGCCCTAGTTCTGCAACAACGCCATCCCGAATAGTGAGCGGCAGAAATTCGAACAAGTTGTACTATTCGAAATATTAAATTAGCTGGGCTTCACAATGATAGATCATCTGAAATCCACTGCCGTATTCGTCGAGGTCGTCCGCGCCGGCCAATTCCGCGCTGCGGCGGATCGATTGCAGATGACCCCGTCTGCGGTGAGCTATCATGTCCGCGCGCTAGAGGACGCCGTGGGGACGCCCCTGCTGTACCGCTCGACGCGTCGCTTCGCGCTGACCGACAGCGGCGCGAAGTTCCTCGTTCACGCCGAAACGATGCTCGATGCGGCGAAGGCCGGTTTTTCCGAGGCGCGCGCGTCTGACAGCGCCCTCTCGGGCCGGTTGACGGTATCCTTGACGACGGCGCTGTCCCATTCATTTGTGTCCCAGCGTATCACCCGGTTTTCAACCACCTACCCGAACGTCGAGTTGCACCTGCATTACGACAATCGCCCGAGCGATATGGTGTCCGAGCGGGTAGATGTTGCGCTTCGCATCGGCCAGTTGCGCGATTCCAGTCTTCTCTGCCGACATCTCTGGGACATGCCGCGCAATCTCGTTGGCCACCCGGACTTCGTAGCAAAGCACGGTCCCATGAACGTACCGGGCGATCTGCGCGGGATTCCGTGGATCAAGTTCACTGGACTTGAAGAACGCCGCACCTTCATCGCTCCGGACGGAACGAGGATTGAGACAAGCCAAGCGGGCAACATCTCGGTCAACAGCATCGAAGCGATGGTGGACCTGACCCTTACCGGCGCAGGCATTTCCTCTCCGCCCTCGCACTTCGTCGAAGGAATGATCTCGTCCGGTTCCCTGGTCGAGTGCCTTGCAGACTACAAGCTGACTAGTCTGCCAGTTTATACCATCCGACACAGAACCGCCGTTCCGGATCCAGTCGTTCAGGCATTTCTCGACAAGATGTTCGATCCGGCTTGATCATTGTAGCACCAAGAGGCGGATGCAGGCCTTCGGGGATCGGAGTCAATGGCGCAAGACAGACCTGTCGCAGGTCGTTCGTGCTTCACTTTTCCGTGCTGCTGTCTCTTTGAACTGCGGCCCTTTTCGCCGACGCCACTAAGCCAAGGGATTTGGCACATCGCGACAACGCAAGGCAAGGCCATTCATTTGTACTCCCTCTGACTTGACGGAAAACAGAGCCGATCGCACCTAGCCATAGCGCGATTTCAAGTTGCATATACAGCGCACACGACATCCATTAAGATTTTGTATTGAAATACAAAACCGTC
>NZ_JAWHTD010000118.1:0-1306 GCF_032586235.1 Aestuariicoccus sp. MJ-SS9
GTCATTCGTTGCGCTCCGGGACGGGACGTACTTCATTTCGGTGCAAGGAATTCCCGAAATGTTGTGGGGCGGAATGCCAGTGAGCGGAGCCGTCGACTACCAGCTGACGATGTCCGTGGTTGGCGTAAGTCTGTCGGGAACGGATGCGCCGGATACACTGATCGGAACGGAAGGCACCGATGAACTGAGCGGCCTGGGTGGAGATGACCGCCTGGAAGGGCTGCAGAGCAACGACCAGCTCTTGGGTGGGGACGGGAATGACATCATTCTGGGCGGAGAAGGTAACGATGTTATCACTGGCGGCCCCGGAGACGACACGATCGTCGGCGGTTCTGGAAGCGATACGGTTATAGTCCTGAGTGGCTATCAAGACGTTTCGGTTTCCGGGATCGCAGGCGGGATCCGGATCTCGACTGTGGATGGTAGCGATGATCTCATCGGTATTGAAAACGTCCACTTTTTTGGTGGTACCCTTCCGTCGGGAGAACTCCACGTTGATGAGCCCTACACGGAAGATCAGCTTCTGACCGGCACCCTTGCATCGGAAGGCCTTTTAGGAGGCTTTGGCGACGACAGTATCTTTGGCTTTGACGGCGACGATACGTTATACGGATCTTCCGGCGACGACATTATTGGTGCTTCCAGCGGAAACGACTTGGTCTATGGCGGCAATGGCAACGATACCTTGGGCGGCGGGACGGGTAACGATGAGATGGAAGGAGGCTGGGGCAACGACTTCATGGGAGGCGGGCTCGGGGCAGATCGCATGGACGGTGGGCCTGGTGACGACGTCGTCAACGGGGGGCAGGGCGATGACACGCTGTGGGGGAAACCGGGAGCAGATACGATCGGCGCGAGCTTCAACGATGATTCGGTCTATGGCGGTTCGGGCGCAGATTTCATCGGTGGCGGAGCGGGCTCTGACCTGCTGGAAGGCGGTGCGGACAACGACCGAATTGGCGGCGGCGAGGGCGACGACACGGTGCTCGGCGGGTCGGGCGACGACTTCCTCGCCGGCGGTGGACGCAACGACAACATCAAAGGTGGCGACGGTGACGATACCATCAACGGCGGTGACGGCGACGACACCATGAGAGGCGGTGAGGGCGCTGACGTCTTTGTCTACAACTTCTTTAAAGATGGCGATGCCGACATCATTACTGATTTTGAGGACGGCGTAGACAGCCTTCGTATCCGCGTTTTCAACCCCGAAACCGGCGAATTGAACGTCCCGGCTCAAGGTCTTGATGGCAAGGTGGCCGCCTTGAACATCACCGATACCGCCGGGGGCGCGCTGATCGACTAC
>NZ_JAWHTD010000119.1:0-1257 GCF_032586235.1 Aestuariicoccus sp. MJ-SS9
AACAAGATCGAGTCCTGACGGAACCGCGTTTCTTACAGACCGGCGCGGTCCTTGCGCGGCATCGAGGTCAGCCATACTGCCCTTGCTGAGACAAGTTCAAATTGGTCTGACAGCACATTGAAACAGTGTGTTTCCTGCTGCTAATCGCTAAATCCTGTCAATCAGGGCGAGAATTCGATAATTTAGTGGCGAAATTATGGCTAGACGAACCGCTTTGCGCATGCCTGCTGCAGTGGCGGATTTTTCTCAGGGCGATTGCCAAAATCGGAGAACCATCAGATGCCCAAAACGTTTACATACGAAACAGAAGGCCTGTCCTACACCGTCGTCATCTACGAAGACCCTGAAACCCCGGGCTCTTTCCTGGCCGATATCACGGTCGATGAAGGTGCCATGGATGTGAACGCGGTTTATTTCGGCGACGACGATTTCTCGGGTGACAGCGCGAGTCTGGGTGGACCGCTAAACATGAACGGCGCGCGGCTCGACGGTGAAAAGGTGCAATGGGACAGCGCCGACGAACTGAGCAGTCCGGGACTTGGCCCCGAGGGGACCGACAAGGAAACTTATCTGTCCACCGGCGATACGCTGACCATTTCTCTGGATATCGACAGCCTTGACGAGGTTGATGTCTTCGGGATCCGCGCCACGTCCACATCGACGCCCGAAGGGTCCATCAAGGGCGTTTCCGACGAACCGGAAGACGACGTGACGTTCGACAAGGTGGGTTTTGGCGTCGAGTTCAATGAAAACGGCGTCATCGAGAACGGGGTATATGTGCGCGAAGAAGACCTGCCGGAAGGCGAAGAGGGCACGTTCGAGAATTACGTTAACTATTACGACAGTACGTACGGGAACAACGAAGTCTACAACATCACGCAGGTCGAATCCGTTATCTTCTATGAGATCACGATTGACGGAGGCGGCAATGAAATTCCGCAGGAGCTGTTCCGGATCGACGCGCCGGAAGGCGGCTTCACCGATGCCGAGGACATGATCGCGGCTTATGACGAGGCGATTTCGAACGGTGCACTGGACGAGGTGAACGTCGGCAGCGAGCTTATGGCGGCGTTGAGCTACGAAGCCGAATTTGTCGAAGACGCGTCCGAGGAAGAGGACGTAGTCGAGGACGATCTCGAACTCATCTGAGCAGGAACGGGCGCGAGAGCGCCTTTACCTCCTGGCCGCGAAAGTTCTCTGCAAAACTCGCAAGAAATGGAATGCTCCGACTGCCTGACGAACACAGTTAAGTCAGGC
>NZ_JAWHTD010000120.1:0-1245 GCF_032586235.1 Aestuariicoccus sp. MJ-SS9
ATGGCAAAGGAAAAGTTTGAACGTTCTAAGCCGCATTGCAACATCGGCACGATTGGTCACGTTGACCACGGCAAGACGACGTTGACGGCGGCGATTACGAAGTATTTCGGGGATTTCAAGGCCTACGACCAGATCGACGGCGCGCCCGAGGAGAAGGCCCGCGGGATCACGATCTCGACGGCGCATGTGGAATACGAGACCGACGCGCGTCACTATGCTCACGTCGACTGCCCCGGCCACGCCGACTATGTGAAGAACATGATCACGGGCGCGGCGCAGATGGACGGCGCGATCCTGGTTGTGAACGCCGCGGACGGCCCGATGCCGCAAACGCGCGAGCACATTCTGCTGGGCCGCCAGGTGGGCATCCCCGCCATGGTGGTGTTCCTCAACAAGGTCGACCAGGTTGACGACGAAGAGCTTCTCGAGCTGGTGGAAATGGAAGTGCGCGAACTGCTGAGCGCCTATGATTTCCCGGGCGACGACATTCCGATCATCGCGGGCTCGGCGCTTGCGGCGATGGAAGGCCGGGATCCGGAGATCGGCGAGAACAAGATCCGCGAGCTGATGGCGGCGGTCGACGAGTACATCCCGCAGCCTGCGCGCGCGGTGGATCAGCCGTTCCTGATGCCGATCGAAGACGTGTTCTCGATCTCGGGCCGCGGCACGGTTGTGACCGGCCGTGTGGAGCGTGGCGTGATCAACGTGGGCGACTCGATCGAGATCGTGGGAATCCGCGACACCAAGACCACCACATGTACCGGTGTCGAGATGTTCCGCAAGCTGCTGGACCGCGGTGAAGCCGGCGACAACATCGGCGCGCTGCTGCGCGGTATCGACCGTGAAGGCGTCGAGCGGGGCCAGGTGCTCTGCAAGCCGGGTTCGGTGACGCCGCACACCAAGTTCGAGGCCGAGGTCTACATCCTGACCAAGGAAGAAGGCGGCCGCCACACGCCGTTCTTCGCGAACTACCGCCCGCAGTTCTACTTCCGTACGACGGACGTGACCGGCACGGTGACGCTGCCTGAGGGCACCGAGATGGTGATGCCGGGCGACAACCTGAAGTTCGGCGTCGAGCTGATCGCCCCGATCGCGATGGAAGACGGCCTGCGCTTCGCCATCCGCGAAGGCGGCCGGACCGTCGGCTCGGGCGTCGTGTCGAAGATCATCGAGTAAGCGATGATCCCGAGACGCGCCAACCCCGGTGTGTCGAAGATCATCGAGTAAGCGAAACGGACGGTGCAC
>NZ_JAWHTD010000121.1:0-1186 GCF_032586235.1 Aestuariicoccus sp. MJ-SS9
TTGAACGGGTCAGGTTTGGTCATGTTCCGACGCTACGAGGCCGCCCTGCCCGTCTCAACCGGAATCCTTCTGACAAACCCGTCCGTGACAGTTCTTCGAGAAGGTGGAATGATCGGGCACCGGATCGGTCAGATCAAGGCGGCAGAACCAGCGATACGCCAGGTTCAGATGAACCTCCTGGCAAAGCCGCCGTTCCGACCGGATGCCGAAGGCGTAGCCGACAATCAGCATCCGGATCATTAGCTCCGGGTCAACCGAGGGCCTGCCTGTCGAGCTGTAGAACGGCGCGAGGTGTCGGCGCATGTCGCCCAGATCGACGAACCGGTCCATGGCTCTCAAAAGATGATCCGGTGGCACGTGATCCTCGATCGAAAACTCATAGAACAGAGCACCCTGCGCCACTTGCCTCGGCCCCATCATCGCCAGACCTCCCTTGTCTAAAGGGAAGTGAATCAGCAGCCAAAGCATCGCTCAAGCCGAGTTTTTCAACAGCATCCGGACAGAGCCGACGCTCGGAAAATTGTCCGAACTTTCCGCTTCCGACCCTTCAGCGCCGTTTGTGGACTTTGCGCTGGACGTTCACGCGCGGCATAGCACAGGCGGCGATGACGCACTTGCCCACTGGCGCTTCGTTCCAAGCCACCAAGTGGATCGAAAACCGAAACGGGGGCCAAACAGCGGGCGACTGTTCACAGAACATCAACAATCCCAATATTCGCCCACAAATTAACCAATTTCGCGTGCAGCTTCACAAAGGACGCAAGGGAAAATCCGTCGATGCGGACTTTCTGAAAAGCGATGGGATTAACCAATGGCCACCATTACCGGTTCGAGCGGGCAAGACACACTGGTTGGTACGTCAGACGATGATCTCATCGTTGGTCTCGCTGAAAATGACTCTTTGTCCGGGGGCGCGGGCAACGACACACTTGATGGCGGGGACCGGAACGACACGCTGGTCGGCGGGGACGGGAACGACCTCTTCTTGGGCGGGGCGGGTAACGACTCGCAGCTGGGCGGCGCGGGCGACGATACCTTTTCCGGCGATCTGGGCAACGACACGATAGACGGCGGTACGGGCGTTGACGCTGTCGACTACAGCGGCTCCGCGGCGGCCGTCGCGGTCGACCTGGCCGCCGGGACCGGCACGGGCGGCGATGCCCAGGGCGACCGCTACACCTCGATC
>NZ_JAWHTD010000122.1:0-1110 GCF_032586235.1 Aestuariicoccus sp. MJ-SS9
TGCTTTGGCAGCCCTATGACCGCTTGAGCGACGATCCGGACCCTCGTTTCAAACCGGCCTGCGTCCGAGTTGCGGACGTAGCCGCCATTCCTTGAATGTCGGCTTCCGCTCAGAGGACACAAACGGTGGTTATTGGCCGCAAAATCGCGGTCATCGTTAGGGTGTAAGCCCGCAAACTGAGCTTTGACCGCTTCCGGAGACAGATCGGTCATCAGACAGCCTGCCAAATGACCCTACCCATTTCTGCGACGATGGTGATCAAACCTCACCGTTCTACATCGCCTGTTGAGGGGGGTATCTGCCAGTCTGAGAAGCTCATCTTCTGGCTGGCTTCGACATCCACCAAACGAATTTCTGATTTCGAAAAAATCAGTTGCTTGTTGATCTTGGGAAAGTGGGCGATGTCGAACCCCGAACTTTCGCCGCCCATCAGATACACAAGGTCGTCGTCGAATGGGTTGGTTAGATGATGTGGCGGACCGTGCGGCGCGGGGAAAGCCATGATGTCGCCCGGACCAACTTCGATCGTATCTTCTCCGATCTCTGCGCGACCATGACCTGACAGTATGATGAGGAACTCTTCATCCCGCTCATGGCGATGAAATAAAAAGCTTTCTTTGCCAGGAGGTACACGCGCGACGTAGAGGGCCAGGCGCTGCAGTCCGAAAATCGGTGTGAGACGTCTCAGGAAAACGTCCGAAACAGGATTCAGCGGATGCCGAATGTGCACTTCTTCCAACGATTGGACGGCCGCGGCCGAAAGATGGCTTGCGGCACTGGACTGCGACGCCACCGGCTCAGCCTCCCTTGACCGACTTCATCGCCCATGCCCGTGCACTCAATCGCACCGGGCCGCCTTGATCGAGCTTCTCTGCAAGGCGTGCCTTCAGGGCTTCACGTTTCTCATCCGAAAGGCTCATGCAGTAGCCGGGCGCCGGGCCCGCGCCCAAGGTGAACGGGTGCCAGAAGGCTTCGAAATCGGGAAACTCGGTGTGAAAGAAACGGCATCTGGGAGGTGCTGGTCGATGGCAAATTCCGCGGCGACTACCACCAGAAGGAACATGCTCTTGCCGCTGCGGCCTTGCACAAGTTGTCGCCCCGATGACCGGC
>NZ_JAWHTD010000123.1:0-1086 GCF_032586235.1 Aestuariicoccus sp. MJ-SS9
CTGCAGGCCAAAGCCAACAAAATAAGACATTTCTCACATAAATTCAGAGCGTTGGGCGTTGTTCAGACCCGACTACTGACGGCTCCAGCGCCGCTGCGACGGTCCCGGACGGCCATGACCGCCGGGCGAGCGCCCGCGCGGGCCAAGCCCGGCGGACTGTTAAGGTCAACTGACAACCCCAAGTGGCAGCGCGACTTTTCGGCCCACGCGCGCAGACGTCCTGATCCCGTGGTTTGGCAAAGGGCGCGCGCGCGGGTTCCGGGGAGTGAAAATCTTGACCGGAATCGTAATCACAGCTAACATATCAACGTATTTGAAATTTTTTCCGAGCTTGAAGCTGTGGATACATTCCTGAAACAGGCGATTGTTCTGGCATTCATGGCAGCGGGCGGCGCAAGCGCGGCGGACTGCACCATGGACAAGGCGACAGGTCACATCGGGAAGGTCGAAGTCGCCGGCGGCGGCGCGATCGAATTTGCGCTCCATGCGTTGAGCGGCGCGGGCGATGCCGCCGAAGATCAGGCGCAATACGCCCATTTCCTGGCCAACGGCCTGCCCCGCGCCCTTGCCGAAGCCGCTGCTGCGGCGGACCCTTTCGAAGAAGTGAACGTCACCAGGCTTTTCCGCGAGAACGGACCAGAGCTGATCTTCCCCCAAGCACCGGGCCGCTGCGCCAACGATCAGAACTGCATCGGAGGCACGCCGGACCTTTACTTCGTCATCCCGATTACGGTCGGAGACACCACGCTGCCGCTTTTCCTGACGGCCCGCGGCCAGATCGAATACGCCTTCGTGCCCCGCGAAGGCGATCTTCCCGAACGTCAGTACCGCCCGGTCGAACCGCTGCGCGATCCGCATTGGGCGGCCGTCGTGTCATCCGGCACCACGCAAAGTCTATTCCTGGCTTTTCCGAACGACCCTTCCGTAACGATTGACCGCACTGCCCGCGCCCGTGTCGCGGAGTCCATTTCCAAATGCCTTTCTGCGCTGAATTGAGGACAAGAACATGGCTAGTCACCTGAATCTGAAGTTCTTGCCAATGATTTCTGGCAAAAGCGTTGGACGGAGGTGAGGATCTCGTCGGCG
>NZ_JAWHTD010000124.1:0-1070 GCF_032586235.1 Aestuariicoccus sp. MJ-SS9
GCGTCCTGACCCTTCTGTATCTGCGCTCTGCTAAACTTGCCCCGTCACCGGCCCCGGCCAGGGTCGGTGACGGGGTGGTGCGCGACGTCTGACCCTTGTGGCATGACCACGCTTCTTAGCCTGTCGGCACCGCCTCTCTTCATCGTCTCGAACAGTTGATTGCGGCCTTGCAGGACCGCGCACCAGAAGGAAGAGAGCATGGACAACCTATCACATGGCCGCGTTATCGGCATAGATGTCAGCCGCGACTGGCTTGACGTTCATTGCCTCTCCGATGGGCATCGCTGCAGAGTGCCGAACGCTCCAGCGGGTCACGCTGCTGTGGCGGATCTTGCCCGGGTCCGGGATGCCGTCGTCTGCTTTGAATCGACTGGCGGCCAGGAATGGCGGCTGTGGGCGGCTCTGGAGGCAGAAGGTGTTGCAGCCCGGCAAGTGCCCCCCGCACAGGTCAAGGCGTTTGCCCTAAGCCGTAGTACGCGCGCCAAGACCGACCGGATCGATGCGGAACTCATCGCCCGCTTCTTTGCCTTCCGGCCCGAGGCAGGCCGCAGCCTGCCCCCAGAAAAGCTGCGTTTTCTCAGAGCCTTGACGTCGAAACGGGCTCAGCTGGTCGAGATGCGCAAACGGCTTCTGGCCCAAATCCGCGCGCACCAGAAACTGGGGACCGCTGCGATGTTCGAGGATGTCGACAGCGAATTGAAGCAACGGATCGACAGCCTCATAAAGGAGCTGGAAGACAGGATCACCCGGGCCATCGCGAGCGACGATCACCTGTCCGAGACGGCCACCGTCCTCCGCTCCATCCCGGGGATCGGCCCGGTTGCCAGCACGATGCTGATCGCCGAAATGCCCGAGATCGGCACCATCACTGGCGAAGAGGCCGCCGCGCTCACTGGATTGGCACCCGTCGCACATGACAGCGGAACTCTTCGTGGAAAACGAGCCATCGCCGGTGGGCGCCGAGCGCTGCGACACGTGATGTTCCAGGCAGCCTTGGTGGCGGCACATCACAACCCAAGCCTGAAGTCCTTCGCAGATCGCCTCCGAAAGGCCGGCAAGCCGCACAAAGT
>NZ_JAWHTD010000125.1:0-1034 GCF_032586235.1 Aestuariicoccus sp. MJ-SS9
TTGGTCTCGAGGTCCTCGGGGCTGTTCTCCTGCACGAAATCCACGTTTCTGAGGGCAGAGTAGTCCTCAGTAACAATCGGCTCGGACGGCGTGTCGTGCAGCGTCAAACCCAAGGCCGAGAGGTTGGGCCATGCATCGGTCAGGAAATCTCTGAGGCGATGACTGGCGGCAGGGTCGGGATCGACGACCACAACGCTGCAACCCTTGGCGCAAAACAGACTGGCCCAGCTCATGCCAATAAGGCCGCCGCCTACCACTCCAACAGATTTGCTCTTTCCCATGTGCTGCCTCGCAAGGGGCTAAGTCCAAACGATCCCTGTACGAAAGCGTATCCTCGTTGCAGGGCACCGGCCGATTTGATCCACCGCCGAGGAGCCTCGAACCGCTTCTGGCACTCGACAGCCATAGGCCGCCAAAAGCAACCGCGCGGCGGCGAAAAGTCGCTCGCCGATGTCTTTCTGGATCAGTCGATCATAAGCTTCCCAAGATCAATCTGTTCTCCTGGCTCGGAAACGCGATACGCGACCAGAGGCCCGTCCTTGCCGGCCGAGTAATCCAGACAAAGCGCGTTCGGGGATTGCTGTTCGGGCTCACCGCTTAGCCAGTAGTGTCCGAAGAAGACCGGGTCCGCATCCTTGGAGTAGATCGATCGCGTGACATCCGCCGGCAGATCGCCCTCGGGCAGTTCCGCCGGATCGGGGACAGAGATCGCCGCGTCACGCCACGTGCGAGCATCATCATTCCACCACTGGAGGCGAATTTCCCTTCTCAGTTGGCCGCCCTTGTCGCGAAACCCATATCCCGCCGGTAGCTCGGTTTCGGGCCCTTTGGTCGTCGTCTCGACCAGATCATAAAGCGGTGCGCCCTTCTTGGCCGCCTCGAGGAACTGATCGCCGGAGAGCCGCCCATCGAGAGTGGTGCGCTGAAGCTGCGAGATGACGTCCTCGTCCCAGCAGGCGTGGACGAACCGAAACCCCTCCAACTCAAGAAACAAGGGAAGCGACTTCATCCAGGCGATCGCCTCGGCGGTCGCG
>NZ_JAWHTD010000126.1:0-1026 GCF_032586235.1 Aestuariicoccus sp. MJ-SS9
CCCCGCGCGCGCAACGATGCGTTGTAGCTGGACCAGTTCGTGGTGCGATAGCGGGCGGGTGATGGCTTGTTCATACAGCGCGTCTAACGGCATGGATTCACGAAGTGAAGAGAGCGTCCGGCGAGCCCCACCTTGATGGACCTGTTCCAGGTGTGAGAGCCTTAGTGTGATTGCGGGCGATGCGTAATCCTTTTGACCCATATCAATGCATTGAAGCACAGAGCGCGGCTATTGTTAGTCTCAGAGGGAAAGGAGGGAGATATGCCAGAGCAATCGACAACACCTTTACCGACATGTCCGATGGCAAAGGCGTGCGAAGGCATGATGAAGAAGCCTCCATCGGGCGTTGCCACGGTTTTGCCTGGGCTACTCTTCATCGTGCTTGGCGTTCTTGTTGTAATTGAGCCCAGAATTCTTGTTTGGCTCATCGCAGCGGCATTGATCCTGCTTGGCGGGATGATGCTGATGATGGGGAGCTTTATACGCAAGATCGGGACTCAATTTCACGGCAAACAGCAGTCAACGTGACGAGGTACTTAGTCCGTCCGGACTGGGGCTGCATTGACATGAGGCAAATGCGATGACCGGTGAACAAGAGCGCCATGAAGATCATCCTATGGCGGATGAGCAAGAAAGACTGTCCCAAAAGCTTGATGCTGTCGGATGGGCTCTTTTCCTGATTTGGGTCGGTTTTGCGTTCTTGTTTGATTTCGGTTGGGCATGGGGTCCGATCGGTATCGCCGCTATCATCTTTGGCGAGGCGGTAGTTCGTTTGCGCCTAAACCTGAAAATCGAGGGCTTTTGGATTGTCGTTGGTCTGATGTTCCTCGTCGGGGGCTTGTGGGAGCTATTCAAAATCCCTTGGCCACTGGCTCCGTTTCTTATGATCGGATGTGGCCTGGCTGTTCTGTGGGGCGTGTTCGGCGGTAAGTACTTAATGAAGAAGTGAGATGGCGTTGTTGCAGAACTAGGGCTTGAGGCGTGATTGCCCCTTTCCCCGCTGAGATCATGCCACGCGGATGATCT
>NZ_JAWHTD010000127.1:0-972 GCF_032586235.1 Aestuariicoccus sp. MJ-SS9
TGTATGAACAAGCCATCACCCGCCCGCTATCGCACCACGAACTGGTCCAGCTACAACGCATCGTTGCGCGCGCGGGGAGCGCTGCTGATCTGGGTCGACAGGGAGATGACCTGGCTTGCGCCGCGTGACGGGCGGCCTGGACGCCCGCCAATCTTTTCCGATGCGGCCGTGCAGTTTTGCCTGTCGATCAAAGTCCTGTTCAAGCTTCCGCTACGCCAGACCGCAGGGATGGTTGCCAGCCTGCTGAAGATGGCTGGGCTGGACTGGCCGGTTCCGGACTTCTCCACGCTGTGCCGCAGGCAAAAGACATTGGCCGTGCAGATCCCCTATCGCCGCGCCGACGGGCCGCTGAACCTGCTGGTCGACAGCACCGGCATCAAGTTTCTTGGCGATGGTGAATGGCAGGCGCGCAAGCATGGGGTGCAACGCCGCCGCCAATGGCGCAAGGTGCATCTGGCCATGGACCCGGCCACATCCGACATCCGCGCCGTGGAATTCACGCCCAGCCGAGACGGCGACAGCCCCGTGCTGCCGGACCTGCTGGGCCAGATCCAGGCCGATGAGCAGATCGGCACGGTGACCGCGGACGGCGCCTATGACACGCGCCGCTGCCACAAGGCCATCACTGACCGGCACGCCACACCGATCATCCCGATCCGCAGGAACGGGCGGCTATGGAAAGATGATTGCCCGGCCGCGCGCGCCCGAAACGAAACCCTGCGCGCGACCCGATATTACGGCAAGGCCTTCTGGAAACGCTGGACGGGATACCACGACCGAAGTCGGATCGAGGCGAAGATGCGCTGCCTGAAATCCTTCGGCGAGCGCATCGCGGCACGAGACCCCGACCGCCAGACTGCCGAAATCCACATCCGCATCGCCCTCATGAACCGCTTCAATGCCCTCGGCACCGCCGAGATCATCCGCGTGGCATGATCTCAGCGGGGAAAGGGGCAATCACGCCTCAAGCCC
>NZ_JAWHTD010000128.1:0-894 GCF_032586235.1 Aestuariicoccus sp. MJ-SS9
CGACAGTTCCGCAGGACTTTTCGATCCAGGTGGCCGAGAACGAAGGCATGCCAACGAGATCGAATTCCAGGGGCTCCCCGCCACCGCCCGCGCCCACTCGACGGCTGACCGGAACGCTTTCGCTTGGGCTATCGAAGACTCGCGCGGCAACCGGCGGGCTCTGGTCCGCCACGGAGCAAGCGGCGATGAGAAATCCCCTCGCGAGGCTGATCGCGCGGACGGCAGTCATCGCCGGTGTGATCGCGTCTTTCGCCTTCCCCGTCCTTGCGCAGGATGGCACCGGCCCGATGCCGCAGAACGCTCAGGCGCGCAGCTATGGTGGCGGCTGGATCTGCGATCTTGGTTACCGGGTGGCGGGCGCTGAATGCCTTGCGCTCGACATTCCCGAGAATGCCTATCCAACCGGGCGCTCCTACGGGACGGGGTGGGAGTGCGACCGTGGGTATGAGGAGATAACCGGTACATCCTGCAATCCCATCCCAGTGCCCGCCAACGCCTTCCTCCGGTCTTATGGCTACGATTGGCAATGCGAACGAGGGTTCCGGAAGGAGGACGAGGCATGCGTGCCCATCGTTCTTCCGGAGCGTGCCTACCTGACAGAAGACAACTCGGGGACGGGATGGACCTGCGATCGTGGCTATAAGGCTGTTGCAGGGACATGTTCGCCGATTGCTGTGCCAGCGAACGCGTATCTGACCAACGCAGAATACGGCGCCGCCTGGGCTTGTGAGAGAGGCTTTTTCAAGATCGACGACCGATGCGACGCCGTTGTCGTGCCATCGAATGCCTATCTGGACGAGGCATCCTATGGACCGGGCTGGAGCTGCGAGCGCGGATACGAGGTGCTGAATGGCGCCTGCGTCGCCATCGATCTGCCAGAGAACGCCTATCTCG
>NZ_JAWHTD010000129.1:0-791 GCF_032586235.1 Aestuariicoccus sp. MJ-SS9
CTAGGGTCAGGACGCATTGATTTCCCTAGCGCTGCGTGATTCACGGCTCCGAAAACGGAGCGGTGACATGAGCGATCTCTTCTGGCTGACCGATGCGCAGATGGCGCGTCTGGAACCTTTCTTTCCGAAGCCTCACGGCAAGCCTCGGGTCGATGACAAGCGCGTTTTGAGCGGGATTATCTTCATCAACCGCAATGGGTTAAGGTGGCGCGATGCGCCTGCCGCCTATGGCCCGCATAAGACGCTCTACAGCCGTTGGAAGCGTTGGAGCGAGAAAGGCATCTTCGCGCGGATTATGGTGGGTCTGGCCGCTGAGCACGGCGAACAGAAGACCGTGATGATCGACGCGACCTACCTCAAGGCCCATCGAACAGCGACCAGCATGGGCGTGAAAAAGGGGGGCGTGGACGCATGATCGGTCGGACCAAGGGTGGCATGAATACGAAGCTACACGCGATCTGCGACAGCCAAGGGCGACCGCTCGATCTGTTCGTCACCGCCGGGCAGGTCAGTGATTACATCGGCGCACGGGCGTTACTCAGTAGTCTCCCAAAAGTCGACTGGTTGCTAGGGGATCGCGGCTACGATGCCGACTGGTTCCGAGACGCGTTGAAAGACAAGGGGATACGCGCCTGTATCCCGGGCCGGAAGCAGCGCAAGACACCCGTTCAATACGACAAACGCCGTTACAAACGGCGAAACCGGATCGAGATCATGTTCGGCAGGCTCAAGGATTGGAGGCGCGTCGCAACCCGCTATGACCGCTGCCCCAAGGTCTTCCTGTCGACAAT
>NZ_JAWHTD010000130.1:0-777 GCF_032586235.1 Aestuariicoccus sp. MJ-SS9
TCAGAACCAGAACATGATGGTTGCGGCCAACGCGATTGCTGAGAGGAAGACCTTGGGGCAGCGGTCATAGCTTGTCGCCACGCGCCTCCAATCCTTGAGCCTGCGGAACATGATCTCGATGCGGTTGCGTCGCTTGTATCGGCGTTTGTCGTATTTGACGGTGGTGTTGCGTTGCTTCCGGCCCGGGATACACGCGCGAATCCCTTCGTCTTTCAACGGTTCTCTGAACCAGTCGGCATCGTAGACCTCGATCTGATCTAGCCCGTGGCCATACATTCCCAAGTGTGAAACCGGCTGCCGGATCACGGCGACGGTGGGACCGGCGAAGTTGCGGTTCCTCGGCAGGCAGATTGAGGCCTATCGCTTCATCTACTGTGTGCTGAATCGGGAGACGGCCTCGACGCAGCAAGTCGTCCGGCACCGCTGCCACGATCGCCTCTGCGTCAACCCGGACCACCTCGTCCTCGGCTCGCAAGCCGACAACAAGCGGGACGACTGGTTGCACTGGGCGTACGGGACCGATCCGGACTCACCCACGGCCCGAACGATATCGTCTCTCGGCACAGGCTGCTGTTCGAACCATTCGACCAATGGCTGGGCGGCACGAATGCGTGAAGTTCGGTTATTCGGGTGGCCCGGGGCGATGTTACGTCCGGCAGCGAAGTCGATCAGGCCGACATCAACAAGCCGCTGGATGATGGGAACGACCCTCTTTGAGATATGGAGTGCATTATAGCGGGATCCGGTGTGCCAGGCATTGGACGACATCGAGACGCC
>NZ_JAWHTD010000131.1:0-729 GCF_032586235.1 Aestuariicoccus sp. MJ-SS9
TGCCCGTCAGACCGAGCCGGTCCGGCAGGCCTGGACCGAGAGCGGATATCGCAAGCTGACCGACGACCTGCGCGACCGGGGCGAACGCATCTCGGAGAACCGGGTTGCCCGGCTGGCGTCGCCGCGCAGGTGGGCTACAAGCGCCGCCCCGGCCGGTATGGCGGCAAGCCTGCGGTGGTGGCCGAGAACAGGCCGGAGCAGCGGTTCGAGACGTCCGAGCCAGATCAGGTCTGGGTGACCGACATCACCTATCTGAGGACACACGAAGGCTGGCTGTACCTGTGCGTCGTCATCGATCTGTCCTCGCCCCGTGTCGTCGGTTGGTCGGCGCAATCCCGCATGACCACGGACCTTGCTCTGCAGGCTCTGCTGACGGCCGTGTGGCGGCGAAAGCCTGAGGGTCGGGTCACGGTGCATTCTGACCAAGGCGCCCAATTCACCAGCCGCGAGTGGCAGACGTTTCTTCGCCAGCACGACCTCGAACCCAGCATGAGCCGGCGCGGCAATTGCCACGACAACGCGGTCGCCGAAAGCTTCTTGCAACTGCTGAAACGAGAACGGATCAGGCGGAAGACATATCCCACCAGGGACGATGCCAGGCGCGACGTGTTCGACCACATCGAGATGTTCCACAACCCGAAACGCAAGCACACGAACAACGGCATGCTGTCGCCCATTGACTATGAGATCAGACAGCAAAAACTGAACGAGGCAGGTGTCTAGGAAATC
>NZ_JAWHTD010000132.1:0-720 GCF_032586235.1 Aestuariicoccus sp. MJ-SS9
TTGTCGCTACGGACAAATGCTGGTGGTCCGCGCAGGATGAACAGGTCGGTGAGGGCATCGAGCACGTCGGTCGAGTTCAGCTTTCGCTTCACCCGTATCGCCAGGCAATCTCGACTGAACTCGTCCAGGATGTTCAATGTGCGGAAAGCCTTTCCATCGTCTGTACGGCAATGGACAAAGTCGTAGCTCCAGACATGGTTCCGATATTCCGGGCGCAACCGGATGCACGAGCCGTCGTTCAGCCAAAGCCTCGATCTCTTCGGTTGTTTCGGTGGCACCTTCAGCCCCTCCCGTTTCCACAGCCGTTCGACACGGCCATCGCTGACCTGCCAGCCAGCGTCTCTCAGCAGTGCCGCAACACGACGGTAACCGTAGCTGCCGTATTGCCTGGCAAGCTCAATCATATCCGCTACCAGGCGGGCTTCGTCTTCTCGGCCGCACGGTCGATATCTTTGTGTTGATCTGTGCTGCCCCAGTGCCCGGCAAATCCGGCGCTCTGACACCTTCATCTCGCTTCGGATCAACTCGATGCAGGCGCGCCGTCGGGCGGGGCTCAAAAGTTTCCCCGGGCAGCTTCCTTCAGGATGAGTTTGTCCAGAGTAAGGTCAGACACGGCCTTGCGCAGCCGCTCATTCTCTTTCTGGAGCCGCTTGAGCTCCTTCAGCTGGTCGGTTCCCATACCGCCGTACTGTTTACGCCAGCGATAATAGGTCTGCTCGG
>NZ_JAWHTD010000133.1:0-713 GCF_032586235.1 Aestuariicoccus sp. MJ-SS9
GTGGCGCGAACTTGGCGCGGTATAAGGGCAGTCCTACTGTCCTTGTGGAGACGGGTTCGAATCCGTCTGGCAGCACCTCCCTTGGCACTATATCGATCCGGGCAAACCGCAGCAGAACGCTTTCATTGAAAGCTTCAACGGCAGCCTGCGGGACGAATTGCTGAACGAGGAGATCTTCGACAGCCTGGACGACGCACGGAGAAAGCTGGCGCTCTGGCGCTACGACTACAATACGGACCGCCCGCATTCGTCCCTAACCAACCAGACGCCGCAGCAAGCGCGCCGGGCGCTTGAGCAATTTGAGGGCTCCGTGCCCGGCGCGCTTGCGCAAGACGATGAAGCCGAATACCCAAATCCAACCTGCAGACTCTCGTTATGAATGAGGGACCGGCAGGGGGCAGGTCAGACGGCATGAACTCGATTGGCTACGGGTCATCCTTTTCGCGTTGCTGGTTGGCAGAACAACTTTCCACGCAGGCGCCCGATCGCAAACCACATTTTATAAACGGCTATCTGCGAGAACAAAGTTCCGGATTTTCAACGCGAATTTCGAGCTGCAGAGTTCTTCACCACAATCGGCTCGAAGCCGACCAGCGGCACTGCAGCGAGTCTCTGGCGGCCGAGCATCCGGATAATTAGTCGGGTCTGAACAACGCCCAACGCTCTGAATTTATGTGAGAAATGTCTAATTTTGTTGGCTTTGGCCTGCAGGG
>NZ_JAWHTD010000134.1:0-712 GCF_032586235.1 Aestuariicoccus sp. MJ-SS9
TTCACCGCGCGAAAACAGAGCGGTGATATGTCTGATCTCTTCTGGCTGAGTGATGCGCAGATGGCGCGTCTGGAGCCCCATTTTCCGAAGTCCCATGGCAAGCCACGCGTCGACGATCGGCGCGTCCTGAGTGGGATTATTTTCATCAACCGCAATGGGTTAAGGTGGCGCGATGCCCCTGAAGCCTATGGCCCCCACAAGACACTCTACAACCGCTGGAAGCGCTGGAGCGACAGGGGGGTGTTTGCCCGGATGATGGCGGGACTGGCCGCCGAACACGGCGAAGAAAAAACCGTGATGATCGACGCGACCTATCTCAAGGCACACCGCACGGCTTCCAGTTTGGGGGTCAAAAAGGGGGGCGTGGACGCCTGATTGGCCGAACCAAGGGCGGAATGAACACCAAGTTGCATGCCATCTGCGATAGCCAAGGACGTCCACTCAATCTCTTTGTGACCGCTGGACAGGTCAGTGACTACATCGGAGCGCGGGCACTCCTGAGCAGCTTGCCGAAAGTGGAATGGCTCCTCGGGGATCGTGGCTATGATGCCGACTGGTTCCGGGAAGCGTTGAAAGACAAAGGGATACGGGCCTGCATCCCAGGTCGCAAGCAACGCAAGACTGCTGTGCGCTACGACAAACGCCGATACAAGCGTCGCAATCGCATCGAAATCATGTTTGGCAGGCTCAAAGACTGGCGCCGTGTCGCGAC
>NZ_JAWHTD010000135.1:0-698 GCF_032586235.1 Aestuariicoccus sp. MJ-SS9
GGCCCGGGCAACGACACCTATGAGCGCAACCTGCAGGACGACGGGTTCACGCCGGGCCAGTTTGGCGCCTTTGTCACCGTGGATCTGGTGGAAGGCGAGCTTTACGGCGCAGACTTTCCCGACGATCCCGACATCATCCTGAACTTCGAGAATGCACGGCTGCGAGGGGAGGAAAACTTCAACCTGGTCGGCACGGACGGGGACAACCGGCTGCAGGCCGATCAGGGCGACGACACGCTGATCGGTGCAGGAGGCAACGATACGCTGTTTGATGGCGCTGGCGACGACAGTGTGGATGCCGGGGCCGGGGACGATGTGGTCATCACCCAGGGCGGCACCGACACCTATATCGGTGGGGACGGCAACGACACGCTGGTTACCGACGTCAACGGTATTGCGTTCAACACCGCCGAGATCGACCTCGTGGCAGGGATTCAGGGGCGGGTTGGTTCGACCGTCGGTCAGGACAGCCTGTCGGGTTTCGAAAACGTGGATTTCTACGGCGAATGGAACGTGATCATCACCGGCGACGGCAATGACAATTTCCTTCGCTCCGATGCGGGCGACGACACGCTCATCGGCGGCGACGGTGACGACCGGCTGCAGGCGGGCAGCGGCGATGACAGCCTGGACGGCGGCGATGGGCGAGACCGGCTCTTCGGGGGTGACGGCAACGACACGCTCGACGCGTCGGGCGG
>NZ_JAWHTD010000136.1:0-628 GCF_032586235.1 Aestuariicoccus sp. MJ-SS9
CTAGGCTCTTTTCAGACCAAGGGAGTGAAGGATGGTGGCCGTTAAGATAGAGCGAATTCGGGATTACATCGGTCCAGTGACCAATACTGACATCTGGGATGAGTTCGAAGTTCGCCCGGACGACGTATTTGTCGTAACCCCGCCCAAGTGTGGCACGACTTGGATGCTGAACATCGTGATGATGTTGATATATGGTCGTGTCGTCCCTGAAGCAGGCAACCGGGAGGACGCTCCATGGCTAGATGCCGGATTCCGCGACAGAAAGGCGATTGCCGCATCCCTTTCCGGACAAACACGCCGACGGTGCATCAAAAGCCACACCCCCATGGACGGGATCTCCTACGGGGCAGAACCCACCTATATCGTCGTCTATCGCCACCCAGTGGACGTTCATCTTTCTTTTCGCAGCCATGTCGCAAACATGAAAGACCCGGGGAAATTAAGGGAAATGTTCCCTGACGACATTGGCGCGGGTTTCGACCAGTTCATCGAGGGAGAGCTGACCGATGCTGGCAGTGATTATCTAACCGTAGCGTCCATCGCCCATCATTTCTTACAGTCCAAAGCGCGCCAAACAGGGGGAAACGTGCATTTCTTCCACTACGCTGATCTGAGCCGAGACTTGCGG
>NZ_JAWHTD010000137.1:0-627 GCF_032586235.1 Aestuariicoccus sp. MJ-SS9
CTATAAACAGTCCGACGTTCTGCACAGCGTGCGGAAATTCCATGGGTTGGCTTTCTATGGACGCGTAATAGACGCCGGACTGTTGAACCTCATAGGGCCCGGTTTGCGCTCCCTTACCACTTGCAGACGTCAGGATCTCTCCATTCGAGTCTCTTAGGGCGATCATTAGTTCGTTTGTATCGAGCGAACCGGAAATTTGGTCTTCGGGAGCAAATAGACTGACAACGGTTCCGGTTTCCAAACGGACCGCAAACCAATCTGCATCCCCCCGCGCGATCAAGGAGACATCGACCGAAGAACCAAGGTTCAAGTCTCCCGCTGTATCAAGCGTGCTTCCAAAATCGTCGGGTCCGAGGTCATGTAAAGTGATGCTGTATGGTACTGGACTTGTGGTGGGCGAGAGCGGTCCCAGCGCCGCCCAGAAGGCGATGAAATATTCGCCGGTTTCTCGGACAGTAAACGGTATGTGGCCATATTCACCAAATCCGAACACAGCAACCTCTTCCGAGTCCATGAGGAAGAGCGAACTCTCTATCAAAGCGACATCGGTCGGCAAAAGTTCCCACGACACGGAATAGACTTGTTCCGCTTCCAAAAGCACCCTGAAAAAATCTTCATCAGAGGCGA
>NZ_JAWHTD010000138.1:0-570 GCF_032586235.1 Aestuariicoccus sp. MJ-SS9
CTAGTCACCTGAATCTGAAGTTCTTGCCAATGATTTCTGGCAAAAGCGTTGGACGGAGGTGAGGATCTCGTCGGCGGACTTCACCCATTTGTAGGGCTTGGGATTGTCATTGTGAGCGTCTATGAACGCCATGATGTCCGCTTCAAGCTCTGCAACGGACCGGTGGACGCCACGCTGGATCTGTTTTCGGGTCAGTTCGGCAAACCAGCGTTCGACCTGGTTGAGCCAGCTGGCCGAGGTCGGCGTGAAGTGGACGTGCCAGTGCGGTCGGCGCGCCAGCCAAGCCTTGATCCTCGGCGTCTTGTGGGTGGCATAATTGTCCATGACGATATGCACATCCTGGCCCTCTGGCATCTGCCTGTCGATCTGCTTGAGGAAGTCGAGGAACTCCGTCGCACGGTGGCGCTTGTAGCACTTTCCGATCACCGCGCCGGTGGCGATGTCGAGTGCGGCGAACAGCGATGTCGTGCCATTGCGTGTATAGGTGTGGGTGCGCCGTTCGGGGACACCAGGCGCCATGGGCAGAACGGGCTGCTCGCGGTCGAGCGCCTGGATCTGAGATTTTTCGTC
>NZ_JAWHTD010000139.1:0-566 GCF_032586235.1 Aestuariicoccus sp. MJ-SS9
ATTGTGGCCGGCGTGGTCGAGCCTCTGCAGGCGCAACGGGCATCGCAGCACGCGCAATTCTGCCGCTACCAGGCGACGGAACTCAGCCCTCAAGCGGCCGATCACCTGATCCTGGAGCTCTATCGGAAGCGGATCTTCACGGTCACGAAGATCCCCGAGATTCTCGGTCATTTCGAGAACCCGCCATTCGATTGGGGTGGCCGGACCGCCTGGCGACTCTTCAACGCCGTGACCTACGTGCTTGAGGGCCGCGTGGTCGAAAACCCGAAGGCGACGACGGAACTGCACAAAGCAATCGACGCAATGGCGGCGTGATCGCCGTCAATCCCGAAGAGACCTCCGGGCGCGGAGACCGGACTTCAGTTCTTTCTTGAAACACTGGCTCGCCCGTTTTGGGCGGGCCATTTTTCGTCGGGGTGAGCGCAATGTGCCGCGAAGGGCCGGGTCTGGCATGATGACGCGAAATTCGCGAAAATCCCCCTACCAGGTTTTGAAAACGGGTTTTGCCGGTCACGGGGCGTGGGGCCGCGAGAGAGGCGAAACGGGCTTTGCCCTTTCGCCCCCCG
>NZ_JAWHTD010000140.1:0-566 GCF_032586235.1 Aestuariicoccus sp. MJ-SS9
ACCGGTGACTACACAGTATCGGTATCTTTGGCGGAAGGCGACATTCCGGGGGACGTGACCACAGATACCACGCTGGAGCCAGGCGTGCCCTTCACCTCGGTTCTATATGGCAGCCAGGATCGCGACTGGTTCGCCGTCAACTTGGAGCCTGGTCTCGGATACTTTGCCCGCGTAACGATCAATACCGGCACGGACGGCGGGGAAGGTGCTAGTTTTGCCTTGCTAGATGAAACCGGTACGTGGGAGTATTCTAGGTGGTGGGAGTTCGGCACGCCGAGTTCGTTCGGGGGGGCCTTTGGCGTCGAAACACCGGGTAAGTATTTCATTTCCTTCAGCGCATCGTTGTGGGGCGAAATTCCCTATGAAGTTGTTTTCGACACAAATGACGAGACGCCGATCGGGACGCCCGACACCGAGGGCACAGCGGTTTTAGGTGAGACCGTATCGGGCCGCGTCGATTTCTGGAACGACGCGGATTGGTATTCGGTTTCGCTCACGGGAGGAGAGGAATACACGCTGTCCTTTCTGCAAGTCGTCGATCCTATGTACTTCGGTGATTACCAGTA
>NZ_JAWHTD010000141.1:0-548 GCF_032586235.1 Aestuariicoccus sp. MJ-SS9
GGAACGTGCGGCGCCTCCGCACGACGAGGTTGACTAGGGGCAGGTCTTGCCCGATCGCGGCAAAGGTTTTCAGGATCCTGATCTGTTGCCCGTGCTTGCGCCCCGCTGCATCGGGATTTTCGGTGACAAGCACGTCGGGGTGATATTCCCTGATCCAATCGCGCAGTTTGGCTGCGGCCTTGGCAGACGAGCTGGCCCCTTTCTCCGAAGTATCCCAGATCACCAGGTCGCCGTCATCGACCACCACGCAACCAAGCCGTCCGGTTCGGGCGGCGACGGCCAGCGCCCGCTGGTTTCTAACTGACATGATACCGGTCATCTTCTTCGAGTAATCGTCGGGCGAGGCGGTCGAGGGATTTCCGGCGCCGTTCGATGGCCGGCCATTCTTTTGGCTCTGCGGGCATGGTCGCCAGGTTTTCCCGGAGGTCTTTTCGGACCTCTTTCAGGATCTCGGCGTAGAGGCTTTCGAAACTGCGTCCGTAGATCAACGACAGGGCGCAGAGCTCGCGGATGGTGGGCATCCGTTGACCCCTTTCGATCTGGCTGAT
>NZ_JAWHTD010000142.1:0-544 GCF_032586235.1 Aestuariicoccus sp. MJ-SS9
CGTCGTCCATTTAATCTGCAACATATCCGGCAGCCTTGAAGAGGTTTCTGCACTCGTTTGGCGGGAAGAGATCGCAGGTTTGGGCGACGGATTGGAAGAGTACTTCAAATGTGCGGGCCTTGAGCCGTCTGAGGTGTGCCTTGAGTTTCGAGTATGCCATTTCGATGGGGTTAAGGTCGGGCGAGTAAGGCGGCAGGAAGAGCAGCCAGCTGCCTTGCGACTTCAGAACCTCCTGCGCGCGCGCCGATTTGTGGGACGACAGGTTGTCAGCGATCACCACATCGCCCGGCTGCAAGGTCGGTGCCAGCTGGGTCTCGATGTAGAGGTCGAAGGCGGCGCGGTTCATGGGGCCATCCAGCACCCAGGGCGCGCTGAGTTCGTCGATCCGCAAGCCTGCGATGAAGGTCTGGGTGCGCCAGTGACCGAAGGGCGCATCGGCTTCCAGCCGGGTACCGCGGGCGGACCGGCCCCGCAGCCGTGTCATCTTTGTGGTGACGGCGGTTTCGTCGATGAACACCAGCCGGTGCGGCTCAAGGCGCATCCT
>NZ_JAWHTD010000143.1:0-536 GCF_032586235.1 Aestuariicoccus sp. MJ-SS9
CTAATCCAGGTACGCAAAACCGGAAAAAGTTACGATGGACTCCACGAGCCGATCGTGCCCGCCGCCTTGTTCACGCGGGTACAGTCGATCAAATCAGGCCGCAATGGCAAGGTCAGCACGCACCACAATCACCTCTACCGAGGTCTGTTTCGATGCGGACTTTGCGCCGGACCTATGATCCCGGAACGCCAGAAAGGTCGGGTCTATTATCGCTGTCATGCCGTTTCCTGCGCTACAAAAACTATCCGGGAAGACCAGTTGGAGTCGGCGATCCAAAGCAAGCTATCCAGCCTCGAGATCACGGAGGAGCATGCCACGGCGCTTGAGCAAGCGTGGTCCAACGACCCCTGCATGGTGGAACATGCGCAACGCAGCGAGGCGCTGAAGCTCCAGCACGCAAATGAGCAAGGCCGTCTGGATCGCCTGATCAATCTCGCGATCGATGGAACAATAGACCCGGACACGTTCGGCAAAAAGAAACGTGAGCTGACGCTGTCGATCGCGGCGCTCGAGGAAGAGTTGGCGAGACAGCCGGA
>NZ_JAWHTD010000144.1:0-532 GCF_032586235.1 Aestuariicoccus sp. MJ-SS9
GGCGATGGCGATGACACCATGACCGGCGGCGAGGGCGCGGACGTCTTCGTCTGGAACTTCTTCAAGGACGGCGACGCTGACGTCATCACAGACTTCGAGGATGGCACCGACAGTTTCCTGATCCGCATCGTGAACCCCGAGACCGGCGAGACGAACATCTCCAACGGGGGCAACGGGCTCCAAGGCTATGTCGATGCGCTCAACATCACCGATACGGCTGAGGGTGCAATCATCGATTACCAGGGGCAGACCGTGTTGATCGAGGGGGTGGCGGCGGCTGATCTGACGGTGGACGACTTTACGTTCCTTTGACTGGCATCGTGACTTCCTCCCTGTGCTGGTTGCTGCGGGGAGGCTTGCTGTGACGGCAGTCAATCGTGGGGACGAGGGCAGTTTGGGGTGGCCCGGCGAGAACCTAAGACAGTAAGTTGCTCGGTTGATCCTGCTCAAAGCGGCGAGTGCGTCCTCGGGGTAATCACGAAGCAAGGGACCAGTTCGCCTACTGGTGCCTTCGGGGTTTTGAGAACGTGAT
>NZ_JAWHTD010000145.1:0-516 GCF_032586235.1 Aestuariicoccus sp. MJ-SS9
TTGCACAAATGCGGGTTTGAACGGACTGCCCCTTTCCCCGGACGGACTTATCCTACGGGCCCAGTGACGGGTATGCCAAGAGCGGTGTAGCGGTTGAGGACCGCGACGCGGACCTGGATTTCCGCGACCTGCCGATCAAAGTCTCTTGCCATCAAGGATTGGCCGAGCAGCTTGATGCAGTTCATCTTGCTTTCAACCCGGCTCCGGCGGTGGTACCCGCTCCATCGTCGCCAGATGGCCTTGCCTAGGTATCGCGATGCGTTGACCGCCTCGTTCCGGGCGATGGCCCCGGCAGTGGTTGGTTTCCAGGGCTTGGCGTTCTGGCGCGGCGGGATAACGGCATGAGCACCACGGGCTGCAATCGCATCGTGGCATTTGCGCGTGTCGTATGCGCCGTCGGCTGTAACTGATCCGATAGTGTGGTCGGGAGCGATTTGGTTCAGCAGTTCAGGCAGCATCGGCGCGTCGCCGATATTGCTCGTTGTGACCTCGACGGCCCGGACCTCCAGTGTTTCC
>NZ_JAWHTD010000146.1:0-512 GCF_032586235.1 Aestuariicoccus sp. MJ-SS9
CGCGTGAACAAGGCGGCGGGCACGATCGGCTCGTGGAGTCCATCGTAACTTTTTCCGGTTTTGCGTACCTGGATTAGGCCGGTGTAGAAAGGGTTGTTGAGGATCGTCTCAACCCCGCAGAGGCTCAAGGGGCGCCCTCCGTGGTTACGAAGGCCCCGGCGGTTCATCTCCTCCCGCAAGGAGCGGAGCGAGTATTGACCGGAAGCGTAGAGATCGAACATCTGGCGGATGAAAGGCGCCTTGATCGGATCGGGAACCTTGGGCTGCCCCTTGCCCCGATCGAGATAACCGATCGGGGCGCGGAACGGGTAGATGCCCTGCTTCAGCCGGCCGGTCAGGCCCTTGATCGTTTCCTCGCGCAGGTTGCGTATGTAATCGGCGGCGATCACAGCCTGGATGTCCGCGGTCAATCGCCCGCCGCGCGAATTGAAGTCCAGGCTTTCGGTGGCGATGTAGACATCGATACCGATGTCGGGCAGTTCGCTGAACATCGCCCAGTCGCGCAGGTTGCG
>NZ_JAWHTD010000147.1:0-512 GCF_032586235.1 Aestuariicoccus sp. MJ-SS9
CGCGTGAACAAGGCGGCGGGCACGATCGGCTCGTGGAGTCCATCGTAACTTTTTCCGGTTTTGCGTACCTGGATTAGACCGGTGTAGAAAGGGTTGTTGAGGATCGTCTCAACCCCGCAGAGGCTCAAGGGGCGCCCTCCGTGGTTGCGAAGGCCGCGGCGGTTGATTTCGGCCTGCAATGACCTGAGCGAGTGTTGACCGGAAGCGTAGAGATCGAACATCTGGCGGATGAGAGGCGCCTTGACCGGGTCGGGAACCTTGGGCTGGCCCTTGCCCCGATCGAGATAACCGATCGGGGCGCGAAACGGATAGATGCCCTGCTTCAGCCGGCCGGTCAGGCCCTTGATCGTTTCCTCGCGCAGGTTGCGGATATAGTCGGCGGCGATCACAGCCTGAATGTCCGCGGTCAATCGGCCGCCGCGTGAATTGAAGTCGAGGCTTTCGGTGGCGATGTAGACATCGATACCGATGTCGGGCAGTTCGCTGAACATCGCCCAGTCGCGCAGGTTGCG
>NZ_JAWHTD010000148.1:0-506 GCF_032586235.1 Aestuariicoccus sp. MJ-SS9
CCAGGGCACTTTCGCACATGGCCTTGTGCGGTGCCATGCCATACCGAGTTGCTCTAAAGCGGCCATGCCGTGGAGTAGATTACGCAGAACAGATGTCATGCCGCGATGGCACAACGGGCCGAGGCGAAAGACACGTGTGTATCTGGCAGACACCGCAAGATGCCTCAAAGCCCGTGAAAGGACTTTAGCTTCAGCAACTCGACCAATGCAGCATCACGCCGTTTAACAAGAGTGGCTTCGTCTTGGCTGGCAAGTTCGCGTTCCACGCCTTCGATTAGCGCCGCTTTGATTTCTTCATTGAGTGCCGGGTTGCCAAGGCTTTTCCAGCGGCGCTCCTGCGTCGGACCGAGGTGATCCAGATAGCCACGATATCCAGCTTCTCCTCCCCCCAGGTGATAGGTCAGATGCGGTCCGATGAAGGCCCAACGCATACCTGGCCCGTAAGCGATCGCCTTGTCGATATCCTCGACATCGGCAATGCCCTCGGCGGCGAGATGAACCGCCTC